>CAZPUH010000430.1:0-5366 GCA_964589215.1 uncultured Myxococcales bacterium | reverse complement strand
CAGCGGCAGGTCGATCATCAGCACCTCGCGCCAGCCGTGGTGCGACCGCAGCGCCAGGTTCGGCAGCAGCAGGATCGACAGCAGCAGCAGCAGCGGGTATGCGAGGTTGTTGGTCAGGTGGAAGACCGACTCGGACTTCTGCGCGAAGCCGACGTTCGAGCGCAGGATGGTCGGCAGCAGCTTCTTCGCGACCTGGACGGAGCCCTTGGCCCAGCGGAACTGCTGCGCCTTGAAGGCCGACATCTCGACCGGCAGCTCGGCGGGCGCGGCGATCTCGGGCAGGTAGACGAACTTCCAGCCGCGCAGCTGGGCGCGGTAGGACAGGTCCATGTCCTCCGTCAGCGTGTCGTGCTGCCAGTCGCCGGCGTCGGCGATCGCGGCGCGACGCCACAGGCCTGCCGTCCCGTTGAAGTTGAAGAAGCGCCCCGACCAGTTGCGGCCGGCGTGCTCCATGATGAAGTGGCCGTCGAGCATCAACGCCTGCACCTCGGTCAGCGCCGAGAAGTCGCGGTTCACGTGCTCCCAGCGGCACTGCACGACGGCGACGCGCGGGTCGGTGAAGTGGTCGATCGAGCGATCCAGGATGTCGGGCAGCGGCAGGAAGTCGGCGTCGAAGATCAGGATGAACTCGCCCTTGGCGGTGCGCAGGCCGTTCTGAAGCGCGCCGGCCTTGAACCCCGTGCGGTCGACCCGATGGATGTACTCGATCTCCAGCTCGGGGAACTTGCGGGCCAGCTCGGCGATCTTGCGCTTGCAGATCTCCTGCGTCTCGTCGGTGCTGTCGTCCAGCACCTGGACCTGGAATCGGTCACGCGGGTAGCGGATGGTGGCCACGGCGTCCAGCAGTCGCTCGACGACGTACATCTCGTTGAACAGCGGCAGCTGCACGGTGACGGCCGGCAGGTCCGAGAAGCGCCCCGCGGGGCGCGGGCGGTTCTGCCGGTTGCGGTAGTAGAGCCAGACCAGCGAGGAGCGGTGGAACCCGTAGAGAGCCAGGACCAGCAGGACGCCCAGATAAGTCCCGAGCACCACACTCGAAATCGACATGTCGGCATGTTAGAGCCGCAAATGTCATCGAATTGTAATTCGTTGTGTTTCTTTGTGCGCCATGTAGGTTTTCCTGGCGATCCCGAAACACCGCGCGGGCGCGCGTGAAACACGCTCGCCCGATCAGAACAGGTACTGCACGCGGACGCGGAAGCTGAACATGTCGTCGTCGTACGGCGACGTGGTCGCCTTGTTCTCGAAGTGGGACTTGGCGTATCCGCCCACGAACTTCACGTAGAGCTGCTTGTAGAACAGGTACTGCACGGCCACGTACCACTGAAGGTTCGTCGAGCGCTCGAAGTTCGTGTCGGCGTCCTTGATCAGGTTGTGGAAGGTAGCGTAGTTGAGACCGCCGCCCAGCATCAGGTTGGGCACCACCAGCGGCAGCGGCACCAGGTCGATGAAGCCGCCGTAGCTGAGTCGGTTTCCCGACTGGCTCTGGTCCGGTCCCAGCGGGCCGGTCGCGTCGATGACGGCGGCGCCGAAGTTCAGCCCCGCCTCCACGTAAGGCGCGAGCACCACCTGCGCGGAGCCCGCGCCGCCGCGGCTGCTGATCGTGTTGGTGGCAGAAGGGGCCGGATCCTCGGCGAAGCGGTACTGGTACTCGAGCGCGCCGCGCAGCTTGAGGTAGCCGAGGTCGAAGATGGCGGCCGGCCGAGCACCGACGACGTTGTTGACGCCGTCGTCGCCGAACTGCCCCAGGATCTCGATGCGCAGGGGCGCGATCGGGTAGAGGTGCAGCGCCACGTCGCTCACGCGCGACGCGGAGGTGCCGCCCGGCCGATAGAACAGGTACTCGGCGTTGTAGAGCGCGGGCACGCGGCCGTAGCCGTTGGGGCTGCCGGTGAACGACGGGTCGAAGGCGCCCAGGCGCTCGTAGGTGTTGAGGTCCAAACCCATGCCCAGCGGGTAGACGTCGAAGCCCTGCATGCGGCCGACGGTCACGTCCCACGAGTTCCACTCGCCCGTGCGCACCCAGACGTCGTCGGCGCCCACGATGCTGGGCGCCGGCTGCACGTCGACCTGGTTGGTGTTGGCGACGATCTCGGCCTGGGCCTGCACGAACCAGGTTCCGACGGTGTAGGTCGGCGTCACGCGCAGCAGGAACCGCCCCTGATCCAGCAGCTCCTTGAACTCCGGCGAGATGCCCGGGTTGCCGCTGCGGATCAGCCGGTAGTTGCCGTCGATCCAGCCGTAGCCGGAGATCCCGACGCCGCTCTTCGGCATGTACGGCCACTGCAGACCCTGCATGTCCAGCCACAGCGGCCCGCCGTAAAGGCCTCGCGTCACCGGCTCCGGATACGCCGACGCGGGCAGCTGCTCGACGACGCCCGGCGCGATGGCCGCCGCGGGTTCGGCGGGCGACGAGGCCGGCGCCGGCGGCACGTTCGACTTCGACGGCACCGAGGCCGGGGCGGCTTCGGCGAAGGGATCGTCCTCCGCGCGCGCCACCCCCGCGCCCGTCCACGCCACCAGCGCCGCGACCACGATCCAGTTGAGCTTCCGGCGGACTCCGAGCTGCATGCGGGGCGAGTTCATTCGTCGACTCTCGTCTCTGGGGTTACTGGGTGACCATGAAGGTGTCGGACAGCGAGCAGCCGGCGTTCATGCCGTTCGCGCAAGGCGTCGACACCGCGCCGGCATTGGGGGCGACGATGACCTTGACGGTCTTGGGCTCGATCGCCCACCCCTGCATCGCGGTGTTCCAGTACTTCAGGTCCTTCACGCGCAGGGGGATCGTGATGCGCTTGGCGTCGCCGGTCTTCCCCTTCCCCTCGAGCGCCACACGGTAGAAGCCCTTCAGCTCCTTGTAGGTGGTGCCCGAGCGGTTGGTGACGGTGGTGTCCGGGTACTGAACGAACAGGAACACGGTCTCGCTGCCGGCGACCGGGCTCTGGTTGTGGACGTCGACCTGCACCGGCACGACGCCGTCAGGCTTCACGGTCGTGCACGGCACCTGCAGGTTGTCGTAGCTGAACGTCGTGTACGAGAGGCCGTACCCGAACGGGAAGGAGCCCTGCGCCGGGTCGAGGCTGATGCCGGCGTGGTCGAAGTGCTGGTAGCCGACCCAGTAGTCCATCACCGCGCTGCCGTCGCTGTTCGAGAACGTCGGCCAGTCGGCGGGCTTGGTGTCCCAGGTGACCGGCAGCTTGCCGCTGAAGTTCGCGTCGCCGAACAGCAGGCGGCCGAGCGCGGTGCCGCCCGCCATGCCCGGGTACCAGGCCATCACCACCGCCTGCACGCTGCCGTACCAGGCGGACATGTCGATGATGCCGCCGGCCTCCAGCACCACGATCGTCGGCTTGCCGATGGCCGCCACCTGCTGGATCAGCTTGTCCTGCGTGCCTGGGTTGACCTTCGGGTCCAGGCCCAGCGCGACGGTGTGGCTGGTCGAGTTGATGCCGCCCGTCGTGCGGTCGCCGGCGCCCGTGTACTCCTCGCCCTCGTCGCCGGGGGTCAGGCCGGCCACGACGATCGCGACGTCGAAGCCGTCGCTCATCGCGGCGCTGGCGCTGGTGTAGCTCTTGACGGTGACGCCGTTGCCGGCCGCGGCCGCGATGCCGGCGGTCGGCCCCACGCTCTTGGCGGGATCGGAGAAGACGCGGCTGGACCCGACGTCACCCGTGCGGACGTTGGTCGCGAAGCTGATGCTGCAGTCCCCGCCGCCGTAGTAGGGATTGTTCCCCTTGCAGTCCTGTCCGTTCGTCGACTGGATCGAGAAAGAAACCGTGGCGCCGATGACGGCGATCTTCTTCATTGTCGCCCGGTCGAGCGGCAGAACGCCCTTGTCGTTCTTGAGGAGCACCGCCCCTTCCTCGGCCGCCAGCTCCGCCACGTCGATGTGGCTCATCCCGATGGCGGGGTCCTTCTGGTCGTTCTTCTGGATCGACGAGTTTCCGTCCAGGTTCGTGAACGGCGTCTTCAGGCCATAGCCGCTGATCTTGTCGGCGTGGAACCGGTACTTCTGCTCGAGGATCCGCGCCGTCGACGTGATGAGCTGCGACGCCTGCAGGCCGCCCGACGTCACCAGGTTCGGCAGCTCGAGGTAGTTGTATCGCCAGGGGAGCTCCATATCGAGACCCGCGTTCACGGCGGCCTTGGTCAGCGAGTCGGCGGCGCTGCCCGGGTTGCAGCAGGGCGGCGCGCCGCTGCCGTTCATGGCCCACCAGTCGGTGAGGACGAAGCCCTGGAAGCCGAACTCCGTCCGCAGCATGTCGGTCAGCAGAACCTTGTTGACGGTCGACTTGTTCGACTCGATGACGCTGCCGGAGGCGCTGGTCACCTTGATCGCGTTGTACGCCGCCATGACGGAGGCTGCCCCGCCCTCGTCGACGATCATCTCGTAGTGGCGCCCGTACTTCTCGCGCAGGGTCTGCTCGTCGATCACAGCGGTCGCGGTGCCGCGGCCGTCCTCGACGTTGTTGGCGGCGTAGTGCTTCACGCAGGCGGCCATGTACTGCTGCAGGCCGACGACGAACGCGCTGCCGAGGCGTCCAAGCTGGAAGACGTCCTCGCCGTAGGTCTCCTGCGAGCGCCCCCACGCCGGGTGGCGCAGGATGTTGACCGTCGGCGCCAGCATCATCGTGTTGCCCGAGGCCAGCATCTCGTCGCCGATCGCTTGTCCGATCTTGTACTCGAGGTCGACGTCGAACGCGGCGCCGCGCGCGATGGCGACCGGGAAGGCCGTCGAGAAGTCGCTCTTGCCGTCGCCGTCGGCGTTCAGGTTCACGCCGCGCGGTCCGTCGCGGAAGTACCACCCGCGCACGCCGCGGTTCGTGTTGTCTTCCTGATTGAAGACGTTGTAGTTGGCGCTCGACAGCTTGAGCCCTGCCATCTGCTGGGAGCGCTCGTCGTTGTTCATCATCGTCGACACGGTCATGGCGTTCGACCGGTTGGTCGGGTCCGCGGTGTAACCGGACGTGTACGGCAGCGGGTCGCCGGTCGCCGAGCCGCAGGCCATCTTCACCGGCGCGCCGCCGGTCCCGGTCGACGAGCCGCCGTCCGGTCCGCCGTTACCGCCGTTGCCGGTGAGGATCTGCTCGCCGCTGCCGCCGCTGCCCGACGCGGGGCCGCCTGTGCCGCCGCCGTCGGTCGTGGCCCCTGTACCGCCTTCGCCCGTGGCCATGCCGTGGCTGCCGCCGGTGCCGCTGGACCCGCCGCGATAGGGCGCCGGGCATCCAGCCGCGAAGAACGCACACAAAGAGAGGGCCGAAAGAAGCCGGAGGTGAAACATCTAAGCTCTCCTGAAAGCGAGGGGGGCTGCCCCGATGTCCGCTCGGCTGCGGACATCTGAGCGGAAGTCCTACCTGGTTACACCG
>CAZPUH010000429.1:0-8359 GCA_964589215.1 uncultured Myxococcales bacterium | reverse complement strand
CAGGACACGTCGCGGACGATCCCCACCAACCGCACGGCCGGCGCGCGTCCGGCGCGCAGCTTCCTCATCGGCGCGCTCATCGGAACCGTCATCCTGGGCGGCGCGGTAGCGGTGGTCGTGTTCAAGCGCGGCGCGACGGCGTCCGTGCACGCGGCGCCCCGGCACCAGTAGCCGGCCGCGCGGCTACCTGATCGGCTGGTCGGCGAGCAGCTTCATCACCGCCGCCGGGTCGACGGGCTTGACCAGGTGGCGATCGAAGCCGGCCGCCTCGGTGCGGCGGCGATCCTCGGGCTGGCCCCAGCCGGTCATGGCGACGATCAGGATGTGGTCCCCGCCCGCGCGCTCGCGGATGCGGCGGCAGACGTCGTAGCCGTTCATGCGCGGCATGCCGAGGTCCAGGAGGACCGCCGTGGGCCGGAACTCGGCGACGGCGGTCAGCGCCGATTCCCCGTCGTAGGCGACTCGCACCTCGTTGCCCATCAGCTGCAGCAGCTCGCCCAGGCTGTCGGCGTTGTCCGCGTTGTCGTCGACGACCAGCACGCGGTGGCGAGCCGCGCCCAGCGGGTCGGCCGGCTCGTGCTCCGGCCGCCTGGGCGCGGTCACGAACGGCAGCGCGACGGTGAACTCGCTCCCGCGCTGCGGGCCGTCGCTGTGCGCGCGGACGGTCCCACCGTGGAGCTCGACGAGACCCTTCACCAGCGACAGGCCGATCCCCAGCCCGCCCTGGGCGCGCCCGACGGCCGGCTCCGCCTGCGCGAACATGTCGAACACCGTCGGCAGCATCTCGGGCGCGATCCCGATGCCGTTGTCGCGAACCGACACGATCACGTGCGGCCCCTCCAGGCGGGCCGTCAGCTCGATCAGGCCGCCGTCGCGCGTGTACTTGGCGGCGTTGTTCAGCAGGTTCGCGAACACCTGGGCCAGCCGGATGGGATCGCCGTCGATGCAGAGCTCGCCGCGCGGCACGTGGACCCGCAGCTCGTGGTGGGCGGCCTCGATCAGCGGGCGGCTGGTCTCGATGGCGGCCTCGATGACGGAGCCCAGGTCGACGACCTCCCGCCGCAGCTCCAGCTTCGCGCGTGAGATGCGCGACACGTCCAGGAGGTCTTCCAGCAGCCGCGCCATGTGCTGCACCTGGCGGTCGATGACGTCGCGCTGCCGGACCAGCGCCGGGTCGGTCGGGCCGCGCGCCCGGAGGATCTGGACCGCGTTGCGGATGGGCGCCAGCGGGTTTCGCAGCTCGTGCGCCAGGGTGGCGATGAACTCGTCCTTCGCGCGCGACGCGGCGGTGACCTCGTCGAGCAGGTCGCGGATGCGCCGCTCGGCTGCCTTCACCGGCGTCAGATCGACGACGTACGAAATCCCTTCGTCGTCCGAGTCCGGGAACAGCGCCGACGACACCAGCACCGGCGCCCGCGACCCGTCGCTGCGAAAGTATTCCTTTTCGTAGGGCGGATGCCGCCGGGTTCGGATCAGCTCGTCCACCTTCTCGCGATCGCTCTCCAGATATTGGGACGGCGTCAGCTCCCGCCACGAGAGACGCCCGGCCGCGACGTCGGCCTGCGTGTACCTCACGATGTCCAGGAAGGCGTCGTTGGCCGAGGTCACGTCGCCGTCGCGCAGCCGCCAGGTCATGTTGCCGATCAGGTTCTCGCGGAACATCGTCTCGAGCCGCTGGGTGCGGCGGCGCAGGTCCTGGTGCATGTGTTCGGCCGCCTGCTGCTCGGCGGCCGCCCTCACGGCGGCCTCGGCGGCCAGTCGCTCCGCGCGCTTGCGGGCCGTGACATCGTCCGCGACGTACATGAACCGCGGCTTGCCGGCGGGACCGACCCCCATCTGCCCGACGACCACCTGCAGCCAGGTGTCGCCGGCGCCGTCGGCATACTCGAAGCGTACGGGCCGGCCGGAAGCGGCGCTGGCGCGATAGTGGCGCAGCCAGATGTCGACCACCTCGGCGGTCGCCCCCATCTCCGTCGCCCGTCGATTCACGGTCTCGTTTGGCTGCAGCCCGAAGAAGGCACAGGTCGCGCGATTGTCGCGCACGTGCAGGATGTCGCCGTCGTCAGTCAGCTCGACGATGCCCATCATCGCGGGCGCCAGCTCGAACGCCTCGTCGGTCGCGGGATCGTCTGCGTGTGCCACGGCCGTTCCGACCTACGACCGCCGCAGCATGCGCGCGAGCTTGGCGCGGTCCGCCGGTCCCAGCTCCCCGGCCGCGAACAGCACGACCAGATAGGCCACGGCCGCCAGCGCGAAGGCGGCGAGACCCAGGATCTTGCCGTGGGCGGGCAGGATGCGCGCCACGGCAACCCCGGCCGCCACGCCACCGGCGACGCGGGCGATCGTCCCGCCGGGCGGCGATCCGCCCAGCCGAGCCCGGACGTAGACGATGGCGGCCACGAACCCGACCGCCATCCCCAGCGCCGTCGCCGTCGCCGCGGCCCGCAGCATCGGCGCGCCGACGGGGGCGGCGGGGACCAGGATCGCCGCCGCGGCAGCCCCGACCGCGACGGTGAGCGCGACGAATGACAACGTGGCCCGCGTCCGCCCGGCCGCGTTCAGGATCGCGCACACGACGCCCAGCAGCGCCAGGCAGCACTCGCCGGCCACCAGGATGGGCATGGCGGCGGCCCCCTCGCCGTAGGCGGGCTTGTAGATGATCGCCAGCAGCGCGTCCGGCCGCGCTGCCAGGACGATCCCCATGAAGGCCACCAGGATCAGCGCGTAGCGCAGCGTCTGCGTCACATAGAGGCGCGTCGCCTCGCGGTCCTCGGCGAACGTCGCCCGCGAGATCAGCGGGAAGATCACGAACGTCACGACGATGAGGGCCTGGTAGGGGAGCAGCGCCAGCGTGCGCAGCGCCTGGTAGTGGCCGGCGGCGACGGCGGCGACCGCCTCGCCCGCGGCCTTGCCGGCGAAGTGGTGCAGCAGCGGCTGGTCGTAGTTGAGGGCCACGTTCAGCAGCAGCCCGTACGCGACGACCGCGCTCATGTAGGCGGTCAGCCGGCCGATCGGAAAGCGGAGCGAGCCCCCCGGCAGCCGCATCACGCGCGAGGCGACCGAAAGGATGAACAGGGCGGCCGCCGCGAAGCCCACGAACGCGCCCGTCACCTTCCACAGCGCCGCCAGCCCCAGCAACAGGATGGTCTTGGCCGTCGAGAAGCCGACGTCGAAGCTGGCCTGCGTGCGGAAACGCCGCAGCCCGTTCGCCGAGCCGACGTAGACCGCGTACAGCGCGTACAGGAACGGGATGGCGGCCGCGATGCGGAAGTACGACGTGTAGCGCGGCGCCTCCTCGAAGCGGGCGATGAGCGGCGCGCCCAGGAAGATGGCCAGCGCCAGCCCCGCCCCCAGCACGACCTGCATCCGCAGGCCGGCCCGCTGCACGGCGCCGGCCCGCGCGTCGTCCTCGGCGGTGTACTTCGACACCGACTGGATCGTGGCCTGGACGACGGTGTTGTTGACGATCGAGATGACGTTGTTGACGACCGCGAAGGCGCCGAACTCGGCGGCGCCCACGAACCGGGTCAGCAGCACCTGCTGCACGAACCCGCTCAGCATGAAGTAGAGCTTGGCGAAGCCGATGAAGACGGCCCCGCGCGCGGCGGTCGAGCCGTCCGTCGCCGCCGCCGAGGCGGGCGCCGGCGCCTCGGGCCGCGCGGCGCCCGGTCCGGCGGTCACGCCTTTACCCCCGAGACGACCCGGTCGATGCCGGCCAGGTCGCGCCGACTGCGCACGTCGGTGAAGCCGCCGGCCGCCAGCAGGTCGGCGGTGGCGGCGGCCTGACCGAAGCCGATCTCCAGCGCCAGCGCGCCGCCGGCCCGCAGCAGCGGCGGCGCCTCGGCGATGAGCCGGCGCACCAGATCCAGCCCGTCGGGCCCGCCGTCCAGGGCCCGCGCCGGCTCGGCGCGCACCTCGGGAGGCAGGCCGGCCAGCTCACCGGTCGGGATGTAAGGCAGGTTGGCCACCAGCAGCGAGAACGGGGCGTGCGCCGCCAGCGGCGCCGCCAGGTCGCCCTCGACGAAGGTGACGGCTAGCCCCAGCCGCTCGGCGTTTCCGCGCGCCACGGCCAGCGCGTCGGCCGACAGGTCGCCCGCGAAGACGGCGGCCGCGGGCCGCACCTTGGCCAGCGCCAGCGCCACCGCGCCCGAGCCCGTCCCCACGTCGCCGATGCGCTCGTCGGGGTGGGCGGCCTCGTCCAGGCGGGCCCGCCCCTCCTCGACCAGCGACTCGGTGTCGGGGCGCGGGACCAGCACCCGCGCGTCGACGGCCAGCTCCAGCCCCCAGAACTCCTTCTTGCCGACGACGTAGGCGACCGACTCGCCCGCCTGGCGCCGCTTGATGAGCGCGCGAATCGCGGCCAGCTCGTCGGGGAGCAGCGGCCGGTCGAACTGCACGTACAGCTGCACGCGCGACAGCCCCAGCGCGTGCGCCACCAGGATCTCGGCGTCCAGGCGGGGCGTGTCCAGCCGGCGCTCGGTGAACCGCGCCATGGTCCACTTGATCACGTCCAGCACGGTCCAGCGGGCCGCAGCCGTCGCGGGCTCGGGGGGGGCTGGCAGCGGGGCGCGTTCCTCGGCCAACCCGCTCACTTCATCCGCAGGCGATCGACGGGAACGCCCCCGAACAGGTGACTCTCGATGATCTCGGGGACGTCCGCGACCGTGACGCCGCCGTACCAGACCTGCTCGGGGTACACGACCACGGCCACGCCGCGCGGGCACTGGTCCAGGCAGCCGGCGGCGTTGGCGCGCATGCGCCCCTTGACCCCGCGCTCGTGCAGGAGGCGCTTGAACTCGTCGCGGACGGCGTCGCCCCCCTTGTCGGCGCAGGACCCCTTGGGGTTGCCGGGTTCACGCCGGTTCGTGCAGATGAAGACGTGCTTTTCGAAGTGGGGTGATGCCATCCGCGGCGATTATAGCTTTCCGACGTCGCTGCCGCGGAGCCAACCTTCCAGGCCGTTTCCCAGGCGCACCCGCACCCAGTCCTGGTCGGTGTCGACCAGCCGGACGCGCGCCCCGGCGTGCAAGCCGAAGCTGGTCCGCGCGCTCGGGTCGGCCCCCTCCTTCACCTCGACGTTGGCGGGCAAGACGACCCCGAACGAGAGGCGCTCCAGCTGGACCCGGGCGAACAGCAGCGCCCCGGTCAGCAGCGCGGCGACCCCGAAGGCCGCCGCCGCGATCCCCAGGGCCGGGCGCAAGTCGGCGCGGGCCAGCGCGCGCGCGAACAGGAAAGCGAACAGGCCCAGATAGGCGGCCAGGAAGAGCCAGGTCTCGGCCGACGCGCTCAGCGCCATGGCGATGCGCACCCACAGCGGGTCGCGGTCCTGGGCGGGCGCCTCCGCCGTCGTGTCGCCGCCGCGGGCCAGCCGCTCGGCCTGCTTGCGGGCGGCGGCCAGGTTGAAGCGCGCGTCCTCGTTGCCGGGGTCCTGGACCAGCGCCTCCTCGAACGACCAGATGGCCGCGCCGACCGCGCCCGAACGGAAGTAGGCGTCGCCCAGGTTGAAGAACAGATCGCTCGACCGCACGCCCTGCCCGCGCAGCTCGCTGTAGGCGGCGATCGCGCCTGCGTAGTCGCCGTGCAGGTAGGCCTGGTTGCCGCGCTGCCAGGCCTGGTCCAGGCGATCGGCGCGCGCCGGACCGGACAGCGCCAGACACGTCAGCACGGAAATCCAGACGACGCCGCGCCTCATGCCTGCACCTGCGGGCGCAGGGGCGCGCGCTCCAGCGCGCCGACCAGATCGGCGGCGCGCGTCTCCATCGCGGCCAGCGCGGCGGGGTCCGCGGCCGCCGCGCCGGGCGCGAACCGCGCCTCGTCGCAGGTGACCAGCACCTGGACCACCTCGGCGGCCTCTTTTTCGCCCAGGCCGCGCGCCGCCAGCAGCGCGCGCAGCTCGTCGAAGTGCAGCCCCGCGACCGGCGTGCCCAGCCGCTCCGAGAGCGCCTCGCGCACCACGCGATCGATCTCGGCGTAGAACGGCCCCACCCGGCCCGCCGCCCGGTGCGCCTCGGCGTCGCGCAGGCGGCGGCGAATCAGGCTGCGCAGCCGGCGGCGGCGATTGCGGGATTCGTCGGCGTACAGCCGGGCGCGGGCCCGCCCGAACCCGAGCAGCAGCGCCCAGGCCAGGGGCGGGACCATCACCGTGGCGGTGAAGGCGCCGCTGTGCAGGAACGCGGCCCCGGCCCCCGTCGAAAACCCGCCGCGCGCGTGGATGGGGCGGATCACCCCCGCCATCGCGTCGCCCGCGGCGGCCGCCGACCCGTCCGAATCCGTCGCGACGGGCGCGCTGGACGCCTCTCCGGTGACGACCAGCTCGATGGGCGCGGTGTGCGCCGACTCGTAGCGCTTCGCCGACGGATCGAAGGTGTCCAGCACCAGCGCCGGCACGGTCGTCTTGCCGGGACGCTCGGCGCGCAGCAGCCACTCGACGGTCTTCGTGCCCGTCACGACGTCGGCGGCGTCGACCGCGACGTCGACCTTCGGCTCGTAGCTCTTCCAGCCCGGCAGCGCGGGCAGCGCGGGGGCGTGAACGTTGCGGACGTTGCCGGCCCCCTTCACCGCGATCCGCAGCGTGACCGCGTCGCCCACGGCCACCGACCCGCGATCGACGCCCGCCGAGATCTCGTACTTGCCGACGTTCGCGGGGTCGAACCCCGCCGGCTCACCGGCCCGCGGCAGCGGTATCGCCTCGATGATCAGCGGATCGGTCTTGAGGCGCCGCGCGCGCACGGGGCTGCCGAAGAAGTCGACCTGCGACACCTCGGCCTCCATGGGCGTCACGACCAGCTTGCCGGCCGACAGCGGGAACAGCGCCTTCTTGAACAGCAGCGCCACGTTGTAGGTGCGGCCGTTCAGCGTCTGCTCCGTGAACGAAAGCCGCCCCTGCGGGTTCGTCGACGGGATGTCCTCGGCCCAGAAGCCGTCCGTGTGCGGCTCCGTGATGGTCTCGTAGCGGTTCTGGTTCTGCGTGAGGTACAGGTACCAGCCGACCGTGACCTGCTCGCCGACGTAGACGCGGCTCTTGTCCGGCATGACGCGGATGAAGGCCGCGCCCGGCGCCGAGGCGACGGCCGCCGCGTCGTCGTCGCCCAGCGGGTTGCCGCCGCCGAAGAGCTGCTGCAGCGGGTTCAGCGCGCCGGGCGGCGCCCCGCGGGCGTTCCGCGGAGGGCCGCTGCTGGCGCCGACTCGCACGGGAACGGCGTTGGTGGTCATCTCGCGGCCGCCGACGCGCACGTGGGCGGCGCCGATCTTGACGGTCCCCTTCGCGTCCGACGGCAGCGCCAGCTGGTAGGTCCAGCTGAATCCGTTGTCGACGGTGGTCTGACCGCCGATGATCTGCATGTTGGTCGACCGGCTGGGGAAGCGCGGAGCCTGAAGCACCTGCAGGCCGTGGAAGTCGGGCGGCCGGTAATCGGTCACCTCTTCGTCGGCCACGTTCAGGGTGACCTGGTACAAAAACGGCTCGCCGGGCGCGGCCGCGTCTCGGTCCAGCGACGCGCGGAACGAGGCGCCCAGCGCGTGCGCCGACCAGCCGGCCACGGCGACCGCGACGAGAACGGAGGCTCGTCTCACCAGTCGCGCTCCGGCGGCGAGCGGCGCACCGCGCGGACGCGCGCGCGTTCCTTCTCGAGGTCCTTCGAGCTGCGTTCCAGGTTGTCCAGCACGGCCTCGGTCTGTTGCTTGTCGTCAGCCGGCTGCGGCTTCGGCTGCTGCTTCTGCTCGTCGTTCTTCTTGTCGTTCTTTTGGTCGTTCTCGGCCTGGTCCTGCTTCTTATCGTCTTTCTTCTGGTCGTCGGGCTTCGACTTGTCGTCCTTCTTCTGGTCGTCCTTGGACTGCTTCTGGTCCTTGTCGTCCTTCTTGTTCTGGTCCTTGTTCTTCTGATCTTGTTCCTGCTGCTTCTTCAGCGCGATCTCCAGGTTCCACTTGGCCTGCTTGTCGTCGGGGCGCAGCCCCAGCGCGCGCGTGTAGGCCGCCACGGCCTCCTTGAACTTCTCTTTCTTGAAGAACGCGTTCCCCAGGTTGTAGAACGCGCCCTCCTTGAGGGCGGCGTCCTTGGCGTCGGTGGCCTTCAGGAACTCCTCGCCGGCCTCGTCGAACCGCGACAGCGCATACAGCGCCGCGCCGCGATCGAAGTGCGCGCCCGCGTCCGCGGCCAGCTTCTTCACCGCCTTGTCGTAGTGCGCCAGCGCGTCCTCGGCCTTGCCGGCCTTCAGCGCCGCGTTGCCGGCCTCGATCTCGGAGTCGCGCTTCTCCAGCACCGAGAACCCGGTCAAGAGCGGCACCAGCGCCGCCAGCGCCGCCAGCTCGGCCGCGCGCCTCACGACGCGGTCTCCGGCCGGGGCTCGGGCCTGGGCTTGCG
>CAZPUH010000428.1:0-5629 GCA_964589215.1 uncultured Myxococcales bacterium | reverse complement strand
GAGGCGGTCGCCGGCGCCGTACATTCTTGCGCGGGCGCCGTACATTCTTTCGCTGGCGCCCATGATCCACATCTCGCTGCCGCCGCCGAAGAGCAGCTCGCTGGATCCCATCCAGGCCCGCTCGCTGGCGCCCAGGGCCATCCACTCCGAGCTGCCGGGCGCGAACGTGCCGTTCGTCGAAGCGGTCGCCGTCCCGTATTTCTCGGTGCCGCCGGTGACCGCGATCTGGCGGCGGAACTCCCAGGTGCCCAGGACCCGCCGCTGCGCGCGCGCGCCAATGCCGCGAATCACGACCTGCCAGGGACCGTAGACGACGTGAACGCGCCCGTGCTCCGTGCGGACCGACATCTCGCCGCCGTCGTGAACCTCGACGCTGGAGGGGATCTCGATCGGGTAGGTGAAGGGCCCGGATTCCCACTCCGTCCGGAGCAGCGGGCCCGTCCACTCGCTGCGGGTGAGCTCGCCCGTCCAGGCGGTCCCGGTGGCTTCCTGCCACTCCCAGCGCCGGTTGAACACGCGGTGACCGACGGGAACCGGAAAGCCCTCGTGCGACGGGTTCCACTCGCTCCAGCCGCCACCACCGCCCGCGGCGCCGCCGCCGGACGCGTCACTGCCTCCGCCAGTCGCGCCGTCGCCGCCTGCCTGTCCGCCGGCCGGCATCGGCCCTTGCGGAGACGCGGCGTACGCGACGTTGCCGGCCCGCACCGTCAGCCATTCGACCGCGCCGCCGGGCGCCGGCTCGCGCCGCGGAAAGTCCACGCGCCCCGAGCGCGCGATCTTGACGAAGTATCCCTCGTCCGACTTCAGGCCGACCTCGACGCAGGCGCTGGAGGTCGGCTTGTTGATCGCGAAGAACCACTGGCGATCGTGCCGCTCGATCCGGTGGTCGAAGTAGCTGTGGGCGTTGGTGCCGTCGAACAGACGGCCGGTGATGTCGTAGACGCGCAGGTTCAGCCAGGCGCCGTCGCCGCCGCGACCCAGCGCCTTGCGCGCGGCCGCGAAGCCGTCGTCGGTGACCTCCCAGTAGACGTACAGCCGCTCGGGGTCGATCACCATCGCGGTGACCCGGTTCTGGCCGTAGCCCCACGGGATGTTGGCGGGCATCGGCTCGGTCTCGGCTTGCGGGCCGAGATCGAACTTGCTGGGCAGCGCGGTTGGGCCGTTCTCGGGTGCGGCCGGCGGCTCGCCCGCGTCGGCCTTGCGCGACACGGCCGGCTCGGATTCGGAGCGGGCGATCGCGGCGCGCAGGCCGTCGAACGCCAGCTTCACGCGGCCCGCGAGCTCTTCCTTCACCAGCTTGGAAACGCCCGTCAACCCCAGGGTCTGCGCGCAGTCGAGGAGCTGCTTGCGCGTCGCCTGCTGGAACAATTCGTCGGCCGTGAACGACGGGAGACGGGCATCCGGTTTCTGCCCCACGATCACGAGGATCTGCGAAGCGAGCTCGACTTCCGATGTCATCTGCGGCGGCATGAAGGTGGAACGCCCACCAGCTTAATCGCTCGATCCGCGGATGGGGTGAAAAAGTGTCGTCGGGGGAAAATGGGGATTTGCCGCATACGCCGCGTTGGGTATGTGGAAACGCGACGGAAATACGAGCGCCGTCGTTCACACAGTTGCTACGGGCTTGGCGCGCGCCCGGCACGCTGCTACAGAACGGGCATGTCCCAACACAAAGCGACCATCAGCTGGAAGTCGGACAACGACACCTTTCTGCAGGGCAAGTTCACGCGCGTCCACAGCTGGACGTTCGACGGAGGCGCCGTGGTGCCGGCCTCGGCTTCGCCGTCCGTGGTGCCCGCGCCCTGGTCCAGCACGGCGGGCGTCGATCCCGAAGAGGCCTTCGTGGCGTCGCTCTCGAGCTGCCACATGCTGACGTTTTTGTACGAAGCGCGGAAGGCCGGCTTCCGCGTCGACTCATATGAAGATGAAGCGGTCGGTGAGCTGACGAAGAACGAGCGCGGCGTCCCCTGGATCAGCAAGGTCGTCCTGCACCCGCGCATCGTGTACGGCGGCGACAAGCAACCGACCCCGGCCGACGAGGCGCAGCTGCACCACAAGGCGCACGAGGGTTGCTTCATCGCCCAGTCCGTCAAGACCGAGGTGACCGTCGGCTAGAGCACGGACGCGCGCCGCAGGATCACCTGCGCGATTTGCCACCGGGCGGGGGCGCCGGCGCGCGCGCCGCTCGCCAGCTGATCGAGGGTCGCACCCAGCGTGCCCAGCTCGGCGGCGTCGACGGTGGCGGCGATGAAGGGGTCGTGCCTCCACGTCCGGAAGTTCAGCGCGTGCAGGCGCGCCGCGACGGCGCACGGCAACACCACCGGCTCCATCGCCGCCGATTCCACGATCCAGCCGGCAGCCTGACCGAGGCGGGCGAGGTCGCGGCCGATGTACATGCGCTGTCCGTGCGCGGCCTGCATCCGCTCGACGAGCTCGTAGTACCGGGCCAGCGCCGGCTCGTCGGAGGTGACGCCGGCGGTCTCTTCCAGCGCGAGCCGGCCGTGCGGTCCGGCGGCGCCCATCCAGGCGGCGGTCACCTGCTCGGGCGCCGCGAGGTGGGTGAGGATGAAGCGCCCGTAGATCAGATCCGCCGGCGCGGCGGGGAAGGGGACCGCGGTGATGTCGTGCTCGGCGAACACGATCCGGCGCGGCGCCTGCCGGCGCGCGCGCGCCAGCAGGCGCGCCGAGCTGTCGAGCCCCACGATCGTCCGTGCGCCGGTGACGTCCTGAACCAGCGCGGTCGTGTGGCCCGGGCCGCAGCCGAGATCGACGGCGCTGCGGACTGGCTCGCGCGCCAGCCGCGCCAGGAACGCGCGCGAGCTGGGCGCGAACGCGTCTGCCAGGTGGCGCAGGCGCTCGGCGGCGACGTCGTTGTCGCCGAACGTGTACGTGGGGGGAAGCGGTGCGGTACTGCCGCACGCGCTCAGCATGACGGGATCGTCGAATCGATGTGACATGGCGGCTCTGGCTGGCCGCGACGTCGCTCCCGGTTTCCGATGGGCCCAAAACACGAGAGGCGACCGCCGCGGGTCGCCTCTCCTTTCGGTGTGTTCTGGGTCAGATCACGGGCGCCCGGCATTCCTGTGCGCACCACCACCAGCGGGTGGCGCGCCGGGTAAACCCGTAATAGGAACGCGCGAGCATCATCGGATGAGATCGATTCTGCGCCCGAGCCCCGCGACCGTCAATAGTCGTGGGGCTCGAGAACGCCGGCACCTCTGAAGTCGTGCCGGCTACTTGTGATTGTGGCCGTTGCCGTTGCCGTGATTGCCGCTCGGCGACGGCGCGCTGCGGCTGGGTGGGGTTCCCGGCGTGCCCACGTGTCCGTTCCCGCCGTACGACGGGGCCGCCGCCGGTTGACCGGGCGCGGGCGCGCCTGGGCGCATCGACTGTCCGGGTGACGGGGTGCCGCCGTAAGCAGGAGGAGACGACGGGCCGGGTGCGGGCGCGCCCGGGCGCATCGTCTGAGCGGGCGGGGGGTTGCCGCCAGGCGCGGGCGCGCCCGGGCGCATCGTCTGAGCGGGCGGTGGGTTTCCGGTCGCGCCGGGACCTGGTCCCGGTGGGGTTGCCGCGGCGGGCGGGGCGCCGTGCATGTTCGGCCCGCCGGGCGGGTTGCCGTGCATGTCACCACCAGGTTGAGGGCCTCCGTGCCAGCCCCCGGCGGGCTGCTCGCGCGTGCCACCGCCGCCGGGCGGCGGCGCGCCGTGGAAACCACCGGCGGGCTGCTCGCGGAAGCCGCCGGCGGGCTGCTCGCGGAAACCACCGGCGGGCTGCTCGCGGAAGCCGCCGGCCGGTGGGTCCCGGCGGACGGGCTCGCTGCGCCAGCCGCCTGCGGGCGCGCCTGGGGCCGTGCGCCACGTCGTCCTGTGGGCGGGCTCGGCGCGCCAGGTGCGTGGCTCGTACGACGGCCGCGCGCGCCAGGTCATCGGCGCCCGGCTGCCGGCGTATCCGTACTCGCGGTAACCGCTCGGCCCCTGCCAGTAGCTGCGGTAGTAGACGGGCCGGCCGCTCTCCCACACGAAGCGGGGGCCGACATAGATGAAGCCGGGGCGTTGCGGAACCCAGTAGCCCGCGTTCCAATCCCAGTCGTAGCCGTTCCAGTCCCAGTAGCCGCTGACCCAGTAGTAGTTGTAGCCCGGCGCCGGCGGCTGGTACTCCGGGATCGGATCGGGCGGCGGCGACGTCGGATACACGGACGGCTCCATGGGCGACGGCGGCGCCGGGGGCGGTGGCGGCGCTTCGGCGTACGGCGGCTGCTGGACGTAGGCGGGCGGCTGATCGGGCGGCGGCGGCGGCTGCTGCTCGGCGTACGGCGGCGGAGCCGGATCCGGCGGGGGGGCGTTGTAGACGGGGGGCGGCTGTGGGGCCGGCGTGACGTAGACCGGATCCGGGCGCACGTAACAGCCGCCCAACACCGGAGTCAGACCCAACACCAACAGAGAGCGCTTCACCCAGGGGCTCGGATCCATCTCACACTCCTCGGTTGTGTGGCGTAGCGTCTTGACCGTATCACGTCGAGTCGTCACGCCGTAGCATCCACGAAAGGAGATCTTCATGGGCGAGCCGAGCTGTGGGCAGGAAATGGCGGCGTCAGCCGAGGTGCCGTTGCAGTGGCAAGCGCTGATGGACCACGTCGCCGGGAACATGGACGCCCACGCGACCTGGGTCGGGACGGCCACGCCCGCCGCGAAGCAAGAGCACGACGCGCTTCGCCGGGTGGCCGCCGCCTATCGCGCTATGGCCTGGGCGGCGTCCAGCGCGGCGCAGGCCATGCGGGCGATGGCGGAGCTGCCGCCGGCGCCGCACGATCCGCGCAAGCGCGACGGCGCCGCGTGGGCGGACTGGATGCGCGAGAAGATCCGCATGCAGCGGCAACTGGCGGCCACGCTGGAACGGCACGCCGCCGAGTCGGAGCACGCGCTGGCGGCGCACCGGTAGGCGCCGCGGAGCGCAGCCGGATCGTTTCGCTCGATCGCCGTTCGGATCAACCCGGGTCGGACAGCCCCGAAGCCTGCGTCAGCGCCGACGGGCAGGCGATCTTCTGGTAAGTGAAGTCGGGGTTGTTCGACCCGCCGTACCAGTCGAGGAACCACATGCAGCCGCTGAGCAGCTGCGGCTTGTTGCCGAAGGCGGCCTGACACTTCTGCTGGACGCAGCTCGAGTCGCCGTTGCATTCGGCGAGGTAACCGCCGTACTGCGTGCCGAGGTCGGTCCCGCTGCCCCACTGCTTCGAGCAGCCGTTGAGCGCGCCGACGCCGCCGCCCGGGATCAAGATGTCGAACTGATTGGATTGAACGCCGCCGTTGTTGATGACCTGCACGATCATCGTCTTGCCGCTCAACGCGGGCACGCCCTTGTGATCGCCGTTGGTGTTGTTCGTCCCGGTGAACTGAATCTGATAGCAGCGACCGCACGCGTAGTTGCCTCCCGAGGCCGCCGCGAAGCCGTAGGAGAGGGTGCTGCTGACTTGCCAGGGCGAGCCGCTCCAGCACATGTACGCCGTCCCGCCGTTCTCGCACGAGTTCTTGGCGTCGTAGTTGCCGCCGAGGCTGTTGTTGCTCATGTCGCAGCTCATCATCGGATTGCCGTGGGAGACGTTGGCCTTCCATCCGCAGGCCGGCTTGCAGCA
>CAZPUH010000427.1:0-1045 GCA_964589215.1 uncultured Myxococcales bacterium | reverse complement strand
GGCGGCCATCAGGACGTTGTCCTCCGCCGGGGCCAGCGTCCACCGCAGCGTCTCGATTCGCGCCGTCATCTCGAAGCGACGCACGGGGCGCGCCAGCTTGTCGGGAGCCCAGAAGTAGCCGCGCCCGCCGCGGCAGCCGCTCGCCAGCATGTCGATCACAGGCGCGAACGCGAGCGCCGTCACGAGGTCCTGGTGCCCCGTCAACTGAAGAGGCGTGCTGCCCTCGGGACCCTTGCCGTCGAAGCTCCAGACGGTGATCTCCGCAGCCCCGGAGGTCGCCAGGAATTGGCCGTCGTGGCTCCAGTCGATCGCCTTGGGCTTGGCGGGGTAGCCGGACATCTGGGAGTCCTTGCCGGCGGGCAGGCGCCAAAAGTGGACGCTGTTGTCCTGACAACCGCAGGCGATCACTCGCCCGCCGGGGTGCCAGGCGATGCTGAGCATCGAGCCCTTCCATTCGAGGCTGCGCAGGCGGCGCCCGGTCTTCGCGTCGAAGAGGCGCACGCCGCCGTAGCAAGCGCACGCGATCTGGGTCCCGTCCGGCGACCAGGCGATCCCCGTGATGGTGCTGTCGACCTCGGGGAGCTGGACGAGCGGGCGTCCGTCCGCGGCCAGCACGCGCGTCGAGCGCCCGAGCGCGACCGCGAGCTTGCTGCCCTTGGGATTCCAGGCCAGATGCTCCGCCCAGGCTCCCGACGGCTCCAGGATCGGCGTCACGCCGCCGTCCGCGCCGTTCACGAACACCAGCGCGCCGTCCTCGCTGCCCACGCAGAGGCGAGGCTCCCGCGGATTCCAGGCCAGCGACGCCACGCCGCCAGGCAGGCGCACCGTCCGCAGCGAGGCGCCATCCTTCGCGGCGACGACCTCCACGGTGCCCGACGCCGTGCCCCAGGCCAGCTCCTCGCCACTGGCGGACCAGCTCACGGCGCGCGGAAAGTCGTCCGCGGCACGGGCGAAACGAGGAGGTGCGAGCGGCGCCTCGCTCAAGCCAGGCATGCCCGGAAACCCGACACCAGCGCCTCACGATCGAGCTTCCGTCCGATGAAGC
>CAZPUH010000426.1:0-2009 GCA_964589215.1 uncultured Myxococcales bacterium | reverse complement strand
GTCGTGCAGCAGGCGTACGTGGCCCAGCAGGTCGCGCAGGTGGCGCTGGTCGCGTTGCGCCGCGCGGTGGACGCCGCGCAGGCGAACGACGCCCAGGCGGAGGCGCGGTTCAAGGCCGGGCTCGGCACGTCGCTGGAGCTGGCCGACGCCGAGGCCGTGCGGACCGACGCCGAGATCCAGCTGGCCGTCGGCGAATACGACGTCCAGCGCGCGCGGGCGGCGCTGGCCCGGCTGCTGGCCGAGGGTTCGTGACCGAGAAAAGAGGAATGAGATGAACGCCGAGAACGCGCCCCAAACGCCCGCGTCCCGCCGCCTGGCGCTGGCCATCGCCCTGGGCACGGTCCTCATCGTCGGGCTGGGCGTGCTGCTGGTGGCCCGCGCCGGCTCGCGGGTGAACGACGTCGCGCTGGCCGGCGCGCCCAAGCCCGTCACGGTGGTCGAGGCGCGCGCCGCCACCTACCGGCCCATGCGCCGCTACGTGGGGACGATCCAGCCCTGGATCCAGGCGAAGGTCGGCCCCCAGCTGATCTCCGCCTACGTCGACACGGTCCTGGTCCGTCCGGGCGACGCCGTGAAGCGCGGGCAGGTGCTGGCGACGCTGGACTGCCGGAACGCCTCGGCCGCATCGAAGGCCGTCGCCATGCAAGCGCGCGCGCTGCAGGCCCAGCAGGAGGCCATCGCGCATCAGGCGGCCCGCGTCGCCCAGCTGCAGGAGGGGGGCTTCGCCTCGCCGAACGAGATCGAGAACCGCGCCGCCGAGAGCGCCAGCAAGACCGCGGAGGTGATGGAGACCCAGGCCAAGATGCAGCGGGCGACGCTGGAGGTGAACGACTGCGTGCTGCGCGCCCCCTTCGCGGGCGAGATCGCGACCCGCCTGGTCGACCCCGGCGCGTTCGTTCGGCCGGGTGACGCCGTGGCCTCGATCGTCGACCGCAACACGGTGCGGGTGGTGGGCGAGGTGCCCGAGGCGGACTTCGACGTCGTGGGTCCCGCCACGCCGGTGCAGATCGTGGCGCTGGCCACCAGCCGCGCCCTGCGCGGGACGATCGCGCGGCGCTCGCCGGCGGCCGATCTGTCGACGCGCACCGTTCACATCGAGGCCGACGTGCCGGACCCGGACCGCGCGCTGCCCGTCGGCACCACCGCCGAGCTCACGATCGACGTCGGCGCGCCCCGGCCCGCCACGCAGATCCCGCTGATCGCCGCCTCGTTGCGGGGCAAGTCGGCGACCGTGTACACGACGGACGCCGGCGTCGCGCACAAGGCCGTCTTCGCCGTCATGGGCGAGCGCGACGGCAGCCTGTTCGTCGAGCCCAGACTCGCGCCGGGCACCCGGGTGGTCACCGAAGGGCGCACGCTGCTGAAGGACGGCGACAAGGTCGACGCCAAGCTGGCCGAGACGTCGGCCGCATCGGCGCGCGACGGCGGCGTTCAGCTGGCGCGGGTCAAGCCGTGACGTCACTGTCGCTGCGCAACCCGATCGCCATCCTGATGATCTGCGTCGGGCTGGTGGTCTTCGCCTTCGTCGTCACGCCGCGGATGTCGGTCGACACGTTCCCGGAGCTGACGCCGCCGGTGCTGGTCGTCGGGACGCTGGCCCCCGGCCTGGGCCCGAAGGACGTCGAGAAGACCATCACCTGGCGCATCGAGAAGTACGTCAGCGCGACGCCGGGCGTGGAGTTCGTCCAGAGCAACTCGCGCAACAACCTGTCGGTGGTCTTCGTCTGGCTGAAGTGGGGGACCGACCTCAACTCGGCGCAGACGCTGGTCCAGCAGCAGGTCGCCTTCGCGATGTCGGCCGTCCCCAAGTCGCTGGGCGTGCTGCCGCCGTTCGTGCTGCAGTACGACCCCTCGAACGCGCCGGTCATCCAGGTGGCGGTCTCGGGCGGCGGGCTGACGGGCCCGCAGCTCTACGACTACGCGCAGAACTACATCGAGCCGGTGCTGGAGGGCATCCCGGGCGTGGCCAGCGCCTCGATCAACGGCGGCCGGCAGCGGCAGATCAACGT
>CAZPUH010000425.1:0-1073 GCA_964589215.1 uncultured Myxococcales bacterium | reverse complement strand
CGGCGCGACCGGCTCGGGCGGGAGCGCGGGCGCGACGTCCTCCGGAACGGGGGGCAAGACGGCGTCCGGTGGCGCGGGCGGCAGCAGCGCGGGGGGCGGCTCCGGCGCGGCCGGCGCCAGCGGGGCCACGCCCAGCGCCGGGTGCGGCAAGACCCGCACGCTGCAGAACGGGACGATCACGCTGCCGTTCAACAACGGGTCGCGGAAGTACATCCTGCGCGTGCCGGACGGCTACGACGACAACCACCCGTACCGGCTGGTCCTGGCGTTCGCCTGGTCCGGCGCGTCGGCCTCGCAGGTCGTCAGCGCGAACTACTTCACCTTCGCGACCCAGGACAGCAAGAACACGATCTTCGCGGCCCCGGACGCGGCGGACGGCGCGGGCACCTGGAGCAGCGGGGACGTCGCGTTCACCGACGCGATCCTCGCCCAGCTGGAGGGCGATCTGTGCATCGACACCAGCCGCGTCTTCGCCTCGGGGTTCAGCTTCGGCGGCGGCATGGCCATGGCGCTGGCCTGCACGCGGGCGGACGTGTTCCGCGCCGTGGCGTTCTTCTCGGGCGCGGACCTCACGAACTCGTGCCCCGCGACGCTGACCAAGCCGATCGCGTACTACGCGTCGCAGGCCAGCCAGGACAGCGGGGGAATGCCCGCCACCTCGACGATCACCGGGGAGAAGAAGCAGGCCCAGTTCGCGGCGGTCAACGGCTGCATGCCGGAGCCGGCGTCGACCACGTTCCCTGCCGCCGGCCAGCCGCACACCTGCACGAACTACAAGGGCTGCTCCGCCGGCCACCCCACGGAGTACTGCGTGTTCAACGGTCCGCACGGCTGGGAGCCGAAGGACCCGGGGCAAAACACCAGCTGGGACGCGCCCGAGGCCTGGAAGTTCATCACGCAGTTCTGAGGCCCATCAGCGCCGGCTTTTCGCGCGGCGGCGGCGGGACAGCAGGAGACCGACGAGCGGCGCGAACATCAGGCCGCCCAGCGGGACATCACGGGCCGTGCTGCACGAGCAGCCGCTGCTCCCGTCGCCGCCCGCGCCCGGCGTCGTGCCGCCCGTTCCGCTGCCG
>CAZPUH010000424.1:0-5888 GCA_964589215.1 uncultured Myxococcales bacterium | reverse complement strand
TCGCCGGGCAAACCACGTCCACCGGCGGGTCGCCGGCGGGCGGGCAGGTCGGGACCGGCGGCGGGGCGGGCGGCGCCGGCGCCGGGGGTGGTCGCGCGGGGACGGGCGGCAAAGCCGGCGGCGCTTCGGGCGGCTCCTCGGGCGGCTCCTCGGGAAGCGCGGGCGGGGCCGCCGGAGGCGGCGCGCCGGACGCGGCCACGATCGTCCCCGATGCGTCGTGGGCCTGCGGGATGCCGGCCGGGATCGCGCCGCCGGCGGGCGGCACGCTGGTGTTCCGGGCCACGCTGCAGGTGACGGCGACGCAGGACGTGGGGACGACACCCTACGGACACCGGCGCGTGCTGGACGTCGGCGGCGGGACGGTCACCGGCTCGCGCCTGCAGGCCACCGTGCTGAAGGGCGGCTACGACTTCGAGCTGACCCTGTCCAACGGCGTCGTCGAGCTGGAGCAGATCGACGTCCTGCGCGCCTCCGACGGAACGCTCATCTACCTGCGCACCTGCGGCGTCGCGCCGGCGGGCGCCGCCGCGGTCCGCATCGTGCCCGACTTCGAGGTGGCGACCAGCAGCGCGCTGGCCTGGCTGAACACCGGAAAGTTCGCGGGGACTCGCACCGTCGACGCGAGCGGCGCCACGATGGCGCTGGAGGTCTACGACGTCTCGACGGTCGCCGCGGGCGGCCCGACGGTCGCGATCACCGTGCCGGCGGGCGCCACCCATCAACCCTGGGACTGCTCGACGGCGACGGGCGGCAAGGGGGCCAGCGTGTTCACGGAGAACGTCACGCTCGGCGCGTCGCTGTCCATCGGGACCAGCAAGCGCGGGAACCGCAACATCATCCCCATCACGGGCGGCAGCGTCAGCGGGCGCGTCACTGGGTCGGTCCTCGACGGGGGCGGCGACTACCAGCTGGTCGGAGGCACCACCCGGCTCGACGCCCGCTACGTGATCTCGGCGGGCGCGGAGACGATCATCGTGCGCAACTGCGGGCCGATCGGCGCGCTGGTGCCGCTGTTCGAGACGCGCGCCGGCGGCCCCTACGCCTTCCTGAACGCGAACACCTTCGTCAGCTCCGACCCGGGCTCCGGCGCGGGCGGCGTCGGCATCACGTTCTACCAGCGCCAGTGAGGCGCCGGGCTCGCGTCAGCGCGGCGCGAGCACGAACGAATATTCGAACGCCACGCCGTGTCCCGCGACCAGCGGCGGAAAGCGCCACGTGCACAGGCTCTGACCGATGCAGTCCTCGGTGGCGGCGTCGTTCACCGTCGACGCGGTGACCTGCGCCCGCGTGACCTGACCGTCGGCGGCGACCAGGAACCGCGCGGTGACCGTGCCGCTCTGGTCCGGCGCCTTTTCTGTCGCTTTGGCGAACAGAGCCTCGCCGCAGGCCGTCACCTCGTCGACGTGGCGGCGGGCCACCATGTGAACGATCGCCCGATCCAGGCTCTCCTTCTTCTGCAGCTCCGACGGGTGATCGAGCCGGCGCGCCAGCTCGGGGAACATCTCGCGGTCCAGCACGAACACCGACCGCTTCGGGTCGCTGGTCGCCTCGACGTCGCCGGCGAACGCCGCCGCCGTCGCGCCCCGCGCGTAGCAGACGGGCGGCGGCTCCGGAGCCACGGGTGCGGGCGCCACGACGGCCGCGGGCGAGCGCGGCGCCGGTTGCCGCTTCGCGCACGCGCCGCCCAGCGCGACGGCCATCAGGATGAGGGTCCGCCGCGCCACGGTCAGCGGAGGCTTCCTGCGGCGTTCGCCTCCAGCGACCAGAGGCGGGCCGCGTAGGCCAGGCAGCGGGCGAACAGCGGGTCACGCCCGCGCGGCCCCAGCGCGGCGACGCACAGCTCGGCGTCGGAGGCGGCGTCCAGCTTGACGGTCTTGGGCGGCGCGATGGGGACGCGCACCTCCGCCTGATCGAGGGCGGTGCGCGTGACGACGTACTCGTCGCGCCCGCTGGTGAGCTCGATGCTGAGGATCGCGCTGCGATCGCAGGCGGCCTGACCCGGAGTCAGGAGAGCCTGGATGGGGTCGCCGCCCGGCCGCTCGAAGTCGAAGCGCATTCCGCCATCGGACGTCTCGGCCGCGCGCATCGGACGCCAGTCCAGCAGCAGCCCGAGCCAGGCGACGGCCAGCAGCGCGCTGACGTCGCCCCCTTGCCGGTAGCGCACGGTCAAGCGCGAGGCGCGGCGCAGCGGCGCGCCCCCGACAGGGGGATCGAAGAGCCCGGCGAACAGCAGCCGGAAGCTCCCCAGCCGCAGCCAGCCCAGATCGGCCAGCGGCCGGGGCAGGGCGCCCGCCGCCAGGGCCGCCAGCTCGCGCAGCTCGACGGGGCGCCCGCAGCTGGCGGTGTCGACGATCAGCCGCCGCGTCACCGGAAGAAGCTCGCGCGCCAGCAGCGACGACGGCATCGCGGCGTCCATCCACAGCGTCGCCGTCCGCACGCCCGGGACCTGCAGCGCGCGCACCATGGCGCCGAAGTGCGCCTCCGCGCCGGGCGGCCCCACCAGCGTGATCTCCTCGGAGTAGACGACGCGCCCGCCGCCCGGCTGCGAGACGACGTTGCTCTCTATCGTCGCGGAGAGCGGCTGGCCCGAGGGCTGATCGTCGATGCAGAGCGCGATGGCCCGTACGGGGACCGCCGGCGCCAGCTCGTCGCACAGCGCCTTGATCTTGGGGAGCGTCGATCGCCCGCGCGTCGGGACGACCAGGTTCCAGAGCACTGCCCGTGACACCGCCGAGTCGGAGGTCTGGCTGGCCTGCTGCCAGAGCGAGCCCAGCTCGCGCTCGATCTCGCCGACTTCGACCGTCAGCGCCTCGCCGCGCGCGAAGCGCTCGAACTTGGCGCGGGCGTCGATCATGGCAGCCGCCAGGCCCTCCCGTCGGCGCCCAGCATGCGGTCGGACTCCGCCGGCCCCCAGCTTCCGGCCGCGTACGCGGGCAGCGTCGTGTCGCCCGCCGCGGTCTGCTCGGCCCACCTCTGGTGAATGCGCGACACCCAGCTCCAGCTCGCCTCGACCTCGTCGGCGCGCGTGAACAGCGTGCTGTCACCCAGCAGGCAGTCCAGCAGCAGCCGCTCGTAGGCCTCGGGCGGCTCGACCCCGAAGGACGAGCCGTAGCGGAACTCCATGCTGACCGGCGCGACCTCCATCGCCGGGCCCGGCAGCTTGGAGCCGAAGTTCAGCGCGATCCCCTCGTCGGGCTGGATGCGGATGCTGAGCACGTTCGGCCGGATGGTCTCGGTCCGCTTGCCGAACAGCAGGTGCGGCGCTTCCTTGAACACGATCGCGATCTCGGTGACCCGCTTGGGCAGCCGCTTGCCCGAGCGCAGGTAGAACGGCACGCCGGCCCAGCGCCAGGTGTCGATGAACAGCTTCAGCGCGACGTACGTCTCGGTCGTGGAGCGCGGGTCGACGCCCGGCTCGGCCCGGTAGGCGGGCACGGCGCGCCCCGCGATCGATCCCGCGCCGTACTGGGCGCGGACCACCTGCCGGTCGAAGTCGCCGGGTGCGATCTGGCGCAGCGCCTTCAGCACCTTCAGCTTCTCGTCGCGAACGCCGTCGGCCTCGAACGCGACCGGCGGCTCCATGGCCGCCAGGCTCAGCACCTGCAAGAGGTGGTTCTGCACCATGTCGCGCAGGCTGCCGGCCTGCTCGAAGTAGCCGCCGCGCCCCTCGACGCCGACCGTCTCCGAGCCCGTGATCTGCACGTGGTCGATGAAGTGGTTGTTCCAGATGGGCTCGAAGATGCCGTTGGCGAACCGGAACACCAGCAGGTTCTGGACCGTCTCTTTTCCCAGGTAGTGGTCGATGCGGTAGATCTGCCGCTCGTCCAGGATCTCGTGGACCTGCCGGTTCAGCGCGCGCGCCGTCTCCAGGTCGACGCCGAACGGCTTTTCGATGATGACCCGCGCGAACGGCCGCCCGGGCGTGGGGCGCGGCGCCAGCTGGGCCTGCCCCAGGCTGCGGATGACCGGCGCGAACGCCGACGGGGGCGTCGACAGGTAGAACACCCGGTTGCCGGGCAGCCCCAGCGCGTGGTCGATCTCGTCCAGGCGCACCTTCAGCCGCTGGAAGGCGGCTGGGTCGTCGTACGCCCCCTGCTGGTAGAAGACGTTGCGCGCGAAAGCACCCCACACCGCCGCGTCCAACGGGCGGCGCCGCGCAAACTCCTCGCAGCCGCGCCGCATCTCCTCGCGAAACGCGTCCTCTTCCAGCGCGTGTCGTCCGAAGCCCAGCACCGCGAACCGCGACGGCAGCAGCCGGTCGCGGGTCAGGCTGTACAGCGCCGGGAGCAGCTTGCGGCGCGCGAGATCGCCCGACGCGCCGAAGATGACCATCACGGCCGGCTCGGGGATGCGCTCCTCGACCAGTCCCTCACGCAGCGGGTTGGGCAGCGCCGGGGGGGCAGCGGCGTCCATGGGCTACTTGCGGGGCGCGAGGCGCCCGGTCAGCCCCTCGACCAGTCGGGCGAGCCCACCCTCGACGTCGGTGCCCAGGTGCACGCGCAGCGCGCGCCGCTTGCGCCGCAGCAGCACCTGCAGATCGCCCAGCGCCTGGGCGTTTCGCAGCGTCGCGAAGCTGTACCCCTCGCCGGGGATCGGCAGGTCCTGCGGCGCGTCCGCGGTGAGCTGCAGGAACACGCCCGTGTTCGGGCCGCCCTTGTGCAGCTGCCCCGTCGAGTGCAGGAACCGCGGGCCGTAGCCCAGCGTCGTCGCGTTGTGCGAGCGATCCCGGCACAGCAGACGCAGCCGCGTCAGCGCCGCGTCGCGCGCGTCCGTTCGCAGGAAGTAGGCGCACAGCGCGACGTAGTCGCCGGCGCCGGCAGACGCCAGGTGCGCCGCGATGCGGTCCAGGTCGTCGACGCCGACGGTGGCCTCTGGCGCGGGCAGCTTGCCTTCCTTGCCGAACGTCTCCAGCAGCGCGCCGGTCGCCACCTTGGCTTCCGTCACGTTGGGCTCGTCGAACGGGTTCACGCCCAGCGTCGCGCCGGCGATCGCGGTGGCGACCTCCCAGCGGAAGAACTCCCGCCCCAGCGCCTCGCGCCCCTCGAGCTCGATGCGCACGACGGGCTGCCCGGCGCGCTGCAGCGCCTCCACGGCGGCCTCCTGGCGCGCATCTCCGGCGCCGAGGCGCACGTACACGAACAGGCGGTCGCCCGCGTAGACCTCCGGCGCGCCCAGCGGCTCGAGGTCGACGGGGACGATGCCCTTGCCCTCTTTACCGGTCGACTCGGCGACCAGCTGCTCGACCCACGATCCCAGCGAGGCGATCTCGGGCGACATGATCAGCGTCAGCTTGTCGCGGCCCGCCTTGCAGGCGGCGCCCAGGATGGCGCCCAGGCGCAGGCCGGGGCTCTCCTCGGGCGGCACCACCGACCCGGAGGCCTGCGCGAACGACTCGGCCGCCTCCAGCATCTTGTCCAGCGGGGCGCGCAGAAGCGCCGCCGGGACCAGCCCGAAATAGGAGAGGGCGGAGTAGCGCCCGCCGATGTCGGCCGGGTTGATGAACGCCCGGCGATACTTCTTCTCCTCGGCCATCTGCCCCAGGCGCGTCGCCGGGTCGGTGATGGCGACGAACGAGCGACCCGCCTTGGCGACGTCGCCGCCGCAGGCGTCCAGCGTCTTCTTCCAGAAGTGCCGCTCGAAGGACTGGATCTCGATCGTGCCGCCCGACTTCGACGCCACGATGAAGAGGGCCTTCTTGCCCGCGATCTGCTGGTCGACGCGCGCGACGGCCGCCGGGTCGGTGTTGTCGAGGACGTGCAGCGACAGGCCGCGCGGCTGCGCCGGCCACGTCAGCGCCAGGACTTCGGGGCACAGCGAGCTGCCGCCCATCCCCAGCAGCACGGCATCGGTGTACCCCTCGGCCGCGACCTCGTCGGCGAACGCCGTCA
>CAZPUH010000423.1:0-4351 GCA_964589215.1 uncultured Myxococcales bacterium | reverse complement strand
GAAACGTGCCGGTCATCAGCCCGAATCAAGCGCGCGAGCGACTCGGACAAACCGCCAACGCGAATTCGCGTTGTGCAAAAACGCTTGGCGTCGTCAGCCGCGCTTCTGGCGGCGGTAAACGGTCGAGGGATCGACGCCCAGGATCTCGGCGGCTTTCAGCTTGTTGCCGCCCACGAACTTGAGGACGGCGGCGATGTAGCGCTCTTCCAGCTCGTGAAGCGTCAGCGGGTTCTGCAGCAGGCGCGGGATGGGGTCGCTGGTCCAGGCGGGGCCCAGCGCGCGCTTGACGTCGTCCAGGCGCGCGTGCGGCTGCGCGGCGGTCACGACCAGCCGCTCGACCAGGTTCTCCAGCTGGCGCACGTTGCCCGGCCAGTCGCAGCCGGCCAGGAACTCCAGCGCGTCGGGCTCGAACCCGGCCAGGACGGAGCGCGACGATTTTTCCAGGCTTTGCCGCAGGAAGTGGTCGACCAGCAGAGGGATGTCCTCGGACCGCTCGCGCAGCGGCGGCACGCGCACGCGCAGCACGTCCAGCCGGAAGAACAGATCCTCGCGGAAGGCGCCCTGCTCGACCAGCACGGACAGGTCCTTGTGGGTGGCGGCGATGCAGCGGACGTCGACGGTGCGGGTCGTCTCCGAGCCGACCGGGCGCACCTCGCCCGACTGCAGCACGCGCAGCAGCTTGCCCTGCAGCGACAGCGGCAGGTCGCCGATCTCGTCCAGGAAGATCGTGCCGTCCTGCGCCTCGACGAACAGGCCGCGCCGGCTGGTCGACGCGCCCGTGAACGCGCCGCGCGCGTGCCCGAAGAGCTCGCTCTCGAGCAGATGCTCGGGCAGGGCCGCGCAGTTCACGGCCACGAACGACCGGTCCGCGCGCGGGCCGCTGGTGTGGATGGACAGCGCGACCAGCTCTTTTCCGGTGCCGGTCTCGCCGGCGATCAACACCGACGACGTCGCGTCGGCGACCTGCGCGATGAGGGCCCGCAGCTGCCGCATCGCCAGGCTGTTCCCCATCAGCTTGCGCGACGACAGGTTGCTGCGCAGCGTCCGCCGCAGCAGCGCGTTCTCGCGGGTGAGCGCCCGCTCGCGGCAGGCCCGCTCGACCAGCGCGCGCAGCGTCTCCAGCGCGAAGGGCTTGGTGACGTAGTGATACGCCCCGCGGCGCATGGCCTCGACGGCGGTCTCGACGGCGCCGAACGCCGTCATGATGATCACCGGCGTCCCGGGGTCGGCCTGCTTGATCCCCGCCAGCAGGTCCAGCCCGTCGCCGCCCTTCATGCGCAGGTCGGTGACGACCACGTCCGTCGGGTCCGCGGTGAAGGCGGCCAGCGCCTTGGTGCCGTCGTGCGCGATCCGGGTCTGGAACCCGGCGGCTTCCAGGTCGTTGGCGATCGTCTGCGCCATGTCCGGGACGTCGTCGACGACCAGCGCGCTGAACTTAGACATCGGCGTTCTCCTTCTGAACCGGCTGAGCGGCCCCTTCGGGGGTGGCGGGCCACAGCACGGTGACGGTCGTCCCCTCGCCCACGGCGCTCTGGACGTCGATCTGCCCGGCGTGGTTGCGCACGATGCCGGCGGCGATGGCCAGCCCCAGGCCCGTGCCTTCACCGCGCGGCTTCGTCGTGAAGAACGGCTCGAAGATGGCGGTCAGGTTCTCGGGCGGGATGCCGGTCCCGCGATCGGCCACCGCGATCCGGACCATATCGCCCGGCGCCCGGCGCGCGGACAGCCGCACGCGCTCGCCGGGCGGCGAGGCGTCGCATGCGTTGAGGAGCAGGTTGACCAGCACCTGCTGCAATTGATCGGCGTCGGCGGTGAGCATCGGCAGGTCGTCGCTGAGGTCCAGATCCATTTGCAAACGCCGTGCCTCCAGCTTCAGCTGCAGCAGCTCGCGGCTTCGTTCTACCACCGGCGCCAGCGGCACCGCCCGCTTCTGCAGCGGCGAGCGCCGCGAGAAGTCCAGCAGCTGGCGGACGGTCGAGGAGATCTGGTCGACCTGCTTGATGACCACGCGCAGGTCTTCGCCGCCCGGCGTCCCTTCCACCCGGCGCAGCACCTGCTCGGCCCGCCCCCGGACGACGCTCAAGGGCGTGCCGATCTCGTGCGCGAGCTCGGTGGCCATCACGCCCACGGTGATCAGCCGGTCGGCGCGCACCAGCTGATTCTCCATCTCGCGCGCCTGCGCCAGCGCCTGCGCGTAGCGCAGCTGATTCGCCAGCTCGACGGCCCGGCGCTCCTGCCGGAACAGGATCAGCCCGACGGCGGCGACGACCACCGCGGCGGAGATGGCGGTCGTCAGGATCCGCAAGAGCGCGCCGCGCTCGCGCGCCAGGACCGGCTGCGCCGACGCGATCCAGGTGACCAGCCAGTTGCCGGTCGGGCGCGCGACCGGCTCCGAGACGCGCAGCGCCGCCGTCGGAAACAGCCCCAGCCGCTCGGCCTCGCGCGCGTCCAGCCGGTAAGATCGCCCGCGCGCGCTGCGCAGGGTCTCGGCGGCGCTCGCCGGGCTGGGGCGGCATCCCGCGGCGGTCTCGCATCCCGACCAGACCACGCCCGCGGGGTCGGTGACGAACAGCCGGCCGCCGGCCAGCTGCGGCCACGCCACGGCGCGCAGCAGCAGCGCCGCGTCGCTGACGACCACGATGGCGCCGCCGCCGCGGACCGGCGTCGCGTAAAGGAGCAGGGACCGATCGCCGAGGTGAGCCGGCGCACCCAGCCGTTCGGCGCCGGCCGCCGCGACGGCCGCGCCCAGCGTCCGGACCTGGGGCAGCAGGACGTCGGCCGTGGCGGGTGGCTCCGTCGGATCGACGGCCAGGACCTCGATTCGGCCGTCCGCGTCGACCAGCCCGATGATCCGGTAGTGGACGACCACCACCGCCAGCGCCCGGAAGGCGCTCTCCCAGACGCGGCGCTCGGTGCCCGTGTCGATCTGGCAGGCTTTGGATTTCCCGACGCCCGGCTCCGTCGATGCGCACCCCGGCTCGCGCAGCGAGCGCTCGACCATGTCGGCCAGCATCCGGATGTCCTGGTGCAGCGAATCCAGGCGCGAGAGCGCGGCGGCGGAGGCGCCCACCTGGCGGCCGGCCTCGGCCGTGAAATCGGACAGCAGGCGCTCCTGCTCGACCGTCGCGGACGACAACGCGGTGCCCACGATCGCGACCAGCGCGACCAGGCCGATGACGACGCCGGCGGAGGTTCTCACCCGCCGCAATCCTACGCCCGGGGATCCCGGCTGTCCCGTGCGGCCCGAACACGACCGGAAGCGGGACATTTCCCAGGCGGCGGCGGACATTTTCCCGGTGTGCGCGGCCCGGGGGCGGCGAAGGCCCCGCCACGACGCGAGCGGCGTTGGTACGCCCTGTGCTTCGAGGACCGGCATGCCCCGCCGCCGCTGCCGCCACCGCCACCCGGCGGCGTGGCGCGCGGTCGCGAGCCTGCTCGTGCTGTGCGGCCTCGGCGCCTCCAATGCTGCCCTGGCCGCCCTGGCCGCGCCGGCCCAGCCCCGGCGGGGGATTACGCTGCCGGAGGCGCTGGCTTACGCGCGCCAGCACCAGCCGTCGCTGGCAGGCGCGCTGGCGCGCGTGGCGGCGGCCGCCGCCGCCGCCCGGGTCGCGCGCGCGCAGTGGCTGCCGTCGTTCGGCGCCACGGCCCAGGCGTTCGAGGGGACGACCAACAACAGCACCGCCTCGTACGTCGGCGTCCCGGAGGTCGCGCTGCCGCGCATCGGCGGCACGCCCACCAGCAGCACCGGAACTTTCCGGCCTTCGACGTCCACTCTGGCCGCCGTCGGGGGCAACCAGGAGGTGTTCGACTTCGGGCGCATCGCCGCGCAGGCCGCGGTGGCCGACGCCACCTATCAGGCCGAGAAGCATCGCGCGTACGCGGAGCGCCTGCGCGTCGACCTGGTCGTCAAGGACGCGTTCTTCGGCGTGCTGGCGGCCCGCGCCGTGCTGCAGGCGGCCGAGGGGGCGTTCGCCCGCGCGCAGGCCCATCGCGACATGGCGGCGGCACAGGTGAAGACCGGCCTGCACGCGCCCATCGAGCTGACGCGCGCGGAGGCGGACCTGACCCGCTTCGACGTCGCGCGGGTGCGCGCGGCCGGCGGGCTGGCTTCGGCGCAGTCGGTGTTCGCGGCCGCGGTCGGCGCCGACGATCTGATGCTGGACGCCACGGGAGGGGCGCCGCCCGAGCCGCCGCCGCCGCCCGTCGAGCAGGGGCTGAAAGCCGCCGCCGATCGCGACCCGCTGCTGCTGGAGGCGCGCACGCGCGTGCAGGCCGCCGACGCGCTGACGCGCGCGATCGCCGCCCAGCTGCGGCCGGACCTCTCGCTGACGGGGGCGTTCTCGGGGCGGGC
>CAZPUH010000422.1:0-2440 GCA_964589215.1 uncultured Myxococcales bacterium | reverse complement strand
CACGTCGACGCAGGGGACGCCGTCCGCCTCGACGGGGGACGTGGCCAGGTCCTGCCGGAAGCGGGGGCTGGCGTCGCTCATTCGCGGTCCGAGCTTACAGGCCCCCTTCGGCCCCGAGCAACATATAGTGCCGGCCCCCGCTGCGATGCGCGACACCCCCCCGACGAACCCCGCCTTTCTCTACCGCGCCGGCATCCGCCTGGCGGGCACCGTCGTGACGTGCGACGGCTCCGCCGCGTCCGACCTGGTGTTCCTGTCGCACGCCCCCGTCCTGTCGGCGCACCGCCGTGGCGGCCTGCCGCGGCTGGGAAGCGGCCGCCGCCGCCAGTTGCTGGCGACCGACGCGACCCTGACGTTGCTGGGGCCGGTCGGCGCGCGGCTGCGCCCGCACGCGCTGATCGCGGCGCTGGGGCGCCCGTTTGCGCTGGGTGACCTGCGGCTGGAGCTGTTCTCGTCCGACCACCTGCCCGGCGCGGCGTCGCTGCTCTGCGAGCAGGCCGGGCGCCGCCTGCTGTACGCCGGTCCCGTCGGCGACGGCGCCGACCTGCGCACGGCGGACGCCGTCTGCGTCGACGCGCGCTGGGCCTCGGCCGACCTGGAGCTGCCGGACGCCGCCGCCGCCCGCACCCGGCTGGGGGAGGCCTGCCGCCCGACGGACGGGGGTGCGCCGCCCGTTCTGCTGGTCGACCCGCCGGGGCTGGCGCCGGTGGTCGCTCACGCGCTGGCTGAAGCCGGCCTGGCCACGCGAACCCACCGCAAGATCCTGGAAGCGTTCGGGGTCTACCGGCAGGCACTGGGCGCGGCGCGCCCGACCACGGTCGTGCAGCGGTTCTCGGGCCGCCTGTCGCGCACCGAGCTGCTGCTCTGGCCCGCCAGCGTGCCGGTGCCCGCCCAGGCCCTGAAGTCCGGCCCCCGCGCCACGGTTCTGGTGGGCCCTCACGCCGGGCGGGAGGCCGTCCGCCGGCACGCGGGCGCGGACACCGGCGTGCCGTTTCCGTTCGGGGCCGACGCCGGGCGGCTGCTCCGGTACGTGGCGGCGACGGGGGCCTCTGAGGTGGCCCTGGTGGGGGCGCCGGACGACCATCTGGCGGACCTCCTGACCGCGCGCGGGGTCACCGCCTACCGGTTGGGGCCGCCCCGCCAGATGCCGCTTTTCGGGTGACCGGCGCTCCGGCCGGCGACCCCCGGGGCCGTTCACATTTGCCGTTCACGTTGTCGTTTGGGGTTCTATGGAGTTAAATTTCCCAGGTGTTCAACCTCGGAATGGGCGAGATCACCGTGATCTTGCTGCTTGCCCTGATCGTTCTGGGGCCCTCGAAGCTGCCGGACCTGGCGGCGGGGCTGGGCAAGATCATTCGTGACATCCGCAAGGCCACGTCCGACGTGAAGAACGAGATCATCCTGGACGACTCGTTCCGCAAGCCGTTCGAGGAGCTCCGCGACGCGGTGACGCTCCCCCCCGAAGAGCTCAAGCGTCGCGACCAGATCCGCAAGAACATGGAAGAGGCGCGCAAGCGGGCCGAGGAAGAAGAGGCTGCCCGCGCCGCCGCGGCCGCTGCCCTGGCTCCCGCGGAGGGCGACATGGCCCCCGCGCTGCCCGAGCCGACCGCCGACGCGACGATTGCGACGCCTGCCCCGCCGGAGGCAGCCGCGCCCGTTTCTGTCGTTCCGCACGTGGCGCCCCCCGCCGGAACCGTGGCGCGCAGCCGGCCCGCAGAGCCCGCGGCGCCGGTGGCCACGCCGATCGCCGCCGCGCCCAGCGCGCCGCACCCGGTGCCGGCGCCGCCCCTCACCGGCGCCCCGCGGGTGGTTCCGCCGATCTCCAGCCTCGAGGGCGAGCGCGCGAACGTGACCCAGGCCCTGTCGGAGGCGGATCTGCTGACCAGCGCGCCGCAGCCCCCGCGCCGGCCGACGCCGCCGCCGCTGCCTGGCCTCAGTCGACCGCCGGCCAGCCGGCCCGTCGCGTCGCGTCCCGCCCCCGCCGCCGCGGGCCCGAACGCGACCCAGGTCCTGTCGGAGAGCGACCTGCTCCCGTCCGGAGGACCCGCCGGGGCCCCGGCGAACCCGCCGCCGCCCGTTCCCGAACCGAAGAAGACCTAGCAAGAAGACCTGGCCCCGACCGCCGTGGCGCAGCCGCCGCGGCCTGACCCGCCCCGCGCAGGAGACCCCACCTGACCACCACCGACGATCCGGATCGCGCCGCCGTCGAAAGCGCTCGAATGACGTTCGTCGAGCACCTGTCGGAGCTGCGCCTGCGGCTGCGCAACGCGGCCGTGGTCTTTCTGGTCGCCATCGGCGTGTCGTTCTACTTCGTCAAGACGTACTTCGACATCCTGACGCGCCCGGCGCGGGCTGCCTGGATGACGGCCCTGGCGGGGCAGGAGCCGGTCTTCCGCTTCGCGAGCCCGACGGAGCCGTTCTGGGTCTACACCAAGCTGGC
>CAZPUH010000421.1:0-9587 GCA_964589215.1 uncultured Myxococcales bacterium | reverse complement strand
GTAGATGTGGTTCTCGGTCAGATCGACCCGCTTGAACAGGCGCGTGCCGATCAGGTTGACGGCGACGATCGCGCCGATGGTTAGCAGGACGTAGGCCGTGGCGTTCGAGGCCGACAGCCGCTTGCGGCGATCCATCTCTGGAGAGGCCATCACTTCCACCTCCGCGACTCGAGCGACAGCGTCGCGATCAGCAGGCCGACCGCGATCACCGACAGGTAATAGATGACGTCCCGCGAGTCGATGACGCCGCGGCCGATGTTCTCGAAGTGGCCGTCGATCGACAGGTAGGCGACCAGCCCCTGCCACGCCTGCGGCAGGAACTGCGTGAGGCGGCCCAGCAGGTAGAGGCCGAACGAAATCACGAACGCCACGATGAACGAGACGATCGGGTTGCGCGTCAGCGACGACGCCATCACCCCGATCGACACGTAGGCGCCGCCCATCAGCACCAGCCCCAGGTAGCCGCCGATGGCCGGGCCGCGGTCCAGCGGCCCCAGCGCGCGCACGCTGAGCGCGAACACCAGCGTGAGGCCGATGGCCGTGCAGAGCAGCGTCATCGCCGCTAGGAACTTGCCGACCACGACCTCCCAGTCGCGCACCGGCATGGTGATCAGCAGCTCCAGCGTGCCCGACGACTTCTCGTCCGCCAGCAGGCGCATCGTGATCGCCGGGACCACGAACATGAACATGAGCGGCATGATGTTGAAGAAGCCGCGCATGTCGGCCTGCTTTTCGAGAAAGAGCTGCGTGAAGAACAGGTAGCCGGTGAGGACCATGAAGGCCGCCACCACGATGTAGGCGACCGCCGAGTTGAAGTAGGTGCGGATCTCGCGGCGCGAGATCACCAGAGCCGGACTCATGACTCCCCCTTTCCGGCTTCGCCCGTGATGAGGTCGCCGGTGGTCAGATTGCGGAACACGTCTTCGAGGCTGGCCGACTCGCGCAGGAGCTCGAGCAGCGTCCAGCGGTTGTCGACCGCGGCGCGGAAGATGGGCTTGCGCAGGTCGGCGGCGGCCGCCGCGTCCAGGGCGAAGGCGTACGTGCCTTCCTCGACGTGGCCGGACGCGGTCTCGACCCGCGCCACGCCCGCCACGCTGGCCAGCCGGTCGCGGATCGCCTCGCGCGTGACGCCGTTCGATTCGACGACGACCCGGTAGCGCCCGCCTTTCTCGCGCGCGCGCAGCGCCTCCGGCGTGCCGTCGGCCACCAGCTTGCCGCCGCTGATGATGAGGATACGGCTGCAGGTCGCCTGCACCTCCGGCAGGATGTGCGTCGACAGGATGACCGTCTTCTCGCGGCCGATCTCCTTGATGAGCGATCGGATCTCGACGATCTGATTGGGGTCGAGGCCGCTGGTCGGCTCGTCGAGGATCAAGATGTCCGGATCGTGCAGCATCGCCTGCGCGAGCCCGACGCGCTGCCGGTAGCCCTTCGACAGCTCGCGCACCTCCTTGCCCGCCACGTCGCCCAGCCCGCAGCGCGTGCCGACGTCGTGGATGCGGGAGGCGGCCTGGCCGGCCGGCATGCCGCGCATCTCGGCGGCGAACTGCAGGTATTCCAGCACCGTCATGTCCCGGTAAATGGGCGTGTCCTCGGGCAGGTACCCGATGCGGCGCCGCACGTCCAGCGACTCGTCGAAGACGTCGTGGCCGGCCACCCGCGCCCGACCGTCGGTCGGCGACAGGAAGCAGGTCAGCATCTTCATGGTCGTCGACTTCCCGGCGCCGTTCGGCCCCAGGAAGCCGAGCACCTCGCCGCGACGGACCGTGAAGCTGACATGGTCGACCGCGCGGGCCGGCCCGTAGTCCTTGGTCAAACCATCGACCTCGATCATCACATCCGACATGTGGGCCTTTCGGTCATGGGGCGGGTTTCCTCGAAAAATGGGTTTGGCCGCCAAAACCACGCAGGCGTTGGGATTATTCCTGCCGGGCGCCTACGTATTACGCGTCTTCGGCCGGTGTCAAGATGCCCACCCCGCGAAAACTTACGTCCGGCTGAGCCGACCACCCCGTAGTTCACGGCGGAGGTGCTCATGAAATTCGGCCCAAACCAGACCGCCGTCGCCCTTCTGGCGACCCTTGGCCTCGGGGCGTTCGTCGCCGCTTGCGGCGCTGAACCGACCGGAGCTGCCGAGGACACGGCGGCCGCGCGCGCGGGTTCGTCGATCGACAGCTTCAACGAGACGGACACCTCCGCGTGGGTGCCGTTCGCTGACGCCTCCTCGTCGGTCACGACCTCCCGCGCCGCCGACCACGCCGACAGCAGCGGCGCTTCGCTGCAGGTCGCGTACCGGGTGGGGTCGGGCGGTTACGCGGGCCTCGAGCGGAACTTCAGCACGCCGCGGGACTGGGCGGCCGCCTCGGCCATCAACCTGTGGGTCAACGGCCAGGCCACCGGGCACACGTTCCTGGTTCAGGTGTACGACGCCGGCCACGAGCGCTGGGAGTCGCGGTTCACGGTCGGTTTCACGGGGTGGCAGCAGATCACGCTGCCGTTCGCGGGCATGAAGCCGGCCGGCTGGCAACCGCCCGAGGCCACGGCCGACGGCGTACAGAACTTTTCTGGCGTGACCGGCATGGCGATCGTCCCGTCGGAGGGGACCGGCGCCGGTACGGTCACCATCGACGCGCTGGCCGTCGGCGCCGGCAGCACCGCGGCCGTCACCAGCGCGACGACGCCAGCGGCGGCCCCGACGACCCCGACCCCGACGACGCCGACGGCCGTGCCGACGACGCCGACGGCGGCGCCCGCGACGCCGGCTGTGACGACGCCGGCGGCGACCCCGGCCGCGGCGACCACGCCGGTGCCCAGCGGGCTCGTGGGCACGACGGGCGTCAACGGGACGATCATTCCGCTCTACACCGATCCGGGTGATTCATCCTGGGCGGCGGTCGTCGCTGCCAAGCAGGCGCACCCGACCGTCCCGGTGATCGCGATCGTGAATCCCAGCGACGGCCCGGGCGCGGCGAAGAGCGCCGCCTACGTCACGGGGATCACCAAGCTGGTGTCCGCCGGCGTGAAGGTGATCGGCTACGTCCACACGCTTTACGGCGACCGACCCACCGCGCAGCTGCAGGCGGAGATGGACCAGTGGCACAGCTGGTACCCGAACGTGACGGGCATCTTCTTCGACGAGATGGCCAACAGCCCCGGTCACGAGTCGTACTACAGCGCGCTCGGCGCGTACGCGAAGAGCCACGGCGGCGACTTCACGGTCGGCAATCCGGGCACCGATACGTCCCAGAGCTACGTCGGCACCCTGGATGTGCTGCTCATCTACGAGAGCGACGGCTTGCCGTCGATGTCGGCCATCACGGGCTGGCACAGCGCGTACGCCCGCACGAACTTCGGCGTCATCCCGTACAAGGTGCCGGCGCTGGACGCGGCGTTCGTGGCGGCCGCTCGCCCCTACGTCGGCTACATCTACTTGCAGAGCGACGACCTGTCGAACCCGTGGGACAGCGTGCCCACGTACTTGACGAACCTGGTCGGCGCGCTGCAGTAGCACCGGGGCGCGCCGTCAGCAGTCGGTGTCGCCGGCGGGGCTGCAGATGCTCGGGCAGCAGCCGTCGGCCTGCGCGCCCGAGCAGGTCGTGATCGGGACGTGCTGGCAGGCGGCCGTGCAATGAAGCGGGTCGCCGACCAGTCGATCGATCGTGCAGGCGTCGCCGTCGTCCGGGCAGGTGGTCGGGCACGTGGACGGCGGGTCGCAGGTCTCGCCCGCCTGGATCCGGCCGTCGCCGCAGGTCGCCGCGCAGTCGGCGTCGGTCGCGGCCGTGCAGCCGGCCGGGCAGCAGCCGTCACCGCTGAAGCAGGCCGTGATGGCGCCGTGGGTGCAGGTCCGCGTGCACGCGGACACGGACCCCGCCGCAACGTCGACGGTGCAAGCGTCGCCGTCGTTGCAGCTGGCCGGGCAGGCCCCGGGCAGCCCGGCCGTGATCGCCCGGTCGCACGCCTCGCCGATCTCGACGACGCCGTCGCCACAGACGGTCCGCGGGCAGTCTGCGTCGGTGGCGGCCGTGCAGCCCGGCGGGCAGCAGTGGTCACCGCTCACGCAGGCCGTGATGGGCGTGACGGCACACGCCGCGCTGCAGGTCGCGGCGGTGCCGCGCAGCTTGACGGTGGCGCACGAGCCGGCGGAGGGACAGCTGGTCGGACACGACCCGTCGATCGTCGGATCGCAGGCTTCGACGGGCGGCTCCACGACGCCGTCGCCGCACACCGCCGCGCAGTCCGGGTCGAGCAGGAACGTGGCGCCCGACGGGCAGCAGCCGTCGCCGGCCACGGCGGCGGTGATTGGCAGGTGCACGCAGGTCGCCTGGCAGGTTCCCGCCGACAGCAGGCGATCGTCCGTGCACGCGTCGCCATCGTCGCAAGAGCGCGGGCAGGCGCCGCGCGCGCCCGCCGCGATGGCGACGTCGCACGCCTCGCCCAGCTGGACGACCCCGTCCCCGCAGCTGGCCGAGCAGTCCGGGTCCTGCGCCGCCTTGCAGCCGGCTGGGCAGCACCCATCGGAGGCGCCGCAGGCGGTGATCGACGTCGAGACGCACACGGCCGAACAGTCGGCCGCGCTCCCGGCCAGCGTCGTCTGCAGGCAGGCGGCCGGGGAGGGCGGGCAGGTCGCGGGGCAGGCACCGCCGCCGCTCGCCTGCGGGTCGCACGTCTCGCCCCGCTCGACGACGCCGTCGCCGCAGACCGACGCGCAGTCGGTGTCGGTGCCTCCGGTCGAGCCGGGCAAGCAACACCCGTCGCCCGAGATCGGCGCCTTGACCTGGTCGTGGATGCACAGCGCCTGACAGCCGCTGCCCGAGAGCACGTCGGTGGTGCAGGGGTCGCCGTCGTCGCAGCTGACCGGGCAGCCGCCCGGCTGAGCGGGGGGGATCCCGACGTCGCAGGTCTCGCCGGTCTCGCGGACGCCGTCGCCGCATGCCGAGAGGCAGTCGGGATCGACGGCGCTGGACGCGCCGGCCGGGCAACAGCCGTCGCCGGCCATCGGCGCCGTGATCGCCGTTCGAAGGCAGATGGCGGAGCAGGTCTCGGCGGACAGCAGCTGCGCCACCGCGCAGGCCCCGTCGCCCTTGCAGGCGTCGGCGGTCGGGCACGCGCCCGGCGCGCCGGGAGCGATGCCCGTGTCGCAGGTCTCGCCCGGATCCACCGTGCCGTTGCCGCAGGTCGGGGAGCAATCCGGGTCTGTCTCCGAGGTCGCACCGGCGGGGCAGCATCCGTCCTGCGGGTGCAGCGCCGTGATCGGCGGGTGCGTGCAGATGCGGGTGCAGCCCGATCCGCTCCCCTCGTCCTTCGTGCAGGCGACGCCGTCGTCGCAGTCGGCCGGCGGGCACGCGCCCATCTGCCCGGCGGGGATCGCGGTGTCGCAGGTCTCGCCGGGATCGATGACGCCGTTTCCGCAGTTGGGCTGGACGCTGCCGCCGTCCGGCGTGCCACCGGCGGCGGGCGGGACGCAGACGCCGCCGGTCTTGCCCGCGCACGTGAGCTGGACGTAGAGCGTGGGCGCGGCGCCGGCCGGAACGGTCGCCGTCAGCTGCCCGCGCGCAGCCACGGAGCCGTCGGCCCGCTGCGCGGAGAGATCGAACGTCAGCGTGCCGGTCGCGTGTCCCGAGATCTCGGCGGTGAGGGTGGTCGGGAAGACCAGCGTCTGCCCCGCAGCGGCCCCGTAGGACTGCTGCGACATGCCGCCCAGGTCGGGGTTCGTGACGCTGACGTTCAGCGCGACGGCGTCGGGGAGGCTGCCCGCCACGGTCACCACCATCAACACCACGGCCGTGTCCTGCCGCGCGCAGCCGCCCGCCGCGAGCGCGACCGCGAGCCCCAGCCAACGGCCCCAGCCGATCAAGCCCGGCCGCATCAGTAGAACTTTCGATCGCCGAGGTCGGTGGCCGGAACGGCCGGTCCGCTCGAGCGGCTGGAGAGGGCGGCCGCCGTGATACCCGCGCCCACGGCGACGCCGACCGCCGTCCAGAGCCACCATCGTTTCCAGACGGGGCGCGGCTTGGCGGCGAGCGCCGGCGGTCCGGCGGGCGGCGCCTGGACCGGAGGCGGCGCTTTCACCAGCTCGAGCTCGGTGATGCGGTCCTCGACGATCTCGCGGTCGGGCGCATTGGGCGCCGCCGCCAGGTAGCGCTCGTAATAGAAGAGAGCCCGCTCGGTCGCGCCCAGCTGCCGGTAGGCTTCAGCCGTGTCCATCAGGAACTGCGGGTCGGCGCGCAGCTCGTAGGCGCGCCGGTACTCCGCGATGGCCTCCTGATAGCGGCCCAGCAGATAGAGCCGCCGCCCCTGGGCGACGTGTTCGGCGACCTCGGTGTCGGTGGCCTGCGTGTTCGTGCCGGGCGCCGGGGCGGATTCCGCCGGGCCCAGCGGGGTCACGGCGGGCGCGGCCCCCGCCGGAACCGCCACGAGCAGCGCCAGCGCGACCGCGAGCGGCCGCAGCGGGTGCAGCGAATGCAGCAAAAATGCCGAGCCACGCACGAACGTCGCCGTCCCGCGATTTTGCGCCCGGCGCGGAGTCCGAGTCAACGCGCCGTCAACCGCTTGCTCAGCGCGAACGCGAGCGAGAGCGGGTCGGGCCCGCGACCAGCACGGGCTCGAGCGGCGCGAGTGAGGCGACCCAGCGCGCGGCCACCGCCCTGCCCGCCGCCGCGAGGGCCGGCGGGGCGGCGGACTCCAGCAGGGACAGCGCGCCGCGCGCCAGCCCGGCAGGCAGCTCGGGGCGGCCGTCCTTGCCGCGGGTCAGCTTGGCCTCGAACGCCGCCACCTCGTGGGGGGCGAGGGGCCGCAAGGGGGCGCGGCCCGGCTTGGGCGGAACGGTGTCGCTCGCATCCAGCAGGCGCGTGACCAGCACCGTTCGCGCGATGACCCCGAAGTCCACGCCCGCCTCGTCCGCTTCGGTCTGTCCCAGCACCGCGCCGCCCGGGGCGACGTCGTCGCGCGTGACGCCGAGCGCGCTGATGATGGCCTGCACGGCCGCCGCCCGCTCCAGCGCCGCGGCTGCCCGCGCCACGTCGCCGAGGCTGCGGAAGGGGCGCTCGCCGTCGGCCGGCGGATCGTCCAGAAGCCGCGGGTAGAGCGGCCGCAGGCGGGTCACTGCCTCCAGCACCGTCGCGTCGTCGGGCTCGGCCAGGGTCAGGCCGCGCGCGCCGAACGGCCCCTTGCGGCGCAGCGTCTCGGCGAGCCGCTTGACCTTGCCGGTCAGGCTGACGCCCAGCCGGAACAGCCGCACCAGCGGGATCGAGCGCAGCGCTGCGGCGCCCCGCTCGTCGTCGTCGCGTGCCAGGCGCTCGACGGCCAGATCCAGCGTGGCGAGTAGCCGGTCCAGAACGGCGGCCACCGCGGCGTCGTCGCCGGGCTGCACGCGATCGGCGGCCATCACGCGGTTGGTGAGCGTCACCAGCGCGAACCGCAAGTCGTCGACGTCCTCGCGCCCGGCCAGCTTCTGCGCCGCCCGCGCGAACGGAGAGCCCGCGGCGTCGCCCAGCCGTTCGGCGAGCGCGGTCGGCACCCGCAGCGCGGCCGCGTCGGCGGGCCGGGCCGGGCGCGCTTGCGGCGCGTCGTCGATGCGCACGCTGGCCGGGTCCAGCTCGCGGTACACCTCCAGCGCCTCGTAGTAGTCGGCGAACCCCAGGTCGGCCATGCGGGCCTGGCGCCATCGGTACGCGGTCTCCTCGAGCTCGGAGTCCATTTCGCTGCGCGCGCCGACCAGCATGCGTCGCGCCGCGTCCTTGTCGCTGCGATAGAACGCGTCGATCAAGCGGATGAAGGCTCGCACGCGGTCGTCCCCGCCGTCGGTGTCGGCGGCGTCGGGCTCGCCGTCCGGATCGTCGGCCCCTGCCGTCAGCGCCGGGCCGCCGCTTCCCGCGCCGACGTCCAGCAGGAAGAAGCCGTCGGGGGTCGTGAAGGGGGTCCCGATCGTCTCGTCGGGCGGCTCTTCCTGGGTGAGGTCGTAGACGTGGGCGCAGCGCCGGATGATGAGCCCCACGAGCTCGCTGTCGAGACCCTCCAGCCAGGCGCCGATCCGTTCGTACGGCGCCAGGGCGATCGCCGCCAGCCACTCGCCCAGCGTGCGGCCGTCGATGCGGTCGCGCCGCCAGACGGCGAAGTCCAGCGCCACGGTCAGCTGCTCGGGCGTGGCCGCGGCCAGGATCTCGGCCCCCTCCTCGAGGCCGATCTCGTGCAGCACGTAGTAGAGCTCGTCCCCCGGCAGCGCGCGGACGGCGGCGTTCAGGTCGGGCGCCTCCAGCAGCGCGTCGGCGCGCCGCAGCTGGCGGCCGCGCCCCAGCCGGGCCCGGTAGTGCGACAGCGCGACCACGTTGTTGGGGACCTGCTCGTCGGATGGAGGGGATCCCTCGCGTGTGGCCATGTATCTTCATATACCACCCGATGTTGTCGGCCGTTCTGCGCACGATCGCGGCTCACCAGCTCTTCGCGCGAGGCGACCGGGTCGTCGTGGCGGTCTCGGGCGGGCCCGACTCCATGGCGATGCTGCACGTCCTGTGGGAGGCGCGCGAGCGGCTGGGGATCGCGCTGGAGGTCGCGGCGGTCGATCACGGCTTGCGCCCCGGCGCGGCCGGCGAGGTCGCTCTGGTGGCGGAGCGCGCCGACGCGCTGGAGCTGCCGTTCTGGCCGATCGCCGTCGAGGTGCGGCGCGAGCGCGGCCGGGCCTCGTTGCAGGACGCCGCCCGGCGTGCCCGGTTGGGCGCGCTCGCGGCGCTGGCGGCGCGGCGCGGGGCTCAGCGGGTCGCGCTGGGACATCACGCCGACGATCAGGCGGAAACCGTGCTGTTCCGGATCGTGCGCGGAACGGGGCTGCGCGGTCTGGCCGGAATCCCGTACCGGCGCGACCCGTTCGTGCGGCCGCTGCTGGACGTGCCGCGGGTGGAGATCGAGCGCTACCTCGCCCGGCGGAGCATCCCGTTCGTGACCGATCCGTCTAACGCCGACCCGCGCTTCACGCGCGCGCGCATCCGGCACCAGATCCTGCCGCTGCTGGCAGCAGAGAACCCCCGGGTGCGCCAGGCGCTGATCGGCCTGGCGCGGGCGGCGCGCGGCGAGGCGGCGCCTCGGGCCCGGCCCGCGGCGGCCGGGGCCGAGCTGGGGCCGGCGCCTGGCCCGATCGAGATCGATCGCCCCGGCGGCTATCCGTGGGCGGGTGGCACGCTGCGCGTTTCAGAGGTGGCCGGGGCGAGCGGCCGGTCGGTTCCCGTTCCGGGCGAGGCGGGGTTCGATGCGGATCGCCTGGGCTGGCCGCTGCTCGTGCGGGCGCGGCGGGACGGCGACCGTATGCGCCCGCGGGGCGGAAGCGGCAGCCGGAAGATCTCCGACCTCATGATCGACGCCAAGATCGAACGGCACAGCCGGGCGCTGCTGCCCGTCGTCACGTCGGCCGACGGCGCGCTCCTGTGGGTGCCGGGGCTCCGCCCGGCCGAGGTGGGCCGCCCGTCGCCCGCGACTCAGCGGTTTTTGTGCTTCACGTTCCTACAGGAAGAGCCGAAAAGGATCGTTTGACCCTCACCTAAATGGCGGCAATACTTTAGCGCCCCGAGTCTCGCACCCACGAAAGGACCCACAGCGTG
>CAZPUH010000420.1:0-8358 GCA_964589215.1 uncultured Myxococcales bacterium | reverse complement strand
GCGGCGCGAGCTGTCGGCCAGCTCGGCGACCTCGATCTTCTCGATCTGCTTGAGGCGGCTCTGCGCCTGCGTGGCCTTGGTGTTCTTGGCCCCGAACCGCTCGACCCAGGCCCGCTTGCGCGCGATCTCCTCCTCGGCGCGCGCCACGCTGGTCTCGGCCCGCTCGCGCGCCGCCGCCTTCTCGACGATGGCCTGCGAGTAGCGCCCGGTGTACAGCGTCAGCGTCCCGTAATCGACGTCCAGCGTGTGGGTGGTGACGTTGTCCAGGAACCGCTGGTCGTGCGAGATGACGACCGCGCACCCCGCGTAGCCGGCCAGGAACTTCTCGAGCCAGCGGATGGTCAGGATGTCCAGGTGGTTCGTCGGCTCGTCGAGCAGCAGGACGTCGACGCCGCCCACCAGCACCTGCGCCAGCAGCACGCGCAGCTTGAAGCCGCCCGACAGCGTCGACAGCGGCGACCGGTGCAGCCGCGTCGGGATCGCCAGCCCCTCCAGCACCTCGCTGGCGCGCGCCTCCAGCGTGTAGCCGTCGTGCGCGGCGATCACGTCCTCGAGGTCGGCGATGCGCGCGGCGTCCACGTCGCCGGTGGCCTCCATCAGGCGCCGCTGCTCCACCAGCGCGTTCCAGACCACGGCGTCGCCGCGCATCGCCAGGTCCAGGATGATCTGGTCGTCGTCCAGGAAGCGGTCCTGGCGCAACACGCCGACGCGCGCGCGCTTGGGGATCGTGACCGTGCCGGCCGACGCCTCTTCGTCGCCGGCCAACACCTTCAGGAACGTGGTCTTCCCCGAGCCGTTCGCCCCCACGAGACCGTAGCGCGACCCGGCGTTCAGCTGCAGCGACACGCCCGCGAACAGCACGCGGGCGCCATACTCCTTGGCGAGGTTGGTGGTGGCGATCATGAGGGCGCGCTAACCTACCACTGCGGCTCGGGCAGCTCCTTGAAGGCGGCACGGACCCCCTCGCTCCACTTCTTGCTCAGCGCGCTGAAGTACGGGTCGCCCGCTTCGAACCGGCGGCGCTTGCGCACCTGCAGCGCGTCGCGCTCGTAGCAGATGAGGTCGATGGGCATGGCCACCGACAGGTTGCTGCGCATCGTCGAGTCGAACGACACCAGCACGCACTTGGCCGCGTCGCTCAGCGACGTCGAGGGGTCGATCACCCGGTCGATGATGGGCTTGCCGTACTTGGCCTCCCCGGTCTGGAAGAACGGCGTTCCGGCCCCGGCCTCGATGAAGTTCCCCTCGGCGTAGATCCGAAACAGGCGCATCGGCTCGCCACGGATCTGGCCGCCCAGGATGAAGGAGGCGTTGAACGTCAGCTCGCTGCGCTCGAGGTACTCCTTGTCGCGCCGCTCGATGGCGCGCATGGCGTCGCCCACGATGCAGGCCACGTCGAACATCGTACCGGCGGTCATCACGCTGAGCGGCGCCCCCGGCCCGTCAGCTGCGGCCGCGTTCTGCGCGAGCAGGCTGACCACCGCCTGCGTCACGGCCAGGCTGCCCGAGCTCAAGAGCACCAGCACGCGATCGCCCGGCCGCTCGAAGACCGTCATCTTGCAGAACGAGGCGAAGTCGTCGACCCCGGCGTTCGTGCGCGAGTCGGACCCCAGCACGATGCCGTCGTTCAGCAGCACGCCCACGCAGTAGGTCATGCGCCGGTCACCTCGTCGGTCCACACGCGGAAGCTCTGCAGCGTGTTGGGGCCGAACGTGGTGGTGATGGCCACGTCGGCCGCGTCGCGGCCGCGCGCGATCAGCACGCGCCCGATGCGCCGCTCGTTGTTGCGCGGGTCGAAGGTGTGCCACTCCCCGCCCAGGAACGCCTCGAACCACCCGGCGAAGTCCATGGGCGACGGGTCGGGCGCCCGGCCGATGTCGCCCAGGTACCCGGTGCAGTAGCGCGCGGGGATGTTCATGCAGCGGCACAGCGTGATCGCCAGGTGCGCGAAGTCGCGGCACACGCCCCTGCGCTCGTTGTACGCCTCCCAGGCGGTCTTGGTCGGGCTGGCGAACTGGTAGCCGAACTGGATGTGCTGGTGAACGAAGTCGCAGATGGCCTGCACGCGCCCCCAGCCGAGCGGCGCGCTGGAAAATCGGTCCCACGCGATCTGCGACATCTTGTCGGTCTCGCAGTAGCGGCTGCCCAGCAGATAGACGAGCGTCTCCTCGGGCAGCTGCTGGACCGCGTGCTGGATGGCGGACGGGACGAAGGGATCGGGCGCCCCCGTGTCGCTGACGGTCGCGTCGCTGGTGACGCGAAAGTGACCGGCCGGCGCGACCAGCCGGGTGCACCAGTTGCCGAAGCCGTCGCGATAGGCGGCCGTGGGGACGGCGGGCGTGGTCTTCATGTGATCGGGCTGGGCCAGATCCGACACGCGGCTGTGGTGCACGTTCAGGGTCAAGATCATGGGGGTGGGTTGGGGGAGCTCGTAATTGAGCTCGTAGCCGACGCGGATCTGCATGGTGTTCCTCATCCTGGTGGTGTTGTGGTCGCCGCCGCGAGCTGCGCGGCGGCGGGCAGCAGGCGCGCCAGGCGTTGCGCCCAGGCGGTCTGCCCCTGTTCGTCGGCGATCAGGTCCTGGCGAATCTCGAGCTCGACGTGCGGAAGCCCGCGCCGCTCGCCGTGCTCGATGATTGAATAGTCGGTCTGCGCGCTCGCGGTGTAGGGCTGGTTGTCGCCCACCACCAGCTCGCCGTCCGCGCGCAGGGCGGCCAGCAGCGCGTGGGCCAGCCGCGTGTCGCGGTGATAGAGCACGCCGGCGTGCCAGGCGCGGGGCACGTCCAGATACACGGGCGTGAAGCTGTGCATGGCGATCAGCACCGTCGGCTGCCCGCGCGCCGCGCGCCGGTCCAGCGCCGCGCGAACCTCGTCGTGGTACGGGTGAAACACGGCTTGCGCCCGCGCCTGCGCGGCCGCGGCGCCGACGTCGCGGTTGCCGGGGATGTCCGTCCGCTCGCTGCGCGCGGCGATCGAGTCGGGCGCGGTCAACGGGCGGTTGCAATCGATGACCAGGCGCGAGTAGCGCTGCAGGACCGTGTGGGCACCCAGCGCGGCCCCCAGGCGGCGCGCGACGCCGGCGGCGCCGATGTCCCAGGCGATGTGGCGGGCCAGGTCGGCGTCCGACAGCCCCAGCGTGCCCAGCGCGCGCGGGATCAGGCGGCCCGCGTGGTCGCAGACGATGAAGAACGAGGAAGGCCCGTCACGTTCCAAGACTTCGAACGGGGCGCCTTCGTCGGCCGACAGCAGCATGCCCCCATCATGACCGACGGCGACCCCGGTGCGGGCTCAATCCCGTATGATTCGCGGCATGACGCGACTGACCGCCGGATTGAGCCTGCTCCTCGCCACCAGCGCCGCGGGCCACCCGGCGGCGGCGGCCACCGACGACTGGATGAAGGCACCGCAGGTCCCGGGCGCGCTGGCCGTCCCCGCCGGCGCCAAGCTAGCCGCGCATTTCCGCGGCGTCGGGGCCCAGGTCTACGCCTGCACCGCCGTGGCGGGCACGACGACGTACGCCTGGACACTGCAGAAACCCGACGCCAAGCTGCTGGACCGCAAGGGGGCGCCCGCCGGAACGCACGGGGCCGGTCCCAGCTGGACGGCGAACGACGGCAGCTCGGTCACCGGCAAGAAGCTGGCGGACGCGCCCGCCCCTTCGGCCGACGCGATCCCATGGCTGTTGATTCGCGGCGAAAAGACCAGCGGCCAGGGCGTGTTTTCGGGCGTGACGCTGGTGCAGCGGGTGAACACCCAGCACGGGAAGGCGCCCGCGTCCGGATGCGACGCCGCCACCAAGGGCGCCGAGAAGCGCGTCGACTACAGCGCCGACTACTACTTCTACACGACCCGCTAGTACGTCAGCCCGTAGCCGTACGGGTAGAGCGGGTTGTAGTTGGCGTCGCCCTGGTTGATCGGGATCTGCGACATGCTGCTGGGCCAGGTGTGGGGCAGCTTGCCCGTCGGGTGGGTGCCGCCGAAGAGGACGTCCGTGACGCCCGAGCCTTCGGTCCCCGGCAGCCAGGCGACGACGATCGCGTCCGCAATGTCGACGATCTGGTCGATGATCAGCGGGCGGCCGGTGACCAGCACCACCACGGTCTTGAGGCCGGCGTTCTTCATCTTCTGCACGACCTGCACGTCGGCGCTGTCCAGCGACAGCGAGGTGGGCCGGCTGATGCACGAGCTGCCGCCCTGCGGGCTGGGGATGTCGCCGCAGCCTTCCGAGTACGGCGTCTCGCCGATGACCGCGATGCCGACGGTGGCGCCGTTGCCGGTCGCCGACCCATCCAGCGCGTAGGAGACGCGGCTGCTGGTCACCACCGCCTCCAGCGCCTGCCGGATGGTGGTGCCGGGAACGGTGGCGCCGCTCTTGCCCTGCCAGGTCACCGTCCAGCCGCCGCACTGGTTGCCGATGTTGTCGGCCGTCTTGCCGCCCAGCGCGATGTGCGGGACGTCCCGCGACAGCGGCAACACGTTGCCGTCGTTCTTGAGGACGACCAGAGACTCCGCGACCGCGCGCCGCGCGAGGTCGCGGTGCTCGTTCGAGCCCACCTGCGCCGTCAGGGTGCGATCGACCAGGCGCTGCGTGCCGTCCAGAAGCCCCATCTCGCACTTCACCACCAGGATGCGGCGGGCGGCGTCGTCGATGCGGCTCTGCGGGACCGTGTTCGGGACCAAACTGCGCACCGACGACAGGAACGACGACGCGCTGGTGTTGAAGGTCATGAACATGTCGACGCCGGCCGTCAGGCAGCTGGCGACGGTGACGCCGTTCTGGTAGCAGCCGTTGTAGTCCGACGCGATGAACCCGCCGAACTTGAGGTCCCCCTTCAGCACGCCGGTGAGCATCGCGTTGTTCGCGTGCATGCGGACACCCTGCCAGCTGCTGTACGAGGCCATGATCGAGCCGACGCCCGCGCTGACGGCCGCCTGATACGGCGTGAGGTGCAGCGCGCGCAGCGTCGTCTCGTCGCCGGCGGTGTTCCCGGCGTTGACGCCGTTGGCGGTGCCGCCGTCGCCCAGGAAGTGCTTGGCGTTGGCGAGCACGGTGAACGGGCCGCCGCGCTTCTGGAATCCGTTGATGTAGGCGACGCCCATCATCGACGCGAGCTCGGGCGTCTCGCCGAAGGCCTCGTAGGTGCGCCCCCAGCGCTCGTCGCGCGCGACGGCCACGACCGGCGCGAACGGGAAGTCGGCGCCCACGCCCGCCGCCTCGGCGGCGACGGCGGCCCCGACCTGCTCGACCAGCGCCGGGTCGCGCGTCGCGCCCAGGCCGACGTTGTGCGGGAAGACCGTGGCGCCCACGACCGGGCCGACGCCGTGCACGACGTCCAGCCCGTAGATGACCGGGATCTTGAGGCGGCTCGCGAACGACGCCTTCCGGAAGCCGTCCACCATGTCCGCCCAGCCGGTCGGCGTGTTGGTCGAGGGCCCGGAGCCGCCCTGGCTGTACACCGAGCCGAGACCGTAGGTCGTGATGTCGGACGCGCTGACGTTCGCGCGCTCGATCTGCTGCAGCTGGGCGATCTTCTCGTCGCTGGTCATCATCCCCAGCAGCGTGCTGGCCTTTTCGAGGCAGGCTTGCGTCGGAAACGCGCGCACGACGGCTTCGCTGCCGGCGGCGCCCGTCGAGCCGCCGCTGCTACCCGTGCTGGTCGATCCGCCCGAGCCGCCGGCCGACCCCGTGCTGCCGCCGGCCGACCCCGTGCTGCCACCGGTCGAACCGCTGCTGCCCCCGGTGATGCCCGTTCCCGAACCGCCCGTCGACGTGCCGATGCCGCCCGTCGAGACGCCGGCGCCGCCGGTCGCGGTCACCGAGCCGCCCGCGCCCCCCTGTGGGTTGCTTCCCCCCTTCGAGGAGCAGGTGATCAGGACGGCGCCCAGCAGCGGAGCGCTCAACAAAGCCAAGCGATTCGAGAGATGTCGCATTTGTTAGGAACATACCCCAATTCGAGTGGGCGCCGTCACCGGCGCAAAGGGCGTCAGACCGGCCTGACCTTCTTATGAGAGTCACCGAGCAGTCCCGGCGGGCCGAAAAAACGGCTACTGCGGAACGGCGCGGCAGCGAGACCGCGGTCCGTCAGTTCGTGCAGCTGAGGTCAGGCGCGCACGTCATCTGCCCGGGGCACTCGGCGTCGCTCAGACACTGCACGCACCTCACCCTGTCCCGCAACGGCTCACATCGTCGGGCTTTTCACCGCGACGGCTGGCGCCGCCGCGGCTTGCACGACCCAGCCCGCTCTTACTGCCCGCCGTACGCCGCGACGATGTTGGCCTGGACGTCGTCGTCGGCCTTGTTCGAAGCGTAGGCCGCCGTCATGACACCCTCGAAGAAGTTGCCCTGCGCGCCGTTGCTGTTGTCGCCGCCCGTGCCCAGCCCGATGGCGCCTTCTTTGCGCATGGGGTTGTAGCGCGAGCTCGGCCGTTGCCCGTCGAAGGGCGTCGCCAGCATGCCCGACTGCGCGTTGCCGACCTTGATCGTCCAGTGGTTCTTGCCGGCCGCGTCCCCCTTCACCATGCCCGTGATGTACGGGTAGGTCACCGGGGTGTTCGCGTTGTACGGGCTCGAGCTTCCGGCCCAGAGGCCGTTCTCGAGGTCGCCCATGACCCACGGGCCCATGTCCGCGCCCTTGCCCCAGATGGTGCAGGTTCCGAAGTAGACGGCTTCCATCGTCCCCTCGCCGTCGTCGCGGCTGGTGGTCTCCATGTTGCCGTAGTCGAAGCAGCAGGCGCCGTTGTAGAGGTTGCCGCCGACGACCATGTACTCGGTCTCGGGGTTGTCGCCGGTCGCGGTGCCCGACGGCGAGTTGTTGCGATAGCCGACGCCCGAGACGATGTGGACGCCGTACACCTTGTGGCCGCTGAACATGGCCGAGATGCCGGTGGCCTTGGCTTCGTTGTCGGGCGTGGTCTTCGCGCCGCCGCCCGGCGCCTTCATCAGGTGGTTCCCCTTGCCCGACTGGTCGTAGATGACCGAGATCGTGCAGGCGCCCGTGCCGCAGAAGCTGTCCTGGTCGGCCGAGTTCGCGAAGCCGCCCGCCTCCAGCGGGTAGACGTCGTGCGGGGTGCAGTCGGGCGCGCCCTTGCGCACCTGGTACAGCGGGCCGTTGTACGCCCCGTAGAGCGCGCGCACCGTGCTGTGCGCCGCGACGCACGGACCGCCGTCCGCCGCGTAGATGTCGCACGGCCCCATCGTGCTGCCCGCCGCCGTGCCGGGCCCCTTCGCGTCACTGGAGGGAGTCGCCGGCGGGCAGCCCCCGCCCGTCGTCGTCATGCCACCCGTGCCCGAGGGGCTGGTCCCCCCGGACCCGGTGCTGCCGCCGCTTCCGCTCCCCTGCGAGCCACCAGAACCGGTGTCGCCACCGGTCCCGGTCATGTCGTTCTTGATGGTGCAGCCCCACCCGCACAGACCCACGATCGCGATAAGCGAGATCTGACCCCAGGCGCTCTTATTTCTCATCGACGGAACAAGCTCCCTCGTAGTTGATGTTCTACTTCCCGTAGCCGGCGGCCTGGATGTTGGCCAGGACGGCCGCGTCGGTCGTGTCCGCCGGACGGCCGGTCACGATGGCTCCCTCGAAGAAGGTGCCCAGCGAGTGGTTGCTGTTGTCGCCGCCGATACCCAGGATGATACCGCCTTTATTGTCCCAGCCCTTGGGAGACTTGCCGTCGTAAGTGGTGGTCAGGTTGCCGGACTGGCCGTTGCCGACGCGGATCGCGTACTGCGCGGAGCTGCCCGAGCCGCTGGTCTTCAAGGTCCCGAAGGCGTAGTCGATGTTCATCGCCGGGCTCATCGGGTTGTTCGCGTTCGAGGCGCCCGAGCCACCCGCCCACACGCCGCCCTCGAAGTCGCCCATGAACCACGGCCCGGGGGCGACGCCGGTGCCCCAGAAGGTGGCGGTGCCGAAGAACAGCGTGTTCATGACGCTGCCGTTGCAGTTGTCGGTCCCGGCGTTGCCGAAGTCCCAGCAGCAGGCCGCGCCCTGGCGCTTGCCGTCGGCCAGCTCGTAGATCCCCTCGGCGGTCTGCATGAGCGGCATGCCGGTCGTCTTGTTGTTCCGGTAGCCCTCGTGCGCGTTCATGTAGAGCGCGTAGACCTTGTGCCCGTTCAGCGTCAGCGAGCGCTTCGTGGCGCTGGACTCGTAGTCCGGCGTGTTGGCGCTGCCGTCGTTGTAGCAACCGGCCGGCGCGACCTTGAGGTCGTTCTTGTTGCCTGACTGGTCGTAGATGATCGAGAAGGTGCAGGTGCTGCCCATGCAGAACGCGTCCTGCGTGGCCGAATCGCCGTAGCCGCCGACCGCGCCGATGTCCATCGTCATGCCGCCGCTGCCGGTGTTCATGGCGCTGGAGCCCTTG
>CAZPUH010000419.1:0-1956 GCA_964589215.1 uncultured Myxococcales bacterium | reverse complement strand
CGGAGCCGTGGCGGGCGGCCAGGGCCCCTGCGACATCTACAAGGCCGCGGGCAATCCCTGCATCGCGGCCCACAGCTCCGTCCGGGCGCTGTTCGGCGCCTACGGCGGGAAGCTGTACCAGGTGCGGAACTCCGCCGGCGCGACGAAGGACATCATGGCGCTGGCGCCGGGCGGGGCCGCCGACGGCCCGTCACAGGACGCGTTCTGCATGGGCACGACCTGCGTCATCACCGTCCTTTACGACCAGTCGGGGAAGGGCAACGACCTCTGGTACCAGGGCTCGACGATGGTACCGGCCTCGACGTCCAGCAGCCCCTCGAAGGCCACGTCCGAGTCGCTGACGCTGGGCGGGCACAAGGTCTACTCGCTCTACATCAACCCGGGGAACAGCTACTGGGTCGACGCCTCGAAGTCGGGGATCGCGCTGGGGGCCCAGCCCGAGGGGATGTACATGGTCACCAGCGGCAAGCACTACAACAGCGGCTGCTGCTTCGACTACGGCAACAGCGAGACCGACCGGAAGGCGGACGGCTCGGGAGCGATGGACGCGCTCAACCTCAGCTCGATCACCGCCTGGGGAACGGGCGCCGGGAACGGCCCGTGGGTCATGGCCGACCTCGAGTACGGCGTGTTCGCGCAGAACAACACCCAGAAGAACCAGAACGACCCCAGCCAAACCTCGACCTACGTCACGGCCGTGCTGAAGAACAACGGCACGACGGAGTTCGCCCTCCGCGGCGGCGACGCCGCCGCCGGGAACCTGGGCACCTACTACAAGGGCGGCCTGCCCGGCGGGTGGAGCCCGATGAAGAAGCAGGGGGCGATCGTGCTGGGCAGCGGCGGCGACTGCTGCAAGCCGGGCGGCGGGGCGAACGCGAGCGACGGCACCTTCTACGAGGGCGCCATCGTCACGGGCTACCCGACCGACGCGACCGAGGACGCCATCCAGGCCAACATCGTCGCCGCCGGTTACGGGAAGTAGTCGGCCGCCGTCCCGCGTAGCCACGGATGCAAACGGATCTCGTGACAAGGCCGCCCCCCCTGGAGCAATAAGCCACACGGGTCCCGCGTGTTCGTGCTTCCCGCTTAAAGGAGACGCCTCCATGAAGGTTCAATCAGCTGCTCTGACTCTGTCCCTGGCATTCGCAATTATTTCCGGCGGTTGCAGCTCCACTTCTTCGGGGCAGCAGAGCGGCACGGGGGGGAGCAGCAGCACAGGCGGCTCAAACGGGACCGGGACGGGGGGCACCTCCGCCACGGGTGGGACCAGCGGCGGCTCCTGTTCGAACGTGACGGCCTGCGGCGGGAGCGTTGTCGGAAACTGGACCGTGGCCTCGTCGTGCCTGACCCTCAGCGGCAACTTGGACGCGGCCGCGGCCGGCCTGGATCCGCACAGCTGCTCCAGCGCGACGATCAGCGGGTCGCTGACCGTCACCGGCACGTTCAGCGCCAAGGCGGACAGCTCGTACACCGATGGGACGACCACCACGGGCACCGCGACCATTCAGCTGGGCGCCGGGTGCCTGATGCTCTCGGGGACCACGACCACCTGCCAGGGGCTCGTCGGTCCGCTGGCTGCCCTGGGCTTCGCGTCGGTGACCTGCAGCAACGCCTCTTCGGGCGGCGGCTGCACCTGCCAGGCCATGATCCAGCAGACGGGCGGCCTCGGCTTCCCGACGAGCGATGCGTCGACCTCCGGCAACTACGCCACGTCGGGTAACACGCTCACGATCGACGGCACGCAGAATTATGACTACTGCGCGTCGGCTACTCAGCTGACGGTGAGCCCGAAGACGATCGCCATGAAGACGACCGGGACCATCGTCCTGCACAGCGGCTCCGCGGCGGGCACGGGTGGCACGCTCGGCTCCGGCGGGTCGGGCACCGGCACGTGTGGCTCGGGCACCGGCACGGGCGGCGCCGGGGGGCGCGGCACGGGCGGCGCCGGCGGGCGCG
>CAZPUH010000418.1:0-12096 GCA_964589215.1 uncultured Myxococcales bacterium | reverse complement strand
CCGCCTCGCCGGATCGGCGGCCAGCGCGCGGTCGATCAGGTCGGCCAGCGCGCCGGGCGTTCCGGGCGCGACCGACGCGACGGGGAGCGCCGCCTGCGTCGCGATGTGGTGCAGGACCGCGTTCGGCGATTCGCCGGGGTGTGGCCGGCCGCCCGAGAGCAGCTCGAACAGGATCGCGCCCAGCGCGTACACGTCCGTGCGCTCGTCGACGCCCGGCTCGCCGCGCGCCTGCTCGGGCGACATGTACGCGGCCGTTCCGATGACGCCGCCGGTGCGCGTCCGGGCCGCCGCTGCGTCCGCGGCGTCGAGCTTGGCGACCCCGAAGTCCAGCACCTTCAGCAGGTCCGTGCCGTCCTCGCGCCGCGCGGCGAACAGGTTCTGCGGCTTCAGGTCCCGGTGGATGATGCGCGCGGCATGCGCGGCCGCGACGCCGCGGCAGGCCTGCGCGATCAGGTCGGCGGCACGGGCGGCGGGCAGGCGCCCCTCGCGCTCGAGGAGGTCTGCCAGGCTCTCGCCCGCGAGGTACTCCATGACCATGAAGGGGGTCCCGTCGTCGGTGATTCCCAGGTCCAGCACCGCCGCGACGTTGTCGCTCTCCAGGGCGCCGGCCGCCGCCGCCTCGCGCTGGAAGCGCGCCAGGACGTCGCGCCGTTCCGCCAGCTCGCGGCGCAGCATCTTCACGGCGAAGCGACGATGTACCAGCTCGTGGTGCGCCTCGTACACGACGCCCATTCCGCCGGCGCCGAGCAGGCGGGTCAGACGGTATTTGCCGCCGATCACGGAACCGACACGGCCGGCGCCCGCGTCGGTGGTCATCGACGCGGCTCGCCCCCAGATCGCAGCGACTCGAGATCGATCGCCTGCGCCTCCATCAAACGATAGGCGCGCTGGCGGCTGATGCCCATCAGCGCCGCCGCGCGCGAGACGTTCCCGCCTGACGCGCGCAGCGCCGCGACCAGCGCCGGGAGCTGGACGGGCTCGGCCGCGGCGGATTCACCCGGGGGCGAGGCAGCCGGGCTTTCGCGCATCCGGTCAGGGAGGTCGGCGGCCGTCAGGCTGGCGTCGGGCCCCCGAACCACGAGCAGCCGCTTCGCGAGCTGCACCAGCTCGCGCACGTTGAACGGCCAGTCGTAGACGCAGAGGCGCTCGGCGAAGTCGCTGGTCAGCGCCGGCGTCTGAGCACCGCCCCCGCTTGCCAGCAGGTGCGTGAACAGCGGAATCACGTCCTCGCGCCGGTCGCGCAGCGGCGGGAGCGCCACGATCAGTCCCTCCAGCCGCGCTAGCAGATCGGCGCGGAACTTCCCCGCCCGCACCGCTTCGATCAGGGGCTGCTGCCCGGCCACGATGACCCGGACGTCGACGGGGACGGCACGCGTCTCGCCGAGCGGCTGGACTTCGCGCTGTTCCAGGACGCGCAGCAGCTTGGCTTGCAGCGACAGCGGCAGGTCGCCGACCTCGTCCAGCAGCAGTGAGCCGCGGTCCGCGGCCCGGAAAAAACCGGGGCTAGCCCGGTCGGCACCCGTGAAGGCGCCGCGCCGGTAGCCGAACAGCTCGGCTTCGGCCAGCCCCTCCGGCAGCGCCGCGCAGTTCACCGCCACGAACGGCCCCGGGCGCCCGCTCCACCCGTGGATGGCCTCGGCGACCCGTTCTTTGCCGGTCCCCGTCTCCCCCTGCAAGATCACCGGCAGGGGGCTGCCGGCGGCCTGTCGCGCCGGCGCCAGCGCCGCTCCCAGCGCTGCGCCGCCCCACAGCTCGTCGGTGATTGGTTCGATGGCGGCCGGCGTCGCGGTCACGACGCCGATCCAGTCTCCCACGCGAACCACGTCCTGCGGCGCGAGCAGCGCGGTCGTCACCAGCCGCCCGTTGAGACGGACGCCGTTGCGACTTCCGAGATCGACGATCGCGACGCGGCGGTCACCGTCGGATCTGAGCGCCGCATGCCGGCGCGACACCTCCGGCCCCGCCAGCGTCACGCCACACGTCGGGTCGCGCCCGACGACGATGTCGCTCTCGCCCGGCGCGGGCAGCGGGACGGACGGCGCGTGCGGATTGGGGAAGCGCCAGGCGATCTGCAGACCAGCGGCCGCCACCGCAGCCGAGCCCGTGCCGGCCTGAGAGATGGTCGTGGTGCCTGCCCCCGAGCTCATGCCACCCGGTCATTGAATAACACGATCGCCCGCTTGACCGAATCCGCCTGGGTGAGAAGCTCGGACCGCAAGGAGGGGGGAATGACGTCGGATTCAGGCGAGTCACCACCACCCGCTCGGCGGGTCGTGCTGCTGACGAAGATCAAGAAGCCGCGCCTCGGGGCGATGACGATGGCGTTCTTTCGCAAAGGCGAGGACCTGGAGGCCACCGAGTTCGCCAACGTCCCGCACGACGACCCGGCGCTGGTCCCTCCGAAGCTGGGCTTTCGCAGCTTCGATCGGGTGCCGCGCAGGTGGGCTCCGCTGCTGCTTGCCCTGCTGGTCGTCGTGTCCGCGACCGTCAGCGTGCTGGACTGGCCCTGGGTTCGCGGTCAGGGGACCCGCGCGGGGACCGCGCTGCGGACCGCGGCGTCGGCCGGGTGGCACCGTCTGAAAGACGTCGCCGCGTCCCGGCGCGGCGCGCCCTAGGGACCGCGTTCTGAGGGGCGCCGCGGCTACTCGACGAAGACGGGGATCGCGCAGGAGGCGATGCCGTTCGCCACCACCTCCAGCGTGCTGCGGCCGCGTTCCTGACTGCGCGGGACGTCGAACCGGGTGTGGACCAGCTCGTTGGAGGCGACCGCCATGCTGCTGTGGTCGTGGGTGCGGCTGTAAAACACGTGCCCGGTCCGCGAATTGGTGATGCGCACCAGAGGGTAGTTGGTGGCCGACTGGGCGTCGTCGCCGTAAGCGGCGCCCTGCGAGACGCCGTTCAGCCCGCGCCCGCGCAGGATGTAGGATCCGCCGCGCGCGAGACGCGTCGGCACGTCGACGATCTCGGGCGGGTCGACGCGGTCCCGGTCGTGTTCGCGGTCGCCGTGGTCATGGCCGGCAGAGCCCGGAGTGAAGATCTCCACGTCGTTCGAGAAGTCGGTCAGCAGGATCTGTCCCGTCGGAAGCACCAGCATGTTCCCGAAGAAGGACGCATCGAACGGGGCGCGCGGCGGGGCCGCGACGGGCGCCAGGCGCCTGCCGTCCCACTCGAAGAACTCCGAGGGCGCCACGAAGAACGGGCTCGCCATCATCAGGACCTTGCCGTTCGTCTCCAGGGCCGCGGGGCCGTCAGCGATGCTGACCGCGTCCGGGAAGTCCGGTCCCGCTCTCCAGCGGCCGGTGCGCGAATCGTAGATCGCGGTGTGACCGGCCCCGCAGCGGTTGGCGCCGGCGTAAAACACCGTCCCGTCGGGGCGCAGGACGCCCGGCCCGACCTCGTCCGACGGGGGCACCAGCGCGATGCACGCCGCAGCCGAGTCCCAGAGCTGCACGATCGTGCTGCCGGCGCTGGACCACGTGCCGGTGCGCCAGTCGTAGAGCTCCGAGGCCATGCCCAGCACGTCGTAGCCGAAGACGTAGGCGTCGACGGTCAGCACGTTCCCGCCGGGCAACAGCGTCCACCCCTCCTCGGAGTTGACGTCGCGCTTTCCCTGGCCCGTCGGACGCCACGTCAGCGTTCGCGCATCGAGCAGGGCCGACTCCGTCGTGCAGCAATTGGCCTGCATGTAGACGCCGTTGGCCAGCACCACGCTCTGGGCGTCGCCGATCGTCTGCGGAAGGAAGCCGCTGTTGAAGAAGGGCGGCGGCTCGACAGGCGTCCAGGTGTCGGCCACCGGATCGTAGATGGCGCCCTGGGCGGTCTCCGCGCCGACGAACGCGCTGTGGTCGTCGCTGAGCAGGTACTCCCCGCCCTCGATGATCAGCCGGCCGTCCGGCAATACGGCGGACGAGTGATAGAGCGGGCTGTAGCCCGCGGGCAACGAGGCGACCGGCGCCCAGGTCCCGTTCACGTAGCTGCCCGTCTCGTCCGGCGTCAACCGCCACCAGTCCGGAAAGCCCGTGTCCTGAACCAGGACGGTGCCGTCGGTCAGGAGGATGGGACTCGACGCTCCGTTGAAGAGGCCGGGCTGGTTGGCGAGCGGCGTCCAGGGCGACGCCCCCGCGCTGCTCGCCGGCCGCGCCGCCGCCACCGCGGAATCCGGAGCACCGATGGGGTGAGGCAACGGCTTCAGATCCTCGGCCCCCGCCGCTCCCGGCCAGGTCGCCACCCCCATCGTTGAAAGTCCAACTACCGCCACCCGCGCCCATGTCTGTGCGTGCATGTCCGCCCCTTTCGCGATGCCGTCGGAACCTTCGAACCGCCGCAACGTACTTCTCGCCTTCGGTGGAAACCAGGCCGCCGGCGCGGTTCGTGGCCGGCGCGGTGTGGTTTAGGGCTTTGCCCCACCCGTCATACGGCCGGTAATCACCTCTAGAACCTCCGCGGTGATCTCCTCCTGTCTCAGCGCATTCTGGGTGCGGCGCAGCGCCACGAGCATGTCGTCCAGGTGGGCGTGAGCGGCCTGAAGGACCTCCAGGCTCGCGGTGTTGGCGGCCGCGAAGCTCTCGGCGGCGAACGCGACCAGCTGAGCGTGCAGGTACTCGATCGCGACCTGGGCGGCGAGGACCGGCGCCGGCAGCATGGTGAGCGGTGGGTATCCTCTGCTCGGGGGACGCGGTGGCAGCTCGATGGGAAGCAGCCGCTGCCGCTCGATGACGGTGCCGTCCGACGGCGTACGCCTCGGGTGAATCACGTCGACGGTCACCAGCTCGCCGTCGTTCATGCGTTCGACGAGCCGGTCGCCGATCTGGTCGGCGACATCCCCCAGCCCCCCGACGTGGGTGGCCATGTTGCCGGCGTACGTCACGGAAAGACGTTGCTCGCGCGCGAACGCGAGACCGCGGGCGCCGACGACCAGGATCTCGCGCGGCGCCGGAGACGCCTCGGCGGCGCGCACGACGCGCTCGTTCAGCGCGCCGACGAAGCCGCGCTCGGTGCAGAGCGCCACGACCAGGGTACGGGACGGGCGGGCGGAAGCGGCCGGCGATCGGGCGGGCGCGTCCGCGCCGAGGCTCGCCAGCGCGGCGCCGATGCGGGCGGCGTACTCCTGCGCGGCGTTCCGGGCCCGCTCGCCTTGCTGGATGCGCGCGGCGGCCATGCCGCGCATGGCGCCCAGGACCTCCGCCAGCTCTTTCATCGTGCCGACGCGCGCGCGCACCTCCGTCCCGCGTTCAGACATGGGGCGCGGTGGCCTCGATGAGACGCCGCAGGTCCGCGCACGTCGCCTGGTCGAGCGCACCCGAGTCCCGCAGCCGGCGCGCGAGCGCCGCCTGGTTCGCCAGCGCGGCGGCCAGATTTGCGCGGAACCCCTGGACGCGATCGGGCGGCAGCCCGTCGAGCGTCCCGTCCGACAGGGCCAGCAGCATGGCCACCTGCAGCTCGAACGGTTGCGGCGCGAGCTGCGGCTGCGCCAGCGCCGCGCGAATCCGGCGGCCGTGCTCGACGACCTTCCGCGTCCGCTCGTCGGAGATGCCGCCGAAATGCGTGAAGACCTCCAGCTCCAGGAACTGGGCGTACGCGAGTCGCAGCGGCTCGGCCAGGTCCCGCATCGCCGGCCTCTGGGTCTTCCCCCCGACGCGCGAGACGCTGAGCCCCACGTCGACGGCCGGCTTCTGACCGCCGTGAAACAGTTTCGCGTCGAGCACGATCTGCCCGTCGGTGATCGAGATGAGGTTCGTCGGGATGTATGCGCTCAGGTTCCCTTCCTGGGTTTCGGCGATGGGAAGCGCCGTGATCGAACCGCCGCCGAAGCGGGGGTGCAGCCTGGCCGCGCGCTCGAGGAGGCGGGCGTGCACATAGAAGATGTCGCCCGGGAACGCCTCCCGCCCCGGGGGCTGCTGCAGCAGCAGCGAGATCTGGCGATGGACGTCGGCGTGCTTCGTGAGGTCGTCGATCACCACCAGGACGTCCCGCCCGTTTCGGGCGAACCACTCCGCCATCGTGAGGCCGGCGTAGGGTGCGAGCCACTGCAACCCGGGCGCCGCGTGCTCGGCGTCGGCGATCACGAACAGACACCGCCGGGGATCGCCGCGGGACTGGACCTCTTCGATGACGCGCTTGATCGCCGAGGCGCGCTGGCCGACGGCCACGTAGACGCAGAGAACGTCGGTGGCGCGCTGGTTGATGATGGCGTCGACCGCCAGGGTCGTCTTGCCGGTCGAGCGGTCCCCGATGATCAGCTCGCGCTGGCCGCGGCCGATCGCGAACATCGCGTCGACCACCGCGGTCCCGGTCTCCAGCGGAACGGTGACGGGCGCGCGTTCGATGATGGCGGGCGCCGGGCGATCCGCGGGCTCGAACCGCTCGCTGGCCACCGGTCCGCGCCCGTCGAGGGGGCGCCCCAGCGGGTCGACGATGCGTCCCAGCAGGCCGCTTCCCACCGGAACCTGGACCACGCGCCCGGTCCCCCGCACGACGTCGCCGGACGACACGCGGTCGGTGTCGTCGAGCAAGACGCAGCCGATGTCGTCCTTCCCCAGCTCGACAGCCTGGGCCATGGTGCCGTCGCCCAGCTCCAGCAGCTCGTCGAGGGCGGCGTCCGGGAGGCCCGCGACGCGCGCGACGCCGTCGCCGATGTGCGTGACGCGACCGAGCCGCTCGACGACCGGCCCGACAGCGAAGTCCTGCACGTGCCGGGCAGCGGCGGCTGTCCAGGCGGCGACGCCGGCGGCCAGATCGCTCACGCGCGGGCCAGCTCCCGCCGCAGCAAGGCCAGCTGGTCCCGCCAGGTCTGGCGGACGACGGCCGTCGGAAGATGGATCTCGGCTCCCGCCACCAGCGTCGGGTCCTCGGCGAAGGTCACGTCGACCGCTTCGCCCAGCGCCTGATGCAGTCGCGACACCACCGCGTCGCGCCGGACGGGCGCCACGGGCACGGCGGTGACCACCTGGACGCGGGCGGGGGCGCCCGGCGCGCCGGCGACCGCGCCATGCGCGGCGCCGTCCATGGCCTCGATGGCCTGGACCGCGTCGTTCAAGAGGTGCTCCGTCACGTCGGCGGCGCCTGAGCCCGCCAGCAGCCGCGCGGCGATCGCGACGGCCAGCTCCGCCGCCTGGGCGCGCAGCTGCGATTCAGCGGCCGCCGTCTCACGGACGAGGGCCTCTCGCCCCTCCTTCAAGACGTCCTCGGCCGCACGCCTGGCGTCCGCGAGGACCTGTTCCCGGCGCGCCGCCGCCTCCTGGCTTGCCTCCAGCAACAGGCGATCGCGGTCGGCCGCAAGCGCGGCGCGCTGTCGTTCGACGTCGGCCCGCAACTGGGTGGCCTGGGCGCGGTCGGCGGCGGCGGCGGCCAGCGGCGCCGCGACCTCCTGCTGCCGGCGCGCGATGAGCGCCTGCACGGGTCGATACAGCCAGTAGCGCAGCACCCCCACCAGGACCAGGAAGTTGACCAGCTGGAAGACGAACGTGGCGAGGTGCGTGTGCATCGTGCTCAGCGGACGTGAACGAACGGATTCGCGAACAGCACCAGAAGCGCGATGACCAGGCAGTAGATGGCCATGGTCTCGATCATGGCGAGGCCCACGAACAAGGTCCGCGACAGCGAGGGGGCGGACTCGGGCTGCCGCGCGATGGCTTCCATCGCCGCCGCCACGGCCCGCCCCTCGGCCAGCGCGGGGCCGATGGCGCCGAACGACACGGCTGCGACGGCGCCGATGATGCTGATCTGTTCGATGGTCATGGAGTCGGGTCCTTTCGTTTGTCGGCGCCGGATGACGTCGAGCTGGTCGCGGCCGCGATGAAGACCGCGGCCAGCGTGGTGAAGATGTAGGCCTGGATGAGGCCCGTCAGCAGCTCGAGCCCCATGAGCGGCAGGGGGACCAGCAGCCCGGCCAGACCCAGCACGATCGCGATGACGAACTCGCCGCTCATGACGTTGCCGAAGAGGCGGATCATCAGCGAGAAGGTGCGCGTGATCTCCGAGAGCAGGTTCAGCGGTAGCAGGAAGATCGACGGCTTCGCGAACTCCCGGAGGTAGCCGAGGAAGCCGTGGCGGCGGACCCCCGCCACGTGGACCGACAGGAAGACGATCACCGCCAGCGCGGCGGGCGTCTCGATGTGGGCGGTCGGAGCCTGAACCCCCGGGACGAGGCCGCTGAGGTTCGCGAAGAAGAGAAACAGAAACATCGTGCCCAGGAGCCACAGATAGGTGCGCCCCTGGTCGGGGATGATCTCGGCCAGCTGGGATTCGATCGTGGTCACCAGGAGCTCGACGGCGGCCTGCGCCCGACCGGGACGCACGCGCAGGTGCCGCGTGAGCAGGCGGCTGGAGGCCGCCAGGAGCACGATCAGCCCCCAGGTGACCACGACCGGCGTCGTGACCGGCACTGGCCCGAGGTGGAACGCGACCGAGAGGTCGAACGGGGATCGCCCGGCGTGGTTCATGGCCGCACCGGCCGGGCCGGCAGCGTCAGGGCCCGCGCGGCCAGGACGCCCAGGGCGGCCGAGAGCAGGGGGAGGGCCCCGGCGCGCGCGGCGAAGACGAGCGCCGCCACCAGCAGCGCCCAGCGGGCGAGGTGAAGACCGATCCCGCCCAGCCAGCGGCGCGAGCCGTAGAGGGCGACGTTCATCCGCAACAACGTGAAGAACGCGGCCCCCAGCCCCAGCCCGCCGGCGGCCCAGACGGCGATGCGCACCGCGATTGTCATGACCTCTTGACCTTTTGCCAGACGAGAACGCCGCCCAGGACGGCACCGCAGAAGATGAAGGTCGCCGACCAGAAGACGCCCGCGTGGTAGTGGCTGTCGAGCCTGCGGCCCAGGACGGCCCCGGCCAGAGGCGGCAGGACCAGCAGCCAGCCCAGCGACCCCACCAACCCCAGGTTCCGCACCAGGGCGCCCGGGCCTTCGCGCAGCCAGCGGTCGCGGCGTTCGCGTCGCCTGCGGACGGCCGAGGCCATGTCCTCGCCTCTGGGCGTCACGACTGCCCGCCCAGGGCCGGGGACCGCCGCGTCGGACGCAGCAGCTGCTGGATGTTGCGGATGGCGGCGGCGCGCAGCCGCTCCTCGTCGACGCGCACGCGCGCCGACTCCTCGGCGGCTCGTCGAAACCTGGCGAGGACCTCGTGCTCCAGCCGCGCGAGGTCGCGATCGACGACGGCCTGCCGGGTGGCGACGGAGACGGTGTCGCCGCTCACCGACAGCACGGCGCCGCGCACCGCGCAGTGAAGCTCTTCGCCGTCGCGCAGCCGCCAGCTGACGACCGAGATGGGCAGCGTCGTGACCAGAGGCGCGTGGTGGGGTTGGATCCCGAAGCTCCCGCTGGAATCCTCCGCGCGCACGTGGACCACGCCGTCGGCCGCGGTCGCGATCTCCAGCGGCGTCACGATGGCCAACCTCACGCGGGCACCTGGCCGCCGGACTCTTTGCGGCGCGCGTCGTCCAGCGTCCCCACCAGGTAGAGAGACGACTCCGCCCAGTCGTCGCAGGTTCCCGCGAGGATCGCCCGGCAGCCCGCGATCGTCGACGCCAGCGGAACGGATGCGCCGGCGCTTCCCGTGAAGGCCTCGGTGACCTTGAACGGCTGCGTCAGGAAGCGTTGCAGCCGCCGCGCCCGCCTGACGACCAGCCGATCGGCCGCGCCCAGCTCGTCGATGCCCAGCAGGGCGATCACGTCCGCGAGCTCGCGGTAGCGCGCGATCGTCTGGCGCACGTCTTCTGCGGTCGCGTAGTGTTCCTGCCCGACGACCAGCGGGTCGAGGAGCACTGATCCGGACGCCAGCGGATCGATCGCCGGGTACATCCCCTCCGCCGCCAGCGACCGCGAGAGGACGACCGAGCTGTCGAGGTGCCGGAACAGCTCGGCCACGGCCGGGTCCGTGAAGTCGTCGGCGGGGACGTACACCGCCTGGATCGACGTGACCGCGGCTCCGGCGACCGAGGCGATCCGCTCCTCGAGGTCGGCGATCTCGGTCGCCAGGGTCGGCTGGTAACCGACGCGCGACGGATACCGCCCGAGCAGCCCCGAGATCTCGCTGCCGGCCTGGACGAACCGGAACACGTTGTCGATGAGGAGGAGCACGTCGCGATGCTGCTGGTCGCGAAACTGCTCGGCGATGGCCAGAGCTGTGAGCCCGACGCGCCAGCGCGCGCCGGGCGGTTCGTTCATCTGCCCGAAGACCAGCGCGGTCCGCGCGATGACGCCGGAGCGCCGCATGTCGGACAGCAGCTCCTCGCCCTCGCGAGATCGCTCGCCGATTCCGGCGAACACGGACAGGCCCTGCTGATTCTCGGCCGTGCTTCGAATGAGCTCCATCACCAGCACCGTCTTGCCGACGCCCGCGCCGCCGAACATCCCCGCCTTGCCGCCGCGGACCAGCGGCGCCAGCAGGTCGATGACCTTGATGCCGGTCTCGACCATCTCGCGCTTGGCGCTCTGCGCCTCGATGGGCGGGGACGGCCGATGAATGGGGACCCGCGGCGCCGCCGGATCGATGGGGCCGCCGCCGTCGATGGCACGGCCAAGGACGTTCAACACGCGGCCGAGCACGGCGTCGCCGACCGGCACCGAAAGCGGAGCGCCCGTTCGAAGGACGCGCGCGCCGCGCCGCAGGCCGCTGGTCGCCTCCAGGGCCACGGCGCGCGCCCGGTTGGGGTCGACGTGGGCCTGCACCTCGGCGACCGTCCGGTGGCCGCCCGCGGCTTCGATCTCCAGCGCCTCGGTGAGCGCCGGGAGCCCCCCGTCCGGGAACCAGACGTCCATGACCGACCCGCGCAGCGCCTCGATCCGCCCCGGGCGGAGACCATCCCGTTCGTCGGAACCATCGACGGTGGTCGCCATCGTCTTCTCCTTTGCGCCGGGGGCCGCCGCGTCAGTTCAAGCGCGTTCGTGGCTTCCGGCCGAGGCGCTTTTCGACCTCGAGAACGGACTTGGTCGTCTTGATGACCGTGTCGGGGTTCAGGCTCATCGAATGGACGCCCAGCTCGACCAGGTAGGCCGCCATGTCCGGGTAGTCCGACGGCGCTTGCCCGCAGATGCCGCTGTGGATGCCGTTCCGGCGGCAGCCCTCGACGGCCAGCCGGATCATCTCCCGCACGCCCGGATCCCGTTCGTCGTAGTCGAAGGCCACGATCTGGCTGTCGCGATCGACGCCCAGCGTGAGCTGCGTCAGGTCGTTGGAGCCGATCGAGAACCCGTCGAACAGCTTGGCGAACTGGTCGATGAGGATGACGTTGTTCGGGATCTCGCACATCGCGTAGATCTGCAGGCCGTTGTCGCCGCGCTTCAGGCCCAGCTCGGCCATGCGCCTCAGCACGCGCTCGGCCTCTTCGACCCGCCGCACGAAGGGCAGCATCAAGATCACGTTGGTGAAGCCCATCGTCTCGCGCACCCGCCTCATGGCCTGGCACTCCAGCGCGAAGCCCTCGGCGTACGACGGGTGGGCGTAGCGGGAGGCGCCGCGAAAGCCGAGCATGGGGTTCTCCTCGCGCGGCTCGAAGTCCGCGCCCCCCAGCAGGCTCGCGTACTCGTTGGTCTTGAAGTCGGACATCCGGACGACGACCGGCTTCGGCCAGAAGGCGGCGGCGATGGTCCCGATCCCCTCTGACAGCCGCTCGACGAAGAAAGACGCGCCGTCGCGGTAGCCGCTGATCATCCGCTCGATGGTCCCGCGCGTCTCGGGGTCCTTCACGCTGCTCGGGGACAGCAGCGCCAGCGGGTGCGCCTTGATGGCCTCGCTGATGATGAACTCCATCCGGGCCAGCCCCACGCCGTCGTTCGGAAGGAACGAGGTCTTGAAGGCCAGGTCGGGGTTGCCGAGGTTGACCATGATCTCCGTCGCCGGCCGCGGGATGGCGGCCACCTCGGTTTGAACGGTGTGGAAGGCGACCGCGCCCTCGTACACGCGCCCGGTGTCGCCTTCCGCGCACGACACCGTGACGGATCCGCCGGCGGGCACGCGGGTCGTGGCGTCGCCGACGCCGACGACCGCCGGCACGCCCAGCTCCCGCGCGATGATGGCGGCGTGGCAGGTGCGGCCGCCCCGGTTGGTCACGATCGCGGCGGCGGTCTTCATGACCGGCTCCCAGTCCGGCGTGGTCGTG
>CAZPUH010000417.1:0-33215 GCA_964589215.1 uncultured Myxococcales bacterium | reverse complement strand
GGCGGGCGGTGGCGCCGGGACCGCGGGCAGCGCGGGGGCATCTGGCGGACATGGCGGCGCATCCTCGGGGGGCAGCAGCGCGGGAGGCGCATCCGCGGGCGGCGCGGCCGGCGCGACTGCGGGGGGCGCCGGGGCGGGGGGCGTCACCATCTCGGGCCCTGGCGCGATCGGTGTCGGTTGCTCCCAGCAACCTGTCCCCGCCTCCGTCCTCGCGGGCGACTACGGGTGCGACGACTTCGACACGGGCAACCTTCCGCAGGGCAAGTCGACCGACCAGGGGTGGAACACGCAGGTGTCCACCTCGGGCGCGTTCTTGATGGTCTTCGACGGACTGGCCGCCAGCGCGTCCGAGTCGCTCTTGACCAGCTCGTCGTCGGGCGGGACGGCCCGCGTCTCCTGGACGCCGTCGTCGGCGTCCTCCGCGCCGATCTCTCACGTCGTCCTGGCTGCGGATGTCCGGCCCGCGACGCTGCAGTCGGGGGTCCGGATCCTGCGCGTCGACACCGGGATGGGATCGGTGCAGGTGTTCCTCACGTCGACCAGCTCGGGCAGCGTGCTCGGCCTGTCGCTGACCTACAAGGGGAACCCCGTCGGCAACGATCACCCGGTCACCGGCACCTTGCCGGGCAACACCTGGACCCGCATCCAGCTGGACGTCGACATTGCCGCACAGCTGGTCCGGATCACGATCCCCGGTCAGGCGAACGCGCCCGTCAGCGGCACGTTCGACCCGGACAGCACCGCCCAGGTGCTGGTCGGCCCCTCCCCCTTCTCGACGCAAGCGACCTTCAGCGGCTACTTCGACGACATGGTCGCCTACGTCGTGCGCTGACGGCCCACGCGGAGGCCGCGAGCCTCGGTCCTCCGAGCGGCGCGGTCGACGGTGGGCGGCAACGGCGTCATCATCAGCGACATGACGTGGTGGATGTTCGCGCTCCTCTCGGCGATTTCTGCGGCGGGCACGGCGATCTTGGCGAAGGTCGGCGTCCAGGGGGTGCCGTCGAACCTGGCGACGGCGATCCGAACCTGCGTGGTCCTTCTGTTCTCGTGGGGCATCGTGTTCGCGACGGGCGACCACCGCGCCATGGGTACGCTGAAGGCGAGGTCCGTCGTGTTCCTGCTGCTCTCGGGCGTGGGGACGGGGATCTCGTGGCTCGCCTACTTCAGGGCCCTGCAGCTGGCTCCGGCCTCGCGCGTGGCCCCGATCGACAAGTTGAGCTTGGCCTTCACCGTGGCGCTTGCTGCTCTGGTGCTGGGCGAATCGATCTCGTGGAAAGTCGCCGCCGGCGCGCTGTTGATGGTGGCGGGCGCCCTGCTGACGCTCGCGTGAGCCCGCGGAAGCCGCCTCGACGACGGCGCCAACCGCAGAACCCTACTGCACCGACACGATGGGGCAGTTCACCAGCGGGCCCGCCGCGACCATGGTGGCGGCCATGGCAGTCGTGAGGTTCGCGACCGAGCTGAAATCGGCGTTGTCGTAGATGCTGACCGCCCACAGCGGCGAATAGCTGGCCTGGCCGGGAACGACCGCGGGCACATTGTGAGTCTGCATCGTACCGGTCTCGGTCTTGAAGCCGGACATGGGTCCGCCGCTCGCCTGGTCTGGGTTGATGTTGAAGGTCACGTAGATCGGCGCCGTCGGCACCGAGCCGTTCGTCACCTTCAGTGTCGCCTCATTGAAGTTGAAGTAATTGACGACCTGGTCGCGATACCAGCCTTGCGTGAGGCCACTCGAGCCGCCGCCGATGCGGAGGGTGGCGGTGGACCCCGCTGGAACCACTGGACAGTTCACCACCATGTCGGTCGGCGTGATGGTGTAACCGGCCGCTTGAATCTCGGCGAGGCTCGCGACGGTGTTGGCGACGTAGCCGCTGGGAACAGTCACCATCATCACCTGCCAGAAGTCGTTGTAACCGTTATCCCCTGGGAGCACGTCGATCACGTTCAGCTGGCCAGCTACCGGCGAGCTGGCGCCCGCGACGAAGAACGCGTAGATCGGCGCCGGTGTCGCCGGCTGGACGTCGAAGTTGTAGTACTTCACGACCTGGCCCGTCGGTCCGAAGCCTTGCGTGATGAACGGTCCCTGATCGAAATCGACCGCGGCGTTCGCCGCCGGAAGCCCGTTCCCGGAGCTTCGGACTTGGAGGTGACCAGCCTGGGCCGAGAAGCGATCGACCGAGGCCACCTTGGCGGTGGCGGGATCGTGGACCGTCCCGGCGCCGCCGGCTCCGCCGGCTCCGGTGGCCCCCCCGCCCGAGCTGCTGCAGGCGGATAGGGCGATGACCCCACAGCCGGCCATGGCTCGGACCAGCGTGAACAGACCCAAACGGCGCGAACGGGAGACGTGCGACATGACTGGTCCTCCTAGGGAATTCGAGAGCTGCCCCCGCTACGTACGCCGGCCGCAGGTTTCGGTTATGGACAATTCTCGGGCTGGTCGTGAAAGGCCGCCGCCGCGCGGACGCATCCCACTTTCGAACGTCCCGAACGCTCCGGGCTCAAGGGGCTGCGGCGGCCGGGGTCGGGCGGCGATCCAGACCGAAGAGAGCGTTCTTTGCCGCCTTCAGGATCCAGAACGGGAGCACGAAGTTCATGAAGCGAACCAGCGCCGTGTCCAGCCCCACGTTGTACTGATACTTGGCGCGCCGCTTCTCGGCGATGGCGAGCAGCTTGCGCGCAATCTTCTCCGGCGAAGCCGCGAGCGGATTCCGGCTGCTTTGCCGGCTCATGGACGCCATGTGCGCCAGCCCCCCGCCATAATCGTCGCGACCCGCCGGTGAAAGGCGGGCCATGGCTGCGCCGATCTGGCCCTCCGCCTTCGTGAGGAAGGAGGTCTTCATCATCCCGGGCACGACCGCGATCGCGTCGACGCCGAAGCGGGCCAGCTCGAAGTACTGAGCCTGGGTGAGGCGCAGCAGGGCGGCCTTGGCCGCGGCGTAGAAGCCGACGAAGGGGGTGGCGTCGATGGCTGCCCAGGAGACGACGTTGAGCACCTTGGCGCGCCCTTCCTTGCGGCTCGAGAAGCGCTTGAGCGCCGGTAACAAGAGGTTCGACAGCTCGAAAGGACCGAAGGTGAGCACGTCGAAGAGCGCCGCCGCCTCTGCGCGGGTGGTGTGCTCGATGGGTCCATAGAGGGCGCTTCCTGCCGCGTTGATCAAGACCGCCAAACCGGCGGGCCCGGAGGCGCGGTCCACTTGCTCCGCGGCGGCTTTCACCTGCGCCGGATCCGCGACGTCCAGCACCACCGGCGTGACGCCCGGGTGAATCCGCGCGACCTTGGCGGCGTCCTCAGCTGCCCGAACTCCGGCGAACACGCGATACCCGCGCTCGGCAAAGACGCGGACGGCCTCGAAACCCAACCCCGATGCGCTACCCGTGATCAGTACATTCTTTTCCATGACGACCTCCTGAAGACCACGATATGTCACTAAGTGACATCTGTCAACAAGTGTCATTTTGACAATCAGCGCCGCAAGTCTATCTTTCGGGACGTGAAGCGCGACGAAACGGCGGCTGAAGGACCTCAGGAGGTCAAGGAGGGCCTGCGCGAGAAGCGCAAGCGCCAGTTGAAGAGCGAGTTGTCGCAGCAGGCGATCCGGCTCTTCACTCAGAAGGGCTTCGAGGAGACCACCATCGACGACATCGTCCAGCCGCTCGCGGTCTCCAAACGCACCCTCTTCCGCCACTTCGCGACCAAGGAGGACCTGGTGTTCGCCTGGTACGAGGAGCTGACGGACGAGCTGGTCCGCGCGCTGGAGGCGCGACCCACGACCGAAGCCCCGTTCGAGAGCGTCTGCCAGACGCTGCTCTCACTCCTGCACTACTACGACGAAAACCCGAGGTGGGCGCTGGCCATGACCCGGCTCGCAAAGACGACGCCGGCCCTGATCGGGAAGAGCCTGGAGAAGCGTTCCGTCTGGGAGCGAGAGCTGGCGAAGGTGCTGGCCAAGCGCTTGCCTGAGACACCCACCAGAGATCTGACGGCTCGGGTCACCGTCGCCGCCGCGCTGGCCGCGTTCACGTGCGGCATCGACGAATGGACCGACTCTCGCGGCAAGGCCGACGTCCGCGCCTGCCTGGACCGCGCGTTCTCGATCGTCCGGAACGTCTGAAGCCCGCCAACGGCAGACTTCCGGATGTGAGCGGTTTGGGTCGTTCGTTCAATTAATCGTCTGGCATAGGGTCTCGAGCCGATGGCGCCATTCGGCGGTTCAGACACACGATCCAGTACCGACCGGCCGTGGACGACCCAGACCAACCAGCTCCGAATCCCGATCACGTTTCGCCTGCCCGGCCCGGTCGATTCGGGGCGGCCTTCCGCCGCCTGAGGCGCAAGAGCCAGAGCGGCCTGCTGGGCGGGCTCACGCTGGGCGCCGCGCTCGGCGTCGCGACGCCGCCGCTGGACCTGCGCCTGCTCGGGCGGACCTTGCTTCACGCGGCGCTGGTCGGGCTGGCCGCGGGGCTGATCGGCGCGGCCTTCTTCGCCGGCCTCGAGTACACGCAGAACGCCGTCCTCGGGCATCTCGGGGGCTACACGCCGCTGCGCGCGCACGGCGAGAGCGTGGTGGGCGAAGGGCACGTCGGAACGCTCCGCCCGATCGTCGTCATGTTGTTGCCCGCCGTGGGGGCGCTGCTCTCCGGCCTACTCTGTCAGCTGGCGCCGGAGGCACGCGGCGGCGGCGGGGATGCCACCATTCACGCCTTTCACCATCAAGGCGGCGTGGTCCGCCGCCGGGTCATCTGGATCAAGGGGCTGGCGTCGATCCTCACGCTCGGCACGGGCGGGTCGGGCGGCCGCGAGGGGCCGACGATGCAGATCGGCGCTTCGCTGGGCTCCACCGTCGGTCTGGGCCTTCGCGTCGGCTCGCGCGAGAGGCGCATCCTGATGCTGGCGGGCGTGGCGGCCGGCATGGCGGCCGTCTTCCGGACCCCGCTCGGCGCGGCGCTGCTGGCCGCCGAGGTGATTTACCGCGACGACTTCGAGGCCGAGGCTCTGATACCGGCGATTCTGGCCAGCGTCATCGCCTACTCGATCGTCATCTCGATCTACGGCGAATCGACGCTGTTCGCCCGGGCGCCGCGCTACACGTTCGTCCCGCGCCACCTCCCGCTCTACGCGCTGCTCGCCGTTCTGATCGCGTTCGCCGCGTCGACGTTCCTGGCCGCGCTGCGCGGCGTGCAGCGCCTGGCAGCCAGGCTGCCCGTCCCCGTCTGGGCGCGGCCGGCCGTCGGAGGGCTGGCGCTCGGGCTGTTTGCCGTGCCGCTCATCCTGCTGGTCGGGTCGCGATACGGGACGCCCGGGCGCGCCCTGGGGATCCTGGGCGGTGGCTACGGCGCCGCGCAGGTGGCGATCACGGGCGCCAGCTGGCTTCCCGACGGGTGGCGGGGCGCCGAATTCTTGCTGTTGCTCGGCGCGGCCAAGCTGGTCGCCACCTCGTTCACCATCGGCACCGGCGGGAGCGCCGGGGACTTCGGCCCCTCCCTGGTCCTCGGCGGCCTCTTCGGCGGCGCGTTCGGCCGGGCCGCCGCCGTTCTGCTTCACGACCCCAGCATCGATCCGGGCGCGTTCGCGCTGGTCGGAATGGGGACGTTCTACGGCGGGATCGCTCACGTGCCGGTCAGCGCGTTGATCATGGTCAGCGAGCTGGCCGGCAGCTACGACCTGCTGGTTCCGCTGATGCTGGCGGGGGCGATCGCGTTCGTGGCTCTGCGAACGCGATCTCTGTACGAGGCGCAGGTCCCCACGCACGCCGATTCGCCGGTTCATCGCCCCGCCGTCTCGCTGGGCGCTCTGAGCTCCTTGCGGGTGGCCGACGTCATGGCCCCGATCAACGGCTTCATCAACTTCGAGCGGCGCGCGACCATGGCGGAGATGTCTCGCGCCATGGCCACCGTGCCGACCCAGCTCACGTTCCCGGTCGTCGACGGGGCGGGGGCGACGGTCGGGGCCATCAGCCGGGCGTCCATCGGCGCCCTCATGAGCGAAACCGGGATGCAGCTTCTGGCGGTCGCCGCCGATATCATGCAGACGGACGCGCGCGTGACGCCGACCGACGACCTCGGCCGGGTCATCGAGCTGACCCACAGCACCGGACTGCGCCAGCTTCCGGTCGTGGGCAAGGACGACCGCCTCGTCGGATTTGTCGACGAGGCCGACGTGACGCGTGCCTACGTCGCGCTCCTCAAGAACTCGGACGAGCGGTCCGCGGCACGCGCCCTTCGAGGCTGACACGCACGCGCAAGGAGGTCCGTCTTGGCGACCAGATCGATCAAGTGGAAGCGAGGGCTGCTCGTCTCGGCCGTCGCCCTGCAGGCGATCGCCGCAAGCGGATGCGGTGGTCCGGGCACGGTTCAATTCGACCGCGACCGGTGCTACGTCGACGGGCGCCCAGCCACGCTGACCCAGGTCGAGGAGCGTGAGGCGCTGGTCCAGCACCGCATCGCCGTCCGGCAACCCTGGCTCGTCGTGATCACGGTCGTGGTCGTCTCGCTGGCGGGGATCGGGTACATCGAGAAGCTGGTCTTGCTCCTGTCGGCCAGCCGCGACACCAAAGGGATGGGTGAGCGGATGAGAGCCGTGGCGGAGCGGTACCGCGCGCACCGGGTCCGGTACTTCGCCATGGTCGGCGGCTCCGTGGCGCTGCTGGTGACGGCGGGGATCCTCTACATATGGGTCGACGCCGACAAGCGCGCGAACGAGCGGACGCTGGGGACCCTGCAATTTTGCCATCTGGCGTTGCGCACCAGCGAGGAGACGTCGGCCCTGAACGAGCAGCGGCAGAACCTCGCCTCCATTCACGAGACGGCCGGTGAGATCCGGCAGATCATCGACAAGCTGCCGCCGGCCGAGCAGGTCAAGGCGCAGGAGATCATCGGCCACATGGACGACGCGGTCGGCCGCGAGCGGCGCCTCATCACCGAAGGCCTCGAACGGTCGCAGGACACGGCCGACGCGATCCGCGACGGGACTCTTTCGATCGAGAAGAACCTGTCGGGCGTTCAAAGCGCGCTCGGCGCGCTGAAAGATGTGCCGGCCAGCGTGAAGGCCGTCGTAGAAACGCTGCAGAAGGCGGATCAGCGGGGAACCGCCCTGCAGAGCCAGGTGACCGAGCTGGCCGCCGCCGTCCAGTCCTTGCAGCACACCGCCGACGGCATCGCCAGTCGACCGCCGCCTGCCTGTCCGGCCTGCGTCTGCAACGAGCGCCCCCAGGTGGCTTCGGCCGATCCGGTCAGCCCGCCTACCGAGCAATCGGGGAAGGCCCACAAAGGACACGACGTCCCGCCGGCAACGGCCCCTCAGAGCACGCCGGGCGAGGCTGGCGCGAAGCACCCGGCGGCGGAGTAAACGCGCTCGCGCCGCCTCAGGGGACGGCACGAAGGCTCGCGTCCGGTCTCTCAATAGTCTGGCAGCTCCAGCGCATCCTTGAGATCGCTTGAGTGAAACGCAGTACGCGGCCTTGAGGCCCAGAAAATGTTCGAATCGCGCCTCCTCACCGAACACCAGCCGCCGGACTTGCGAGTGAAGGCCGTCGGCGCCGACGACGAGATCGAAGCCACGGGCGGCTGCACGTTCGCAATGAACCAGGAGGCCGGCGCCCGTTTCATCGACCCGGACAACGCTGTCGTCGAAGATCGTCTCGACGTCCGCGTCCAGCGCGTCGTAGATACATCTCGCCAGGGTGCCGCTTGTACCCGCCTTCGAGAACCCGCGACCTCAGCCCCATCCGCTCGGCGATCTCGAATCCCGCACCCCAGAAGTCGATCACGTAGCCGCCGGTGCGCAGTCGTGGCGCGCGCTCGACGATCGTCGGCCGGAATCCGTGCCGGCGCAGCCAGAAGGCGAGGCAAGGACCAGCAATCCCGGCGCCCGAGATCAGGATCCGCACGGTCGAACCATGGCGGCCCCCGCGTCAGCGGACAATCGAGACAGGCCCCGAGTGGCGGCGGCCGCGGGTTCTGCGCCGCGCCCGCCCTGAGACACCTCGTGAGTGCGACTCTGGTGCGCCCAGAGCCGGGCATAAAGCCCCCCGCGCGCCAGCAGCTCGTCGTGGGGGCCCTGCTCGACCACCGCGCCGCCGTCGAGGACCAGCAGCCGATCCGCGTCGCGCACGGTGGAGAGACGGTGCGCGATAACCAACGTGGTCCGCCCGCGCATGAGGGGGCGTAGGGAGGCCTGAATCGCCGCCTCCGTCTGCGTGTCCAGCGCGCTGGTGGCCTCGTCCAGGATCAGGATGCGCGGATCCTTCAGCACGGCGCGCGCGATGGCGATGCGCTGGCGCTCGCCGCCCGAGAGACGCTGCCCGCGCTCGCCGACCACCGTTCGATAGCCCTGGGGCAGGGCCTCGATCATGTCGTGGACGCCGGCGGCGCGCGCGGCCCGCATGACGTCGATCCGCGAGGCGCCCGGCCGGCCCAGCGCCAGGTTCTCCTCGATCGTGCCCTCGAACAGGAACGTGTCCTGGGTGACGACCGCGATGGACGCCCGCAGCGACGGCAGATCCAGGTGGCGCAGGTCCAGGCCGTCCAGCAGCACCCGCCCCTCCGTCGGGTCATAGAGGCGCGGGACCAGCCCGACCAGCGTGCTCTTCCCGGCGCCGGAGGGCCCGACGATCGCCAGCGTCTCGCCGGCGGCGACCGTCAAGTTCAGGCTTCGCAGGCAGGGTGTGCCCCGATGGCTGAAGGAGACGGCGTCGAAGGCGAGCTCCCCCCGGGGCGCGGCGACGGCCGCCGCGGGTGACGGGCTGACCACCTCCGGGCAGCGGTCCAGCACCTCGAACACGCGTTCGAAGTAGGCCGTCGACGTCACCAGGTCGACGTGCACGCTCGCCAGCTGGGACAGGGAGCCGTAGAGGCGCTTGAGGACCGTGACGAACGCGACGACGGTGCCCAGCTTCAGCTGGCCGCGGATGATCAGCAACCCGCCGGCCAGAAAAACGACCGCCGGGCCGGCGCTCTCGAAGAGCCCCAGCGCCAGCTGGAACCAGCGGCCCAGCAGGGTCTGTTGCATGGACAGCGCACGCAGCTCGCGTCCCTTGTCGGCGACCCGCCGGACCTGCCGTTCTTCTCCGCCGAACAGCTTCAACAGCAACGAGCCCGACGCGGACAGGCTTTCGCTGAGGAGCCCGGTCAGCTCGGCCATCACCCGCTGGGTCTGACGCTTCAGCGACTTGCGCCGCGCGCCGACCCGCCGCGTCGGCAGCACGAAGATCGGCAGCAGGCCGACCGCGATCAACCCCAGCCGCCAGTCGAGCGCGACGACCAGCGTGGCGCTGGAGGCGAAAACGACGACGCTCTCGAGCGATTTGACGAGCGTGCTCGACAGCGCGTTGCCGATTCCCTGCACGTCGTTGAGGGCGCGCGAGAGCAGCTCGCCCGGGGCTGCTTCGCCGAAGAACCGGAAGGACTGCCGCTGCAGGTGCGCGAACAGGTCCACCCGCAAGTCGAGCACCACCCCCTCGGCGACCGCCGTCGCCAGGTACCTCTCGGCGACTTGCAGCAGCCCCGCCAGCAGCGGTCCGATGACCATGGCCGCGCAGAGCGCAATCAGCAGGCCGGCCCGCCGTTCGGGGATGGCCGTGTCGACGATCCGCTTGACGAACAGCGGCGGCGCCAGGTTCAGGACGGCGGCGGCCACCACCAGGATGCCGACGGCGGCGGCGCGGCGCCGATGGGGCGCCACGGTCAGGAGGATGCGCTTGACCGTCGACGGACTGCTCGGTCCAGTGGTCATGCTCGTGGCGACCGCACGAGCACAACCTGAGGCGTGGGCCGCCGCTGACAATGCGGGCTGGCCCGGACCCGGGTCAGTCGTTCGTCACGAACGTGGAGGAGGCGGGATCAGCGGCCGCAAGAACATCTACCGCGGTCGCGGGCGGGTGTTCGAATCTGTAACAGGCGGCCGGCCGGTCCTGGCGCCGCTGAGCGGCCCCGCTTGGAACGGAGTTTGCGTTGCCCGGAGGCTCCAGTTCACACGCCAGGACTCGAATGCCATTTTCGATCATCTCGCTCTCCTCCGGCGCAACGCGAATCGCGCTCGAAGGCGACCTGCACGTCGCCACGGTCGCTCGGCTCCGAACCGAGCTGGTCGGCGTCGCGCGGCGGCGCCCGGCCATCGTGGAGGTCGACCTTTCGCGGCTGCGGTCGGTCGATCCGGAGGGACTGCAGGTCCTTGGCGCGTTCTTCGCCGAGTTGACAAGGATCGATTGTCGGATCAGCGTCACCGAGATGCCGGAGGAGCCGCTCAGACCGAGCAGCCCCCTTTGGCCGGACGCGATTCTCGATGCCGCCCGACTCGTCAACTAAACCCGCGCGCTCGAAGCTGGCGCTCGCATGGCGGGCCGCTGGCGGCCAGCCTGCAACCGGGCGCTCATTCCTGGTGGTGATCATCGTCGCGGCGGTTCTCTCGATCGGCGTGACGATCTGGCGGCTGTCTTCGCTCGGCTCGACGGGGCGGGCCCGCGGCGCGCCGGCCGACTTTCGGATGTGAGTGGCAGCGGTGAGGGGGCGAATCGGATGCGCTGAGCGCTGGCGCGGATCCGGTCCGCTGATACGTCAGTATTCCTTCTTCGCCGTGTAGAGCGCGTCCACCTGGCCGTCGCTCAGGCCAGCGCAACCATTGATTGGACCGATGGCCGCTGTCTTGTCGGAAGAGGCGAGGTCAGAGTCGTTGGTTCCGACGAGACCCAGGTTGCCCGTCGCGCCTGCGCCGCTCACGAGCGTGACCCACCCCGACTGCGCGCTGAAGCCGGTGCTCGTCGCCAGGGCCGCCATGGCCGTGTTCGCCTTGACGTAGATCGTGACGCGCGCAGAGCCGCCCGCGCTTTGCTGGCCATTCCAGGCGCCAAAGCTGCCCCACGATCCCGCGTACCGCATGCCCCCGATGGTCAAGGGCGTGTTCTGTGACGCCCGGCGAAAGGCGGGGAAGGTCGCGTTCGTGAAGCCGGACACGTCGAGGTGCGCGACGAAGGGGGCGCTCGGGATGTTCACGTAGAACGAAACGACGTAGCCGCCGGGATAGTTCGGGTTCCGCTGCGCGATGTCGTCGAACGACAGGATCAGCTGCTTGTTGGTGGTATCGACGGACGGATCACCCCAGGCCAATCCCCATGGGCCCGCGTCGAGCGTCGTCGTCCAGCCATCCTTGACGGACACGGGACAACACGACGCGCAGGGCTGCCAGCTACCGCCGCTGCAGGTTTGCGTGTTGCCGCACTCTCCGCAGGCGCGGCTGTCTCCGTCGTTACACTCCTTGCAAGTGCCGCCCATGCAGGATGTACCGGCGGCGGAGCACGCATTCCCGGGGCAGCACGGCTGTCCGGACCCGCCGCAGGCGACACATTGGTTGTTCGCGCCGCAGAGCCCGGCGCCGCCGCTGCAGCTGGTGGTGCACGAGCCGCAGTGGCTGGCCGTGTTGAGGGGCGTCTCGCACCCCGCGGCGCTGGTGCAATCACCGTAGCCGCTGCTGCAGGACACGATCGAGCAGGTTCCGGATGCGCACGTCGCCGTTGCGTTCGGCTGGCTGCAGGAGATTCCGCACCCGCCGCAGTTCGAGAGCGTATTGGTGGCGGTCTCGCACCCATCCGCGTCAGCCGCCCCGCTGGAGCAATTCGCGTACCCCGTCGCGCAGGCAGACTGTGGGACGACGCAGCCGCCCGAGCCGTCACAGGTCACCGCCGCGCCCGGCTTCAGGTGCGGCAGGGCGGTGCAGTCGTGGCCGCAGGTCCCGCAGTTCGTCGGATCGGTCTTGGTGTCGACGCACTTCGATCCGCAGAGGTTCGGGGTCGGAGCCGTGCAGCTCGACGCGCACACCGGCGCCCCGGTGGTCGTGGAGCACAGGCCAAGCGGCGAGGCGCAGCTGTTCGTACAACTGCCGCATGTCTGGGGACGCGTCAGATCGGTCTCGCACCCGTCGTCGGGCTTCGACGAACAGTGACCGTAGCCGCTCACGCAGCCGGCGGGCTGAATGACGCAGGCGCCGGACACGCACTGGACGGCGGGCGAAGTGGCGTTCGGTTTGACGTGCGGCAGGGACGCGCAGCTGTGGCCGCAGGCGCCGCAGTTGTTCGCGTCGTTCGTCAGGTTCACGCACTGACTTCCGCACAGCATCGGCGTGGAGCCGCCGCAGCTCGGCAGGCAGCTGGTCGGCTGCGTTTGCAGCGAACAGATTGGCGTCGATCCTCCGCACGTCAGCGAGCAGCTCCCGCAATGCGCCGACGTGGCGAGGGATGACTCGCACCCGTCATCGGGGCGGCTCGAGCAGTGCCCGTACCCGGCAGCGCAGGCCGAGGGGGGGACGTAGCAGGCGCCCGCGCGGCATTCGACGCCTGACGCGCCGGGCTTCACGTTCGGCAACGCCGTGCAGTCGTGATTGCAGGCGCCGCAGTTCGTCGGGTCGGAGTTGAAGTCGACGCACTTGTTCCCGCACAGATTCGCCGCCGGCGCCACGCAGCTGGACGAGCAGGCGTATGACGCACCGGAGCTCGAGCAAAGCGCCGTCGGCGCCGAGCAAACCTTGCCGCAGGTACCACAGTTCGACGGCGAGCTCAGGGCGGTCTCGCAGCCGTCATCAGGACGGCTCGAGCAATGGGCGTATCCCGGCGCGCAGGCGGACGCCGGGACCATGCACGCGCCGGCCTGACAGGTGACGCCCGCCGCGCCGGCGACGACGTTCTGCAGAGCCCTGCAGTCGTGCCCACACGTTCCGCAGTTCTGGGGATCGGAGGCGAGGTTCACGCAGCTGTTGCCGCACGTATTGGGCGCCGAGGTCGGGCAGCTGGAGACGCATTGGGCGCCGGTCGTGGTCGCGACGCACATGAGGGCCGTCCCGGTGCATTTGCTCGCGCAGCCGCCGCAGGTGTCGTGATCCAGCAGCGACGCCTCGCAGCCGTCGTCTGCGCGCGCGGAGCACTGCGCATGGTCCGGCAGGCACGCCGCCGGGGGGATGTAGCAGACGCCGTTCCGGCACTCGATTCCCGCCGCCGATGAATTGACGAACGGCAGCGCCGTGCAATCGTGCCCGCAGCTCCCGCAATTCTTGGCCACGTTCGTGGAGCCGCATCCGGCGTCCAGCGAGGCGTCGACTTTGGGCCGGGACGCGTCGGAGGGCGCCCCGCCGTCGACCGCCGCGTCCGCGCGCCCGCCGCGACCGCTACTCCCGGCGTCGGTACCTCGGCCGCCCGCGCCGCCTCTGCCCGCATCCCTGCCTGCGCCAGCGTCCCTGCCTCCGCCATCCGGCCCGCCGTCCAGACGATTGAGCGACTGCTTGCAGGCGGACAAGGAACAGGCAAGCGCGACGGAGAACAGGATATGGCGCAGATACATGAGACGCGCACTGTAGGAGCGCGTTTCCAGTCCCAGCAACTAGATTCAACGGATCGCGCGCGCCTCGCAGGTCACGCGCGACGCAGGCGAGATCACCGCCATACCCCTAACCCGCGAGCGACGAGAGCTGCGCAAACAAATCTTCGCCGGGACCCTCGGTCGCGCCGCGGCGCGTCCGCGCAACGAGCGCCGCGGACGAACGATCGTCCAGCCGCCCTCTTTCCTGGCGCGCCACGCGGCGGTGTCGTTTACACTGCCGCGCGCCTATGCGGGAACGAGCAACAGGGGTGGGACAGTGATCGGGCGTCCGGGCAAGTCGGTCGTCGCGGCAACGATCGCAGCAGCGCTGTGCGCGACAGCCGGACGCGCGACGGCGGCGGATGCCAGCGATCTCATCAAGGAAGGAATCGCGCTGCGGCGGCAAGGAGACGACGCCGGCGGGTTGGAGAAGTTCCAGCAGGCTTACGAAGCACAGCAGACGCCGCGCACGCTCGCGCAGATCGCGCTGGCCGAGCAGGCGCTCGGGCGCTGGGCAGCCGCTCACGATCACCTCGCCGCGGCTCTCGACGCACGCAGCGACCCCTGGATCTCGCGAAACCAGGCGGCGTTGACCCGCGCCTTGAACGACATCCAGCCCCATGTCGGCAGACTTGAGGTCCTGGGAGGTCCAGCCGGAGCCGAGGTCCGCCTCAACGGCGTTTCGGCCGGAAGCTTGCCTCTGCCCCGCGCGCTCACCGTCGCCACGGGCTCGGTCCTGATCGAGATCGCCGCGCCCGGATTTCACGCCGCGCAGCGGAGCACGATCGTTCGCGCGGGGCAGATCACCCGCGAGTCTTTCGATCCGCTCACTCCGGTCGCGCAGACCACCGCTGACGCGATCCCGCCCACCCCACATGTGGCGAGCGAACCCTCGAGTGGGGCACCGGCCGCCGCCGGGGTGAACGGTGGAACGGTTGAGGGACAATCCGGCGCCGCGAGGCCGCTGCAGGACGCGAACGAGCCGTCCCGCCTGCGCCTTGGCGCCAAGTGGATCGCGGGCGGGATTGGCGTGGCAGCGCTGGTGGGAGGCACGATCTCGTACGTGCTTCACAGGAGCTCCGCCAGCGAATTCGGACGCGACTGCGCGCTCGACGCGCACGACGTTCCGGTGTCCACCAACCCGACGGTGCGCCAGTCGACGTGTGACGACCGACGTGACCGGTACGAAACCGAGTATCGATGGTCGATCATCGGGTTCGCCACGGGCGCCGTGTTCGCGGCGGCCGGCGTGGTGCTGTGGCTGACTGAGCCGAACAATTCGGAGGCCGACGCCACCAGGACCGCCCTCACGTGCGTCCCGCTGTCGTCGGCCACGCTCAGCACCGTCGGGCTGGGTTGCCGCTTTCAGTTCTAGTTCGGCCGCGCTTCAGGGAGCTCCCTGCCCCGAGAGCAGAGTCAGCGCAAAGCTCGGTGGCCGGTTGCGGCCGGCGCCGCTGAACGCAAGCGTGCGGAGGATGCTCTGTCCGGGCTTCAGCACGCCGTCCGGCAGGAAGATCCGGATGAACGGCGCGCCGTCGTGGCTCGTCCCGCTGGCGTTGGTCAGGCGCACGCCGGGCGGCAACCCGCGGACGACCACCAGCAGGTGGGTGTCCACGACCGAGTCGCCGATGTTCGTCAACTCGTAGACCTGCTCCGTTCGACCGCCGAAGCGGCTGCCGCCGACCCGCTCCGCGCGTACCTGTTGCGTCACGTCCAGGAACTCCAGCCCTTGATCGCGCCGTGACAGCGGATCGTCGTCGTCGATCGCCCGACCGCTGAGCAGCTGCCCGTCGCGCGCGCCCAGCGCGACCAGCTCGGGGTGATATTTAGAGTAGGTCAGGTCCACCTCGTTCGGCTGGAACGCATGCGCGAAGCCCGGGTCGTAGAGCGCGTTCTCGAGGAAGTCCGCGAGGGCGTCGACCTCTTCGTCGTCGAGGCCCAGCCCGGGTGGCGTACCGTCCCCGCGCGGGTTCGTGAAGCGCTTCTCGAGCGTCCCGGCCCGCCCCGCGAACTGCTGGTCTTGCGGGACGCCCGCGTTGAAATACCGGACCACCGACCGGATGTCGTTGAACGAGCCGTTGTGGAAGAACGTCCGCGCGTCTTTCAGCTGGCGAAGCGTGACGCTGCGGAACTTGTAAGCGTCGTTCGGATCGTGGGTGATCTCCTGTCGTCCGGTGTCCTCGCCGTGAGGCAGCGGCCGGCCGGCGGCGTCGAACGCCAGGTGCCCGCGGCGCAGCGCATTCAGCGCCTGAACGGGGTGATCGCCGATGCCGATGTTGAAGAAGTTCTGCTCGACGAATTGACCGACGCCGGCCACGTCGGGGTCGTCCGGCTGCTTGTTCAGCATCGGGCCGCTGTGGCAGGTGAAGCACCCGGCTCCCCCTTGCTCGGCCCGCGTGAAGAACAGCCGCGCGCCGCGTTGCTGCGAAGGGGTCAGCGCGTCTTCTCCCGCGATGAACCGATCGAACGGCGTGTCGCGCGTGACCGCCGTTCGCAGGAACGTCGCCGTGGCGCGCACGACGGTCTCGTCGTTCACCAGCTGGTTCAGCTCGGTCTGGCAGGCCGCGCTCGCGTCCGCGCGCTTGCAGGCCGCGTAGGGCTCGGCCTCGGCGGGGAACGCCTGCTTGAACAGCTCGATGAACGCAGGGATCTTCTGAAGCTCCGCCGACTCGAAGTCCAGCATGCGGTGGGCGTCCAGGAGCAGCAGCGTGAGGTTCTCCTGCGCCGGATCGTTCAACGGGTTGAGGCCGCCGGGCAGAGCGTTCGACTCGCCCGCGAACCCGCCGAACAGCAGTCGATTGTTGAACGCGAAGCCGATCATCGACGGGGACTGGCGACCGACGCTGTCCAGCTGGTCGAGTCGGCCGGTCTCCAGCAGCGCGTCGGCCAGCGGGTCCGCCTTCTGCCGGGCCGGGGTCGCGACCTCGATCTCGCCGCCGACGCTGTAGATGTCGGTCAGCGTCGGCAGCGCGTCGACCCCCGTGTCGCCGTCGAACAGCGCCACGTCGGGAAAGAACGACTTGGCGCGCGGGATGAGACCTCGCTGGGGACGCCGCCGGATCACGTAGTTGCCGTGCTCGTCGGTGTAGCCTCGCCCCTCGCCGCCCACGTTGAAGTTCAACACCGTCCCGGCCTTGCCGGCCGCCTCGCCCAGATGGCAGCTTCCGCACGAGCCCGTGCCCTTCGTCGAGCTCACGACGGCCTGGACGTTCGGGTTGGCGGCGTCGACGGTGCCGCCGAACGCCGTGCCCGCCGGCAGGTCCCTCGGCTCGCCCGTCCGGATGGGCGGGTTCACCGCGGTGTTGATGTTGATGCGCGCCGTCCGGACGGGATCGTGAAACAGCATCTTGCCGAGGTACCGCTTGGCTTCCGTCGTCTCGTACCGGTGCGGTCGGGTGGGATCCTCGGGCGGCAACGGAATGGCCGCGTCGGTGGCCGGCACCGTCAGATTTTGGAGCCCGCCGACCTGTCGCGCGATGAGCGCGCGGAGTGAGCCGCCGCCGCGATGCAACTCCGGCGCGGACGGTGGAACCACGGGCTGCGCGTCCTCACCGCCGGCCCCGCAGCCGCCCAGCAACGACAGCGCCACCCCTCCGAATGCGACGGTCATCAGCGTCGCGCGATTGTTTCTGAGTCCGAACATGATCACACACTCCTTCCGGCGTACCGCCCAGCGGCCGCCACCCGTTCCGAGCGCACGCCTGCAATCACGCCGGCGCGCTCGGATTGCCGCCGGTGTGCTGGATCCGCAAACGGCGCTGCTACGCCCGTCGCCGCGCCGTGGTTACACGCTGGCTGCCGACGTCGCTTCGGGTAGGATGCGGGAGTGGACCCAGGGGCCGAGGGGGAGGCAGCCGCCGACGCGCGCGACGCCGATCTGCGGCTGGCGCGCGACATCGCCGCCGGCCACGAGGCCGCCTTCATCGACCTGGTCAAGCGTCACCACGCCGCGTTCACGCGGCTGGCGATGATCTGGGTGCGCGATCGCGCCGTCGCCGAAGAGGTCGTTCAAGACACCTGGGTCGTTGCGATCGAGAAGCTGTCCGAGTTCGAGGCGCGGTCGACCTTGAAGACCTGGCTTTGCGGAATCTTGCTGAACACCGCGCGGGCCCGCGCCCGCAAGGAGGGGCGGCATGTCGCCATCGCGGCAGATGACCTCGCGGGCGCCGCCGAGCCCGCGGTCCCCGGCGACCGGTTCAGCCCGCCTGGAGACCGCTGGGACGGGCACTGGCAAGCCCCGCCCAGCCCCTGGCCGGAGACGCCGGAGCGCGCGCTGCTGGCAGCGGAAACCCGAAGGCTCATCGAAGGTTGTCTGGCCAGGCTCCCCGAGGCGCAACGGGCCGTCATGCTCCTGCGCGACCTGGAAGGGCTGACCGCTGAAGAAACCTGTAACGCCCTGGGCCTGACCGACACTCATCAACGAGTGCTGCTTCATCGGGCCCGCTCTCGGGTTCGCGCAGTGCTCGAACGCCACCATGACGAACGAAAGGCCAAGACCCCGTGAAGTCGCTGAAACAGACGGAAGTGGTCTGCCGCGACGTCGTCGAGGTGGTGAACGACTATCTCGAGGACGCGATGGCGCCTCCCGAGCGGGCCGCGTTCGAGCAGCATCTTCACGCCTGCCCCTGGTGCCTCACGTATCTGAATCAGATCCGCGAGACGCGCGCCGAGGTGGGGCGTCTGGCGGAGACCGACCTGCCGCAGCTGCCGGCGGCCGTCGAAGCCTCGCTGCGCGCCGCGTTTCGGCGCCGCCGTCGCCCGGAGTGAAGCGGTGATTGCTTACAAGTTCCTGACCCGCGACGGCCGCGGGCCGATCACGCTGTGGCCCTGGCCGCGCCCGTCCGCCGGCGCGGAGGGCGCGTGGGTCGAAGCGGGTGGGCCGCTGGGACTGTGCCGCCACGGCGTGCACGCCTGTCGCGTCGACGAGCTGGTCTACTGGATCCACGAGGACCTGTGGCGCGTGGAGCTGAACGGCCCCTTCGTCGAGGGGCAGGACTGCGTCGTCGCCGCCCGGGCGCGCCTGGTTGGGCGCATCGAGGCCTGGTCGGGCGGCGGCGCCCAGCGGTTCGCGGTCGCCGTGCGTGACCACGCCGCCGCGCAGATCGCGCACCATCCCGAGCGGCCGCGGCTGCAAGGGTACGTCGACGACGCCAGCTGGCACGTCGACAACGGATTCCCGGAGTCGCCCGCGCTGGCAGCGCTTTGCTCGGCGATGGCGGTGGCCCAGACGCAGGCCGGTCCGGGAAGCGGCGATCCGGTCGAATCCGCCTACCGGCGCGAGCGCGCCTGGCAAAGCGCCTGGATCGCGCGGGAGATGCGCCTCACATGAGCTGGTGGCGGAAGAAGACAGCCGAGGCCACGCCCGCGTCGGGCGAGGCGGACTGCTCTGCCGACCAGGCGCCGGCGCTGATGAGTCGCTACTGTGCGGGCGACGTGCCCGCGTTTCACGCATTGTACGACCTGCTGGCGCCGCTGGTGCTGGCCGATCTGGCCGCCCACGACGCATTCGGAGAAGAGGCCAACGCGTTGCTGGAGGCCACCTTCCTGGCGCTGCATCGCGATCGCAGCGCGTACGTTCGGGGCGCTGACCCGCGACCCTGGTTGATCGCGCTCGCGCGCCGCGAGATCCAGAGTGCGCGGCACGCGAACGCCGCGCGCCGTCCATTCGGCCCGCCCGGCCGCGAGACGGCCAGCGCCCCGGCGTGAACCTGCTCTACATCGCCGCGCTCGTGGCGCTCTCATGTGCGCATGTCGTGACCATGTTACCGTTGGTCGTCGATGCGATTGCGGTCCGGGCGGGCGTCGTGGCGCTGTGTGAACGCGTTCCTGCTGGTCGTCAGCCTCGGCGAGGCGACCGCTCACGCCGGAGAGTCAGCGGTCCATCTGGTCTACATGCGCGGCGCCGGCGCTGAGCGCTGCCCATCACAGGCAGAGCTGCAGCAGGGAGTGATCGCGCGACTGGGCCGGGATCCGTTCTGGGGAGGGGGCGCGCGGCCCGTCTGGCTGACGATCTCGCGGTCCGGCGCCGAGCTGGTCGCCACGATCGCGGTGCAGGCCGAGGACGGTGGCCCGGCGCAAGTCCGCGCGGTGACGTCACGGCGCCACGAGTGCGCTGAGCTGGCCGCGGCCGTCGAGCTGGCGCTGGCCATCGCGATCGACCCCGACGCCGCGCTCGGCGTCTCGCCGGCGGCGCCCTCCGACAGTCCAGAGCGGGTCGAACGGGCTTCTCGCCCGGCGCGACTGCCCGACCCCGCGGCGGGCGCGTCCGAAAGCCCGACCCGAGTGACCTCGACGCCTGGGCGCACGGCCGCGGCAGGCGACGCGTCCGGGTACGGCTGGTTCGCGGGCGCTGCTCTGCTCGTGTCCTCTGGATCCGCCCCGGCTCTCAGCGCCGGCGTTGCGCTTGACGTCGGCGCGCGAAGGCGCGACTGGTCCTTGATGCTCGAGGGGCGCGCCGATTACCCGAGCGAGGCGCCCATGAGGAACGGCGCTGGTGCCGTCGCCGCGTCGCCGGTCCTTGCGGCGGTCGTACCCTGCCGTCACCTGCGGTGGTTCGCCGGGTGCTTGGTGGCCGCGGCGGGGATGCTGTTCGGGTCTGCTCGTGGTGTGCCGGACGCGCACGTCGACGTGACTCCGTACCTTGCTTCGGGGGTGCGCCTGGCGACCGAGTTCGCGCTGGGGACGCGGTTCGCGCTCGGCGCCCGCGTCGACCTGCTCGCCACGCTGACGCCGACCCACCTCCGGGTGGACGGAATGGACGTCTGGCGCACGCCTGCGGCCTCCGCAACGCTGGGAATTTCGGCGATCGAACGATTTTGGTGACGGAATCGCCCGGCTGGTCCCAATCCCATCTCGGGACCAGTTCGGATGGCCATGACGGCGACCGTGCGCGAGGCCAACCCGACGCTGGCCCAGATCTATGAGGCCGAGGTTTCGTTCGTCTGGAAGTCGTTGCGGCGCCTGGGTGTCCCGGAGGCTGACCTGGAAGATGTCACCCACGACCTGTTCATCGCCGTGCAGAAGAAGCTGCCCGACCTGGATCCGGCTCGCCCGGTCCGCCCCTGGCTGTTCGGCTTCGCTTATCGGTTTGCGTCGGACTACCGGCGCTCCGGACGGGCGCGCCGCGAACGGCTCGAAGACGTCGGCGAGGTGGCCGATTCCAGCCCGACCGCCGACGAGAAGCTCTCGACGCGCGAAGCCCACGCACTCATCCTGGCGGGGCTGGAGGCGCTGACCCTGGACGCGCGCGCGGTCTTCGTGATGCACGATCTCGACGGATGCTCCATGCCCGAGATCGCCGAGGTCCTTGGCGTGGGACTCAACACCCTCTACTCGCGGCTGCGGCTGGCGCGGGCGCGGTTCACGGACGCGGTCCGGCAACTGCAAAAGGAGGCGCCCGGTGACGTCCGGCGCTGACGACGACAAGAACCTGGAGCCGCTGCCGGCCGACGTGGCCGCGCTGCTGGCGCGCGGGCGCGCCCACGCCGCCGAACCCGATGCCGCCACGCGGGCACGGTTGCGAACGCGGCTGCTGGGCGCCGCGCCGGCCGCCGTTCCGTCTTCGACCGCGGGGCGACCTGGCTCCGGCGCGCCGATGTCGGTCCAGGCGGCTGCCGGCGGCGGAACGACTCTGACCGCCAAGCCGATCGCGCTGGCGCTGGTCACTTACCTGATGGGCGCCGCGTCCGGCGCCGTCTGGCAGGCACGACTGCGATCGGGTCCCTCGCCGGCCCCGGCGCCGCCGCGAGCCACGGCCGTCTCGGCGCCTCCAGCAGTCATGGCGCCAGTCGCGGCCCCCAAGCCAGCAGTCCCTCTCACGTGCAGCTGCCCGGCGCCGATGCCCCGTGCGCGCACGCGGGAGAGTGAAGCCGAGCCGACCCTCGGCCGCGAGCGGACTTTGCTGGATCGCGCGCGCGCCGCGCTGGTCAGTGGCGACGCCGACAGGGCGCTCGCGCTTCTGGATCGCCACCGTGGCCGGTTTCCGGAGGGGCGGATGGCGGAGGAGCGAGACGCCTTGCATGTCCAGGCGCTCGCCGCTTCGGGACAGGTGAGCCGAGCGCGCACGCAGGCGACGCGGTTCCTGCGGACGTATCCCGCCAGCTTGTTTCGGCCGGCTGTCGAGCGGGCGGTCGCGGAGTGATCCCTGGCGGCCAGACGGAATCGCGGTGCTGCTCCCAATCACGGACAGGGAGATCGCCAATGAAAACGTGGACCCTCTGTTTCGCCGTGTGTGTCGCCAGCGCGTGCTCGCAACATCAGGATTTGGCCGATTCACGAATGAACGACGATGCGGCGCCGGGGACGCTTCCCTCGAAGACCTGCGTCCTCTCGACGCCGGACGCCGGGGCGCCCCCGCCCGTGGTTGCGATCTGGGACGGTTACATGGAGCAGGCGTTCGCCGGCACCGGTCACGATCAGGTCCACGTGGTGGTCCGCGCCTCCGACAGCGGGCAGCTCTCGGCAACCGCCATGTTCGGCGCCCCCGCGGCGCCGCTTTCCCCGCCGGTGACGTCCGAGACCTGCGACCCCGTCGATCCCGTCAACACCACGGCGACTCCTGCCGCCCCCCCACTGCAACTGCTGGAGGGGTTCGAGTACCAGCTGACCCGTGTCGTGGCGAGCGACATCCGATTGCAGTTTACTGTGTCGACGTACCAACCGCTTGCGAATTGGTGCGCTTGCCAGGTGCCGTTTGACGACGGCCAGGGCGGTTTCCACTGCTTTCCGAATGTCAGCATCGGCGTGTCCGGAAAGGCCGACGGTGGAACCACCTGCACGTATGCGCTGGGGGCGGGACCCAGCACACCGGCCGAGACGGTGACGACCGCGTGCTGCCGGATGGAACGCTGCCTCGCATTTCAATGCGTGTGCACCGCATTGGGTTGCTCCTACAACGCCGATTACGGCACTGCGTTCGATCTCTCGATCAACGGCAACCGCGCCGACGGCGCGGGGCTGCATCTGCTCCGGACGCAGTAGGTCGCGTTCGGCGGCGCTCACGGCTGATACGGCCGGGACGCGACCCGGGGTGTGGTTCCCTCGACCCAGGCGGGCATCCCGTGTGAGGTGATGGTGACGGTGCCGCTGGTCAGGCCCGGGGAGGTGGCTTCGATGACCGACGTGCCGGCGTAGTAGGTGCGGAACTCGATGGCGGCCTGGCCGTCGCGGATGGCGATGTCGGAGGCGGAGCCGCCGCCCGGGGGCGTGAAGGTGATGCTGGGGCCGGTCGGGAACTCGCCAGGGCCGGACTTGATCGTGAGGGTGACCGGGACGTTGTTGCTGATCGGCTTGCCACCGGCGTCGACGACCGTGACCAGGAGCCACGCGTCCTGCGTGCCGTCCACCGCCGAAAGCGAGGTGGTGCTGGACGTGAGCGTCAACCCCGCGGCTGTGCCGGCGGCCGGGAAGGTCGGGGGCGCGACCTTCGCGTAGGCGTTCCGGTACCAGTAGTACGACCGCTTCGGGATGCGGAAGTTGTCGATGATCCCGGAGTTGATGTACGTGGTGCCCATCTGGCTGCTGTAGTCGAACATGCACCACCGGGAGATGCCGCTGCGCCAGGCTGGCTGGGTAGACGCGCCGTTCGGGCTCAAGTTGCCCCAGCCCGGGTCGTAGCTGCCCGGCCGAACGCTGCTCACGTCGGCGCCGTATTCGGACACCAGGTTGGGAATGCCCGGGTTGTTGTAGCCGGTGCCGTCGCCGTTGTAACCGGCCACGTCGCCCAGGGTGCCGGGCTCGATGCCGCCCAGCTTCGACTGCGCGCCGCCGATCGCGGCGGGCCGTCCCGCCGGCAGCGGGTCCAGCTGGTGCGTCAACGCGACCGACTTCTTGAGCAGCGAGATCACCCGGTCGGCCGGCCCGCCGCCGTTGAAGAAGTCCTCGTTGCCCATGCTCCACACGATGATGCTGGGGTGGTTGCGATGGATGCGGATCATGTCGGTGAGGCTCGCGAGGACGTTGGCGTCGTACTTGTCGAAGTCGCCGGAGCTGCTTGGATACGCGCCGTTGTACGACCAGCCGCCGGGTCCGCCGCCGAAGCCGCCCCAGAAGCAGTTCTCCGACCAGAGCAGGATTCCCAGCTGGTCGCAGGCGTCCGCGAAAGCTGGCGCCTTCGGGTAGTGCGACCCGCGAATGAAGTTCATCCCCGCGTCCTTGACCATCTTCACGTCGCGATAGAGCGCCGAGTCGGACACGCCGATCCCCCAGCCCGCGTGGTCCTGATGAACGTTCCCGCCCTGGATCCAGTAGTGCGCGCCGTTGAGCGAGAACCCCTTGTCAGCCGTCCAGCTGAACCAGCGGAACCCGAACGGCGTGGTGAACGTGTCCACGGTTCCGCCGGCATCCGACAGGTACGACAGCGCCCTGTACATGGTCGGGTGATCGGGGTGCCACAGCGACGGGCCGGTGATGGCCGGCGTGGTCTGGTCGAAGGTCACGGTCTTGTTCGGGTCGATCATCTGCTGGGAGGTGACGGTGGCGACCACCTTGCCGTCCTTGTCGACGATGTCGGTTCGCAGCGTGGCGTTGACGGCCGCCGCGCGGTTGTTCTGCACCTCCGTCTTGATCGACACGGTGCTGGACGCGCCCGCGTTCGCCGCCAGCGTCGGCGTCGTGACCCACGTGCCGTACCAGGTGACGTGCAACGGGTCCGTCACCACGGCGAAGACGTCGCGATACAGGCCGCCCTGGAACGTGTGATCGCCGGTGATGGGCGGGATCTGAGCGTTCCAGTTGTTGTTCAACCGAACGGCCACCACGTTGTCGCCCGCCTGGATGGCCGACGTGACGTCGATCGAGAAGCCGTTGTAGCCGCCGATGTGCGTTCCCACCATCTTGCCGTTGACGTAGATCTGCGCCTGATCGAAAGCGGCCTGGAACTCGAGAAACACGTTCTTGCCGGACCACCCCGCGGGAACGGTGAAGTGCTTTCTGTACCAGCCGTAGCCGGCGTAGAACTTCGCGTTGACGAAGGTCGGGAGATTGAACGAGTGCGGCAGGCCGATGTCGCTCCACGACGAGTCGTCGAACGCGGTCGCGTCGGCGCCCGAGACGTCCGCTCGCTTGAACTTCCATGACTGGTTGAAGTTCTGGATCAGGCGCGGACCGTCGGCCTGACCCCCGTCGGGGTTCGACGAGCCGCCGGCGCCGGTCTGTCCGCCGCTCGACGGCGCGCCTCCCGAACCTTTGCCCGCGGTCCCGGAGACGCCCGTCCCGCCGGTCGCGGTTCCGCCAGAGCCAAACGACCCGCCCGCGCCGATGCCGCCGCTGGCCGAGCCCCCGCTGGCGGAGCCTCCGCTGCCGCCGGCCATGCTGCCGCCGGCGCCGCCTTTCCCCCCCGTGCTGGTCTGTCCGCCGGATGCCACGCCGCCGCCGCTTCCCTTGCCGCACCCCGCACCGGGCGACATCGCGAAACCGATGACGCTGACGGCAATGAGAACCTGACCCGCACGACGCATGAAAGAGCCCGACATGGGCCCTTAGTTCCCGGCTGTTTCGGGATTCGTTGGGCAGTTTTCGCGCGGGACGCGCTCAGTAAGCCCCGAGCTCGGCGATCGCGGGAACGCCCCGCGCCGCGTCTATCACCAGCGCGATGGCGTCCGCCGTGGTCGGCGCCAGCTGCCAGAGCTGGCGCTCGCCGATCACCGTGCCGGCCAGCGGCGCGCCCGACGCGTCCGTCGGCGCCCGGTTCCAGATGCCGTTCTGCCGCAGCTCGATGTGGTAAGCGGTGGCGCGCTCGCCCGATTCGATCGGTTCGCGGATGCTGAGAACCGAGAACGTGATGGGCGCTCGGGGCGTGACCTCCAGCCGCGCCGAGGTCGCCTGGCCGGCGGCGGCCCAGCTGGTGCACAGGTCGTCGTCCAGCGCCCGGCTCGCCTCGAAGCCCGGGGCCGCCCAGGTCGTGTCGGCGACGACGGGTTGGTCCCGCAGCAGGTTCGTCCGGTACAGGTCCGCCTGCCAGGCCCCGAACTGGCGCAGCAGCTCGACCTCGTCCGCGTCGAGCAAGCCGCTGCTCCCCGGCGAGATGTTGAGCATCAGCGTCGTGTTCCGACCCACCGACGTGAAGTAGAGCGACTGCAGCTGGGCCAGCGAGATGACGGCGCTGGTGGGGGTCCAGAACCACAGACCGCCGGAGCGCTCCGACACCTCCGCGTCGGCCGGGTACCAGACATTCGAGGGGCCACCGTTCGGGACGTCCGCGACGCTGGCCGTCGAGCGGGGGGCGACGCCCGTCTGGTTGCCGATGTATCGCAGGTCGACGCCCGTCGTGGCGATCTCGGGGCCCATCCAGACCAGCGTTTCAGGCTGCAGGTCGTGCGCCAGCCGCGCGACACCGGCCCAATCGACGCCGTCGGGCGCGTGATTGCCGGGGAACTTCATCTCGACGGCGGGCCCATAGGTCGACAGCAGCTCGGTCACCTGGTTGCGCAGGTACGTCTCGTATCCATCGCCCGTGCTCGGAAAGTTCTCGTCCCAGGGCGACAGGTACAGGCCCACGCGCAGTCCCGCCGCGCGCGCCGCGTCCGTGAGCTCCCGCACCACGTCCCCGTGCCCGCCTCTCCAGGGGCTGGCCTTCACCGAGTACTCGGTATAGGCGGAGGGCCACAGACAGAACCCGTCGTAGTGCTTGGCGACCAGGACCACCTGGTGGAAGCCGGCGCTCACGAGGGCGCTGACCCACTGGTGCGCGTCGAAGCTCGTCGGATTGAACTCGGCGGCCGGGGCGTCCGGGCTCTGGTCGTACGTCGCCAGGCCGAAATGGATGTAGGCCATGAGCTCGAACCGCTGAAACTCCCGCTGCTGGGCGCTGGGAAGCGGCGCAGCCGCGGGCGGACCATCCGGTGGGGCGGGGCAGGTCCGCGCGCCGATGACCACGCGATCGGCGGTGCACGCCCCCAGCGCGAGAAGCAGCGCGCCCACAGCGGCGCGCAGGCGTCGCGCGCTCACGGAGACGCTTTGGAACCCTGCGCGCAGGCCGATCTCACGCGGATCGCGAGGGGGGATTCGGGGGAGCTCCGCAGGAATTCGGCCGCGCGCGCGCGTGCCTGCCCACCCGGCTGCCACTGGCAGAGGGCGATGGCCGACAGCGCTTGCCGTTCTTCGGTGAGCATTCCCGGGCCGCGCTGGCGGTCGAACTCCTCGAGCCGGCGGTAGGCGGTAGCGGGGCGGCCGGCACGCAGGTCGTCGCGCGCCTGGCGCACGACCCGCAGCTCCGGTTCCGGATCGGGCGGAACGACACGGGGCGCCGCCGCGGTCGACGGCTGGGGCGGGTCGTTGCTCGCCTTCACCTGATCGCGGCTCGCGGGGCCGATCGCTGCGGAGGCCGCGGGCACGGCCGCCACGTCCGGCGTCGCCGCCGGCCGCCGCGCGCGGCGGGCAGCGGGAGCCGCCACGGCGACCCTTCGCGCGGCCGCCGTCGCCCGCGCCGGGACCGCGGCGGGTGTGGCAACCGCGGCCCACGACGCCGGGGTCGCGGTGGCGGAGCGGGCGACCGTCGTTCCCTCCGTCGGCCGCGGCGCCGGGGCGGAAACCGCCTGCGGGGGTTCCCGTCCCATCGCCGGAGGAGACGTCTCGCTGGGCGTCGCGTGCGGGTGAGCTCGCGCGCGCAACGCCCGCACCGAAACCGACACCACCCCCGTCACGGCGGTCACCGAGAGGGCCACCACCGCGACCTTGGACGCCAGCGACATCCCCGCGGACATGCTTGCGGACGTCCCTGCGGACGTGCCTGCGGACATGCCCGCGGACATGCCCGCGGAGTTGGCCGTGGCACTGGTGGTGAGCTTCGCGGCGACGGCGGTGGTCGCGCCCATAGCCGCCGCCCGCAGCATCACGTCGTTCTTGATTCGCTTTCGCTCGGCGGACGTCAGCGTCCTGTCCGAACGATGCGCGTCCACCAGGGCTCGAGCCGCGGGACTGAGCTCCTTCATGATTCGCGCCTCCCCAGTTCCCGCGCCTGGAAGCGCGCCAGCGCCTTTTCGAAAGCCTGCCGAGCCGCGCGCAAGCGCGTCGCGACCGTGTTGGGGTTGGCGCCGACGATCTCGCCGATCTCAGACAGCGTCATCTGCTCCAGCTCCGCCAGCACGAAGACCAGCCGCTTCGGTTCGTCCAGCCGGGCGAGCACCCAGTCGAGGGCGTCGTAGCGTTCGATGCGTTCGACCTCGCTGGCCGGCCCGTTTTCCTGCAGGTCAGCCAGCGCATGGATCTCCGTTCCCTTTCCCGTGGCGCGATCCCCGGGCTTGCGGACGTGCGTCCGAAAGTAGTGCTGAACGAAGTGGACGGCGATGCTGAAGACCCAGGTCTTGACATGCGCCCGCCCCTCGAACTTGTCGAGCCGGCGGTGCACCGCGACGAACACCTCCTGCACCACGTCTTCGGCGTCCGATGGGGGGACGCCCATGCGGCGCACGACGTTCCACACGTAGTCGACCGTGCGTTCGTAAATCTCGTCGAAGTCAGCCACGCCCACCCTCGCGCTCGCGTCGTGCGCTGGCGGAGCGGGGTTCCTGGCTGGAGACGGCATCGGAGACTTCGTTCCCGGGGGAGCGAGGATTCTTTCATCAAAATTGCCAGGAAAGGTCGATCAACGCCCGACCTCCCAGGGGGGGCGCCTTGAAAACCACCCCGGGGATCTCGTCGAACACGTAGTCCGGCCGGTACAGGGGCGCCAGCGCGTCGACCTCCACGGAGGTGCGCAGGTGCTCGGACACGGCCAGCGATGCGAAGACCCCACCGCCCAGGGCTAACCACGGAGCATTCTTTGAGAATCCGGCCGTGGCGCCCGACCCGGTCGCGGACACTCGACCCGCTTCCGCCGTGCCGCACGGTCCAAATGCCAGCTTGCCTCGACCGAGGTCGACGCATCCGGTCAGCGAGCCCGCGTCCAGGTTGAACCGGCCGGCAGCGCCGGAAGGCAGCAGGGCGGGCTGATCGCGCCGCAGCCCGTAGGTCCACCGCAGCTCTGCGCGCCACCGGAGGCCGGCCAATCCGACGCCCAAGCCGGCGCCGACGTCCGTTTCAGGCAAGGTACCGGCGCGCGCTTGCGCGTGGACACCCACCAGGACGTGCAGCGGGCGGGGTTTGCTCGCCGACGGCGGGCCCATCTGGGGTGGCGCCGCCGCCGGCGCTCGAGGGCCAGCGGCCCGGGCATCCGGATCGATCGACAGGGCGATGATCAGGGCGACGGCCTCGGCCGCCGCCTGACACGAGGGCGACTCGATCGTTCGTCGCCCGACACGCCCCGCGTGCAGCGTGGTCAGGTCCGCCGACCAGGGTGGTCCGCCCGACACGCTGACATCGGCGCGCAGCTCGCTCCCATCGCGAAGCCGCAGGTCTCCCCCGACCAGCCGCGCAATGTCCGCCTCGACCTGCTGTTGCGAGGGGCACCCCGCGGGCGCAGACCACGCGAACACGAACAGTGCCGACTCCTGGGCGCGCGCGCGCGCCGCCGGCGCGAGCCCGGCGCAGCAAACGGCAGCGGGGATGCCGAGGACGAGCTGTCGTACCCGTGGTCTGCGTCTCGAGAGGCGGATCATGCTGCCGGGCAGCCCAGCGTACCGCGTTTACGCGGCGGCATCCGGCTGCGAGCTCTCCCGGCTCGCGGTCGTTCAGTGGGCGCGGCGGCTGCGCTTCACCTTGTTGGCCTGCCGCCCCAGCGCGGATCGAGTCGCCTTGGGCAGCTTCGAGATGGTCTTCTTTCGCCGGGCGGCCTGGGCTGCCTTCTTGATGTTCTTTCGCGCCGCCTGGCGCTGGCGTGGAGAGGCGGCCATCACCGGCTTCCCTTCTTGCGCGGCACCTTGGCCCCCTTCTTTCGCGCTTCCGACAGGCCGATGGCGATGGCCTGCTTGCGGCTCTTGGCGCGCGGGTGCCGCCCCTTGCCAGCCTTCAACGTTCCGTTCTTCTTGCGGCGCATGGCGCTGGCAACGGAGCGCTTCGCGCCATTGCCGTAGCGGCGTCCGCGTGAGGATGTGCGCTTTCTCATGTCAACCTCCTCTGTGGACAATCTAAGACGTTCATCCCACCTTCAAACCCCCCCGAACGCCGCGAAAGGGCCGGGACTCGAAGGCGGATTGATCCCGGGGACGCTGGCCGGCGGCTCGAGGATCGGTCATCACTCGGGGTGGATGACGCAACCAACGGGGTCGTGGACCTGCGCAGCGCGCGGGCGGTGGGTGAGACCATCGATCGGGTCGAGGCGATGGCGCGGGCGCGCGGCCTGAAGATCTTCGCGCGGATCGACTTCAGCGGCGATGCCGCCGCGGCCGGCATGGCTCTGCGCCCGATGCAGATGCTGCTCTTCGGAAGCCCGAAGGCGGGGACCCCGCTGATGGCGGCCGCTCCACGGGTCGGACTGGATCTTCCGTTGAAGGCGTTGTGCTGGGAAGACGCGAACGGCGCGACCTGGCTTTCGTTCAACGCGCCGGCCTACATCGGCGGCCGGCACGGGCTGACGCCGGACCTGGTCGCGCGAATCGCGGGGATCGCGTCACTGCTGGAAGAGGTCGTCCGCTCGGATTCGCCGTGACGCGTATCCAAACCCTGATTCGTCGACCGCGGCCTTGCGACGGAACGGCGCGCGGCCTATGCGAATGGGACACATGGGGTCGGCGCCGCAACTGCTCTCGGTCAACGTCGGGCTGCCGCGCGACATCCAGTGGAATGGCCGGACCGTGCACACGGGCATCTGGAAGGACCCTGTCGCCGGCCGCCGCCGTGTCGGCCGCCTGAATGTGGAGGGGGACGGCCAGGGGGATCTGGCCGGGCACGGCGGCGAGCAGCGGGCGGTCTTCGTGTATCAGATCGAATCGTATCGCCACTGGGAAGAGCAGCTGCGCCGCACCGACTTCGTCCACGGGCAGTTCGGCGAGAACTTCACCGTGTCGGGGCTGCCGGACGACGTGGTGTGCATCGGTGACCGCTATCGCATCGGGACCGCGCTCTTCGAGGTCACGCAGCCGCGGGTGACCTGCTACCGGGTCGGCATTCGACTGAATGAACCGCGCATGCCCGCGCTGCTGACGTCCAGCGGCCGGCCGGGGTTCTACTTTCGCGTGCTGCGCGAAGGAGAGGTCGGGGCCGGCGACGACATCGTGAAGGTGGGCGAGGCGGCCGATCGGATGACGATCGCCGAGATCAACGGGCTGCTGTATTCGCCGCCCCACCCGCGCGACCAGCTTCAGCGCGCGCTGCGGATCGCGCCGCTGTCGGCCGGCTGGCGCGCGTCGTTCGAGGCGCTGTTGCAGAGCTCCGCGGCCGGGGTGGCCAGCGGTAACGCGGGGCTCGCGCGGGACGCGGCCGCGCACCCGGCCGCCCCCGGCTTTCGCCGGCTCAGGGTGGCCGCCGTCGATCGCGAGTCCGCCGACGTCCTGTCATTCACTCTCGAGAGCGCGGACGCCCAGCCGTTGCCGACGCCGCTGCCGGGGCAATACGTCGTGCTGCGGGTTCAACCGGCAGCCGGCGGCGCGAGCATCTTTCGGAGTTACTCGCTGTCGAACGCGCCCTCCGGGGAACGGTATCGCATCAGCGTGAAGGTCGAGCCGCATGGGGTCGTCGGCACCTACTTGCGAGATCACGTGGGACTCGGCGACACGCTGGACGTCAGCGCGCCGCGCGGAAGCTTCGTGCTGCAGCCTGGCCAGGGCCCGGTCCTGCTGCTGAGCGCGGGGGTTGGCGCGACGCCCGTGCTGGCGATGCTGCACGCGCTGGCGGCCGCTGGATCGGCGCGGCCAGTCCTCTGGATCCACGGGGCGCGCGATCGCGAGCACCATGCGTTCGCGGCCGAAGCGCGCGGTCTGATTCGCTCGCTGCCCGGAGGCCGCAGCCACGTCACCTACAGCCAGCCCGGCTCCGGCGACGAGATCGGGCGGGACTTCGACGCCGCCGGCCACCTGTCGCGCGCCGTGTTCGCGGACGTCGGCCTTCCGCGAGATGCCGAGGTCTACCTGTGCGGGCCGCCGCGGTTCATGACCGAGATGAAGCAGGGTCTGGAGGCGTTCGGCGTGCCAGCCGGCCGGGTCCGCGTCGAGATCTTCGACGGGGGTGAATCGATGACCCCGGGGGTGGTGCGCGCGTCGGCGCGCCCGCCAGCACGCCCGCGGGACGACGCCGAGACCGGCCCGCTGGTGTCGTTCGCGCGCAGCGGGATCAGCGCGCACTGGAAGGCGGCCGCCTATGGCAGCCTCCTCGAGCTGGCGGAGGCGTGCAACGTTCCCGTCCGATGGTCGTGCCGGGCGGGTGTCTGTCACAGCTGCGAGAGCGGACTCATCTCCGGCACGGTCGGCTACAGTCCGGAGCCGCTGGACCAGCCGGCCGGCGGTAATCTCCTGGTGTGTTGTTCCCAGCCCCAGCGTGACGTCGTGCTCGACCTGTGAACGGCGATCGCCGGGACCGAACCAACCGCCGAAGGAGGCGCTCGCATTCGGAGTGTGCTTCGGCGTACGGCGGTGGTCAGTGTGGGCAGCCGGCGATCTTGTTGACGATCGCGGTCAGGGCCGCTTCCAGCGCGGCCTCGTCGCCGGCCGGGTAGTAGGAGGTCGCGGCGCCCGTCTGGGCCTCGCCGCCGGCGATGGCCAGCTGGTTCAGCGTGTTCTCGGCGGTCGCCAAGGCACCGATGCCGACGACGAACGTCCTGATGCCTGAAGTCGCCGCCGCGGTGACGGCGGCTTCGGCGGCCATGTCCTCGACCGGGTTGTCGCTCATCGTGCAGGCGCTGGTCGGGTTCGCCATCGCGGCGCAGCCGTCGGGGCAGTTGGGAAGGCCGTCCGTCGCCAGCAAGAGGAACTTGGGATTCGCGTCCGTGAGGCTCTGGAGATAGGCCGTTGCGTACGTGATGGCGTCGCGGGTCGGTGTGTTGCCGCTCGGCTGCGTTCGCGCGATGGCGTTTGCCACCAGCGCGCCGTTCGACGTCCCGATTGGGACGGTGGGCGGTCCGCTGGCGCTGCAGCCCTTCGTGTCCGGGAAGAACTTGAGCCCCCAGTTCACGATGCCGTCCGTCGCGCCGGCGACGTTGGTGACGGCCGCCGACACGGCGGCCCATTTCGAATTGAGCCCGCAACCGCCGGGACAGGGCGAGTCGTTGGCGTCATCGGTCATCGAGCCCGACCGGTCCTGAACGATGAGGATGTCGGGCAAGCAGTTCATTCCGCCCGTCCCGCCGGCCGCATGCGCCCCGCCGGCGCCACCCCTGCCTGCCGCGCCACCCGTACCGGAAGCGCCGTTCGTCCCGGCGGTGCCGGTGCTGCCCGCGGATCCGTTCGTCCCCGCGAGCCCGGTCGTGCCGGCGCTGCCCGCGGTCCCTGCGGCGCCGTCGTCACCTCCGACGGCGCCGGCGGCCCCGCCGCGCCCCGTCGTCCCGCCGCCAGGCGGCGCGCCGCTGCCGCCTCCGCACCCCACCAGCGCGAGCCCCACCAGGACCCGGGCCATCCACGTCCGCTGCGCGTCGACCACGTCACATCGTAACCGATGAGGCCGCCGGCGCCGACCCCGGGCTGTTCGCGGGCTGTCCGTTCGAACGCGGCAGGGATGGTGTTCCGGCGCGAGATGGTCTTATCCTCGGCCGCGTGACGAGCGCGACGAGATCGTGGGGCGGAGTGGTGGCTTTTGCCGTGGCGATGCTGGCGGTGGCGGCGCAGTCGTGCGGCTCGGCGAGCGTCGACGGCGGCGGCGACGGCGGAGCCGGACGCGCCGGGACGGGCGGTGCCGCAGGAGCCGGCGGTGCATCGACGGGCAAGGGCGGCGCCGCGGCCGCCGGAACCGCCGGCCAGAACCAGAGCGCGGGCGGTCAGTCGGGCTCGGGCGCGGCAGGCGCCGCAGGGGCCGGCGCGGGCGGGGCGGCGATCAGCACGGGCGGGACCGGCGGGGCGGCGGGGACGGCAGGCCGG
>CAZPUH010000416.1:0-8937 GCA_964589215.1 uncultured Myxococcales bacterium | reverse complement strand
CCGGCGGTGGCGCCTCGCTGGAATTCCTCGAGGGCAAGAAGCTCCCGGGGCTGGCGGCGCTCGAGAGCTGAGAGGACAGACCATGGCGCGCACGCGGCGGCCGTTTTTTTGCGGCAACTGGAAGCTGAACGGATCGATTGCCGAATCGCTGGCTCTCGCCACCGAGGTACGCAACGGCGTCTCGACGGTGCGCGACGTCGACATCGCGGTGGCGCCCAGCTTCACGGCGCTCCACGCGGTCGCCAAGCGGCTCGAGGACGGGCCCGTCGCGGTGGCGGCCCAGGACTGCTTCTGGGAGGACAAGGGCGCCTACACGGGCGAGGTCGCGCCGGCGCAGCTGGTCGACGTCGGGTGCAAGTACGTCATCGTCGGCCACTCCGAGCGGCGGCAGCTGCTGGGCGAGCTGGACGCGGCCGTCAACCTCAAGGCGCGCGCCGCCCTGAAGGCGGGGCTGACGCCCATCATCTGCGTGGGCGAGACGCTGGCCGAACGTGACTCGGGCGAGACGCTGGGCCGCGTGCAGGCTCAGGTCGACGCGGCGCTGGCGGACATGGCCGAGGCGGACCTGTCGCGCGTCGTGATCGCCTACGAGCCGGTCTGGGCGATCGGCACCGGACGCAACGCGACCCCGGCCCAGGCCGAAGAGGTGCACCGGTTCATCCGGTCGCGGGTCGCCGCCCGCTCGGCTGGCGTGGCGGCGCAGATGCGCATCCTGTACGGCGGCAGCGTCAAGGCCGACAACATCCGGGTCCTGATGGCCGAAGAGAACGTCGACGGTGGTCTCGTCGGGGGCGCATCTCTGTCGGCCGAATCGTTCGTTCGACTGGTGAAAGAGGGCGCGTCCGTATGATCACGTTCCTGACAATCCTTCACGTTCTGGTCTGCCTGTTTCTGATCCTGGTCGTGCTCCTGCAGGCCGGCAAGGGCGGCGGCATGGGCATCGCTTTCGGCGGCGGCGGCGGCAGCCAAACGGTGTTCGGATCCTCCGGCGCGGGCAACTTCCTGACTCGCCTGACGTCGATCACGGCGTTCCTGTTCCTGCTGACCTCGCTGGCGCTGGCGCACTACTCCAGCCAGCAGGACTCGCGGCGGCTGCAGCGACTCGCCGAGCAGAAGGCGGCCCAGAAGAAGGACGAGGACGCGCGGTCGGCCAAGCTGAAGATGGATCTCGACAAGGCGCGCCAGGACATCCAGAAGACCGCCGGCGCCACGGCCCCCGCGGCCGGAACGACCGAGCCCGCGCCCGCCGCGGTCGAGACGAAGACCGAGACCAAGGTCGAGAAGAAGACCGACAAGGCGGAGGCGACCGACAAGGCCAAGGGCGCCAAGGCCGGCGCGAAGCCCGCGGCTTCCGACGCGACGCCCGCGGCGCCGCGCCGGAAGAAGGCGGCCCCGGCCGCCGAAGGCAGCGAGACCCCCGCCCCCGCCGAGAAGCCGGCCGCCAAGGAGCCCGAAGGCCAGCCGGCTCCGGCCGCCCCGTAACCGGGCGGCGCGACGATGCCGCTGCCGTTCGTCAAGGCCGAGGGAACCGGGAACGACTTCGTCGTCGTGGACCTGCGCCGCGACGGCGGCGCCCCACCCGCCCAGGCCATCCAGGACCCCGCCATCGTCCGGCAGATCTGCGACCGACACTTCGGCGTGGGCGCCGATGGCGTGCTCGCGATCCTGCCCAGCGCCAGCGGCGACGCGCGGATGCGCGTCCTCAACGCCGACGGCAGCGAAGCGGAGATGTGCGGCAATGGCCTGCGCTGCGTGGCGAAGGTGCTGTACGAGTCGGACCCTGCCCTGCGCCGGCCGACGCTGAACATCGAGACGGGCGCAGGCGTGCTGGCCTGCACGCTGGACGTCGCCGGCGGCGCCGTGCGCGACGTCGCCGAGGAGATGGGGCGCCCGCGCCTGACCCGCAGCGAGATCCCGCTGGCCCCGCCCGGCGGCGAGCGCGCCCTCCGCGAGCCGATCCGCGCGCGTGACCGGGACTTCCGGTTCACCGCCGTCTCGATGGGCAACCCTCACGCCGTCATCTTCGTGGAGGGCGACGACGACCTGCGCGCGCTGGCAGAGACCTACGGCCCCGCGCTGGAGGTGGCGGACCGGTTCCCGCGCCGCACGAACGTCGAGTTCGCGCGCGTGCGCGGCGGCCGCGAGATCGACCTGGTCGTGTGGGAGCGCGGCAGCGGCCTGACCCTCGCCTGCGGCACGGGCGCCTGCGCGACCGTGGTGGCCGCCTGCCTCGAGCGGCGCCTGACCCCGGGCGCGGAGACGCCGGTCCACCTGCCCGGAGGGACGCTGGCGATCACGGTCGCCGCCGACTACGCGGGCGTGCGACTGCGCGGTCCGGCGCGCATCGTCTTCACCGGCACGCTCAGCGACGCGCAGCTTCAGGCCCGCTGACGGCTTGGATCAGCGCGACGCGAGGTCCTTGACCATGCGCGCGTTGGGCAGGCGCGCCCCGCGGACCTCCCCCAGCTTCCGTTCGACGACGCGGAAACCGAACCGCTCGAAGAAGGGCTCGGCCGTCAGGCTGACGTCCGCGTGAAGCTGCCCGAGCTGCAGCTCGGCCGCGCGCGCGTGAATCCGTTCCATCAGCACCCGCCCCACCCCGCGGCGGGCGGCGGCCGCCGACACGAAGAAATGGTCGATGAGGCCGGACGGCTGCACGTCGGCGTACCCGAGGATGCGCCCGTCCTCTTCGACGATGAACGGCCGCCGCGCGCGCATCTTTTCGGCCCACCGCCCTGATTCCGGCTGCTCGGGCGCCCACGCCGCCAGCTGCTCCGGCGTGTAATCGCGGGCGGCCAGCCCGTGAATCGCCGAGTGAAACACGGCGTACAGAGCCGGCTCGTCGCCGTCGCGAAACTCACGCACCGTCGCATTCGTGAGGCCGTCGTCATCTGCTGTCAGGCGCCGCCCCATGCTGACGCGCTCCTCGACCCGGTAGCCGAGGGCGTCATAGAACTCCACGACCGCGCGGTTCGAAGCGCGCACCTGCAGGTTCACCTTCGGGCAGCCGAGGGTGCGCAGCCCGGCCTCGGCGGCGCGGATCAACTGACGGCCGATCCCGCGGCGCCGCGCGTCCGGGGCGACCGCCAGGTGATAGATCCAGCCTCGGACACCGTCGAAGCCCGCCATCACGGCGCCGACGAGGCGCCCGTCGAGCACGGCCACCAGCAGAAGCTCCGGCTGCACGGTGAGCTTCCGGGCGATGAGGGCAGCGGGGACATTCCAGGCCGGGTCGTCGGCGAACACACCACCCCAGAGCTCTTCGAGCGCAGCTTGATCGTTCTTCTCGAACGCGCGGATCTGGAGCATCTCAGGGCACCTCCCGCGCGACGGTCGCCAGGAACGCGGAGATGTCGGCACGAGAGCGCAGGTGATGGACCCGCTTTTCGGCGCGGGCGCCGGCGACGAGCCGCCGGTAGTCGGGGGTCAGCCGCCGGTGACAAAGCCACATCGTGCGGTAGCAGCCGAGCGTGCTGCGGAGCATGCGACTGCCGGCGGGCCAGCCCTCTGGCGTCGCGAAGAGTCCCTGAAACAGGCGCTTGGTCACCCACCAGGCGTGTGTGATCAACGGCAGGTCGATGTACACCAGCGTGTCCGCGACGGCGAAGCGCTGCCACGCGGACGCGCGGCAGCCATATCCGTCGATGATCCAGGCCGGGCGGTGGAGGATCTCGGCGTGGCGTTCCAGGTACTCGGCGTGTGGGACCTCGACGTCGCCGGAGCGCCACTGGATCAAATCCAGGGGGAAGAGCGGGAGGCCGGTCAGCTCCGCGAGTCTTCGGGCCAGCGTGGACTTGCCTGCGCCGGTGTTTCCGAAGACGGCGACCCGTTGCACGGCGGCCCTCAGAACAAGGAGCCCTGCCCCGGGCGCGAAGGGGCGGGGACGCCCAGGTGCTCGTAGGCGCGCTTGGTGACCTGGCGGCCGCGCGGCGTGCGAATCAGGAAGCCTTCCTGGATCAGGTAGGGCTCGTAGACGAACTCCAGCGTGTCGCGGTCCTCGGCCAGGGACGCCGCCAGCGAATCGATCCCGACCGGGCCGCCGTCGAAGCGTTTGATGATCGTCGACAGGATCCGGCGGTCGCCGGCGTCCAGGCCGGCGGCGTCGACCTCCAGGCGGCCCAGCGCGAACTCCGCGACCTCGCGGGTGACGCGGCCGTCGCCGCGCACGTCGGCGAAGTCGCGGATCCGGCGCAGCAGCCGGTTCGCGATGCGCGGAGTCCCGCGCGAGCGGCGGCCGATCTCCTCGGCGCCTGCGTCGTCGATGGGGATCTCGAGCAACCGGGCCGACCGGCGCACGATGTCGGTGAGCTCGGCGGCCGAGTAGAACGCGAACGTCTCGACGATCCCGAAGCGGGACAGCAACGGCGACCCCAGCTGCCCGGTGCGCGTGGTGGCGCCGACCAGCGTGAACCGTTCGATGGGCAGCGGAATCGCCCGCGCCCCGGCGCCGGCCCCGGTCACCAGCTCGATGCGAAAATCCTCCATCGCCGGATACAGGCTCTCCTCGATGACCGGCTGCAGGCGGTGGATCTCGTCGATGAAGAGGACGTCGCCGCGCCCCAGCGAAGTGAGAATGCCGGCCAGGTCGCCTTTGCGCTCCAGCGCGGGACCGGAGGTGACGCGAATCTGGGAGCCCATCTCCCGCGCGAGGAGAAAGGCCAAAGTCGTCTTGCCGAGTCCGGGCGGCCCCGACAGCAGGACGTGGTCCAGCGCGTCGCCCCGCTTGCGCGCCGCCTGGACGTAGACGGCCAGGTTGTCGGCGACCTTCCGCTGGCCGACGAACTCGGCGAAGCTGCGCGGCCGCAGCGCCGCGTCGTCGTCCAGCTCACGGACGCCCGCGTTGGCCTGGGCCGAGACCACCCGGCCCGGATCGGCGTTCTGGCCTTCGTCGTCGTGTCGCTGCCGCGCCATGGATCACTGTCTCCGCAGCGCGCCCAGCGCTTCACGAACCAGGTCCGGAACGGGCCGGCCAGGGTCCAGCCGGTCCAGTAGCGGCTCGATCTCGGCGGGCTTGTACCCCAGCTGCACGAGCGCGCCATAGACGTCGCCCAGCGGTCCCGCCGGCGCTGCGCCCTTGGCGGCCGCCGGCTCCAGCGCCACGGCCTTACCGGCGGGGACGGTCAGGATCTTCTCGCGCAGCTCCAGCGCCAGGCGCTCGGCGGTCTTGCGCCCCACCCCTTTCACCTGGGTCAGCCGGCCCACGTCGCCGGTCGCGATCGCGCGCACCAGCTCGGCCGGTTGGATCCCGGCCAGGATCGCCAGCGCCACGCGCGGACCGACGCCTTGAACGCCGATCAGCGTCTGGAACAACGTTCGCTCCGACGTCTCCGAGAAGCCGTACAGCCGGAGCGGCTCGTCCTTGACGAAGTGCGTGTGGACGTAAAGCTGCGTCGTCCCGTCGGCGGGCACGACCGACAGGGCCGCCGCCGTCGAGGCGCTGACGAGGACCTGGTACCCGACGCCGGCCACGTCCAGCACCGCCGACTCGGCGTCCGCCTCGAGGACGCGCCCGCGCAGAAACGCGATCACCGCGCCACCGGCGTGCCGCAGCGGGCGTGGCAGATCGCGATCGCCAGCGCGTCCGCGGCATCCGGCGACGGCGCGCGCCGCATCGAGAGCAGCGCGCGCACCAGGAACCCGATCTGCTCCTTGGTGGCACGGCCGTGGCCGACGACGGTCTTCTTCACGGTGGCGGGCGGATAGCCGGTCACGTCCAGCCCCTCTTCGGCGGCCACGAACAGCGCCACGCCACGCGCCTCACCCAGCGCGATGGTCGACTGCACGTTGACGCCGAAGAAGGCCTCTTCCATCGCCACCGCATGCGGGCGCACCTCCGCGATCAGCTCCCGCAGCCCGCGCCCGATCTCGGCCAGACGCACGGCCCGCGGCTTGTGAGCCGCAGCCGTGATGACCCCGCACTCGACGTAAGAGACGCGCGTGCCGCCTGCCTCGTGGGACTCGACGACACCGTAACCGAGCCGAACCGACCCCGGGTCGATGCCGAGGATTCGCACTGCCGCGGACGTCGCCGGCGCGGGCGCCGCGACCGACCTCGACACCGCCCGACGGTTCAGCCGACGCTCTCCAGCACGGACTCGTCGACGTCCATGTTCGAGTAGACGTTCTGCACGTCGTCGTTGTCTTCCAGCGCCGCGACCAGCTTGACCGCGCCTTCCGCGTCCTTGCCGACCAGCTTGACGGTGTTCTGGGGCACCATCGTGACTTCGGCCGACAGCGGCTCCGGCAGGCCCCCGCCTTTCAGGCCGTCCCGGATCGATTCGAAGGCTTTGGGCTCGGTGACGACCAGCAGCGAGTCGCCCTCGGCGCGGATGTCGTCCGCGCCCAGCTCGATGGCCAGCTCGGTGACCTTGTCCTCGTCCACGGCGCTCTTGTCGTAGACGATCAATCCCTGCTTCTTGAACATGTAGGCGACCGAGCCCGAGGCGCCCAGGTTGCCGCCGTGTCGGGTGATGACGCTGCGGATCTCGCCGGCCGTTCGGTTTCGGTTGTCGGTCATCACCTCGACCAGCACCGCCGTGCCGCCGGGTCCGAAGACCTCGTAGTTGAACTCCTCGTAGCTGACGCCGTCGAGATCTCCCGTGCCCTTCTTGATGGCGCGGTCGATCGTGTCGTTCGGCATGTTCACGCCGCGCGCCTTGTCGATCGCGGTGCGCAGGCGCGGGTTGCCGCCCGGGTCACCGCCGCCGACGCGGGCGGAGACGGTCAGCTCTTTGATGAGCTTGGTCCAGACCTTCGACTTCTTGGAGTCGGAAGCCTCCTTCTTATGCTTGATCTTGGTCCACCGGTTGTGCCCGGACATGGCGCCTATCATAGCCACGGCGCCCGCCCGGACAGCAGAATTTTCGGTGCTGTTCGATCGACCTCAGGGCGGGCCGCTGCCGGGCGTGGGCGCCAGCGGGGTGTGGTTCCAGGCGGCCGGCGTGTCGCACGCGGACTGGACCAGCCGGTGCACGGCCTTTCCGTTCCAGCTGCCTGCCGAGACGGCCACCCAGCCCCCGTAGCTCGACACGATCGCCTCGCCTTGCAGAAGCTGCACCGCCTCCCCGCTGTTCGACAGGCCGTCCGCGCCGAGCCGGGTGTCGACCCGGACCAGCAGCGTCCCCGGCCGGGGCGTTGGGTCAGGCCCCAGCGCCGGGTCGTACGCGGCCGTGACCACCAGCGCGTAGCCTCCCGGCGCCAGCGTCTGCGGCGGCAGATCGTCGCCCCCCTTGCTGTCGGTCAAGCGCAGCCCACCCAGGGAGACGTCGGCGTCGCCCAGGTTCCGCAACTCGACGTACTCCTGCTGCGGCTCGGGACCGGCCGGGTTGGCCAGCACCTCCGTGATCGCCAGCGGCGGAACGGCCGGCGGCGTCGTGAAAGCGAAGGGCGCGGACGCGGCCTGGTTGCCGGCCAGGTCCACCGCGTTCACGGCCACCGTCGCCGCGGCCCCGGGCGGCAAGCCGCCGAGCGGAATGGTCAGATCGAAGCGGGTCTGTCCCGCGCCGGCGGGCGTGTCCGTCTGCACGCCGCCTGCCGAGAGGGTGACGGTCGCTGCCGCGGTCTCGTCGGTGGTGAAGGTGATCTGCAGACAGGGGCCCGCCACGCGCAGCGCCACGTCGCCCAGTCCAGGCGGCGTGGTGTCCGCGGCGGCCGCGGCCTGGAAAGTTCCGATCACCCCGGCGGCCACCGGGGCCCCGCTGCCGTCGACCGCGCCCGGCGACAGCGCCACGGCGCAGGCGACGCCGGCCGGCAGCCGGTCTTCGAGAGCGACCCGGTAGCACGCACCCGCCCCGCCGTCGCCGCAGGGCGCCTCGGCGGGAGGCCCGGTCGCGACCGGCTGCGCGCCGCCGCACATCAGGAGGCCCGCCGCGCCCCAGTCGATGGCGCCCGGAAACCGCACGACGACGCCCGCCAGGTTCAGAGGAACCTCCGACGCGCCCGCCGCCGGCTCGAGCAGCGTCGCGCCGCCCGGACCGGTGGCGGGCGGGCCGGTCGCGTCCCCGGCGGCCACATGGGACAGATCGGTCGCCGGCGCGCACGCCGCCGAGACCATCGCGAGCAGCAACAAGGGACCACGCATCGTGAAGGTTCTCGGACGCCTCAGCGCCGCGGTTGCGCGCGTGGTAAAAGCCCGCCGATGCGCGACCGCCCCACCGACGTGATCCTGGCTTCGGCGTCGCCGCGCCGCCGCGAGCTGCTCGAACGGATCGGCCTCACGCTGGAGGTTGTTCCGGCCGGCATCGACGAGACCGTCCGACCGGGCGAGGCGGCCGGCGACTACGCGCGGCGCATCGCCGGCGCCAAGTGCGACGCGGTCGCCGACGGCGCGGCCGCGACGCGCGGGCTGCCGGTGCTGGCCGCCGACACGACCGTCGTCGTCGACGGCTCCATCCTGGGTAAGCCCGCCGACGACGTCGAGGGGCACGCGATGCTGTCGCGCCTGGCCGGGCGACGCCACGAGGTCGTGACCGCCTACGCGATCCGGTTCGGCGCCCGGCGCGTCGAGCGGGCGGTGACCACGGTGGTCTCGGTGCGCGCGCTCCAGCCGGCCGAGATCGCCGCTTACGTCGCGTCCGGCGAGGGGCGCGACAAGGCGGGCGGCTACGCGGTCCAGGGGATCGCCGCCGCGTTCGTCACCGAGCTGCGCGGGTCGCTGACGAACGTCATCGGCTTGCCGCTGGCCGAGGTGCTGGCCGACCTGCAGGCGCTGGACGCCCTGCGCGGCTACCCGCCCGCCGGGTTCGGCGCGCCTGCGGCATGACGCGGGCCCAGCAGATCGCGGACGGCCTGGCGGGCGTGCGCGAGCGGATCGCCCGCGCCGCGCTGGCCGCCGGCCGCGCGCCCGAGGCGGTGCGCCTCATCGCCGTCAGCAAGAAGATGCCAGCCGAGGACGTGCGGGCCGCGCTGGCCGCCGGCCAGCGCGCCTTCGGGGAGAAT
>CAZPUH010000415.1:0-2890 GCA_964589215.1 uncultured Myxococcales bacterium | reverse complement strand
ATCACCATGGCCGTCGCCCAGACTGCAGCACCGGCCCTTCTGCCCCAGGGACGCATGTGGTCGCGGCGGAGTATAGTCATCCCGCGCGCGCATGACCGACAACTGGGACCGGCCGCCACCCGACGTCACCCCCGCCGAGCTCTTCGAGCGGTGGTTGCCGCAGGCCTTTGCCGCCGCCGGATGGCGCGCGCCGGCGGGCGTGCCGCGGCTGCGGGTCAGCGTCGGCGGCGCCGCGGGCGGCCCCTGGGACCTGTCGGTCGCGGGCAGCACGCTGAACGTCGCGACGGGGAACCGCGAGGCGCCCGACATCTGGATGCGCCTGTCGCAGGCGGACCTGCGCGTCGCGCTGGGCGCCGAGGATCCCGACCTGCCGGCGATCGCGCCGCCCGGGTGGTCCATGCGCGATCTGCTGATCGTCGAGCCAGCCGACGTCGATCTGGTGCGGCAGATCTCGGGCCGCGTCGCCGTCGAGATCGAAGGGCGCCGCCGCCGGCGCTGGACACTGGACGTCGGGTTCGGGGCCGCGGGTGTCAGCGCCGGGCGGCCGCGCACGACGCTGCGGCTGGACGCAGCGACGTTCGAGGGGCTGCGCAGCGGCGCCTTGCCGCCCATGCAGCCTCTGCTCGACGGCCGCCTCAAGATCGAGGGCGACCGCGCCCTGGCGATGCAGCTGCTTCTACTGATCGGCAGCCGGCTGAGCCGGCGCTGACGGCGCGGCTTCCGCGGCCTCGTCCGGCTGCTTGGTCGGCGCCCGGGCGGGCGCCTCGTGCGCGGGCGGTTCTTTGGCGGGCTCGGGTTCCGCCTTGTCCTCGGCCGGCTTGGCGGCGGCCGGCTCGGGCGCCGGCTTGGCCTCGGGGGCGGCTTCCTCGGGCTGTTTCGCCTCGGGCGCTGCAGGCTCGGGCTTCGCGGCCGGCGCCGGCTGTTCCGAATCCGTCGACGGCTCGGGCGCTGCCGCGGGGGAATGCGCAGCCGGTGCCTCGGCGGCCGGCACCCGCTGGGCGGTCGCCGCCCGCTCGACGCTGCGCCGCCGCGCGGACGCCGGTGGCGTCGCCGCCGCGGCCATCGCGTGGCGGACCTGCTGCAGGTCGTGGGTCAGCGCCGGATCGTCCGGGCGCATGGCCAGCGCCGTCTCGTACTCGCCCGCGGCGGCGGGGTAGTCGCGCGCGCCCGCCAGGCTCTCGGCGACCAGCGCGTGTGCGGACGGATCCGCCGGGGTCAGCGTCAGCGCCTCGCGCGCCCAGCGAACGGCCTCGGCCGGCTTCTGCGCGGTCAGCGCCGACTGCGCGCGCGTCCGCAGCGCGGCGGCGACCTCGGCCTCGCCGCCCGCGTGCGCGTCCAGCGTCAGCGCCACGCGGTAGTGGGCGACGCCGTCGTCGATGTGCCCGCGATCCAGCTCGGCCTCTGCCTTCTGCACCAGCTGCTGCTTCGCGCGCACGGACAGCGTGTCCGCGATCGCGCCGCCGCCGTCGGCCCGCAGGCTGGCGAGGTGCTCTTTCAGCGCCGGCACCTCGGCGAACCCGAACTTGTCGGCCAGCATGGCCTCGACCTCGGCGACGCCCAGGCGCAGGCGCTCGGCGCGGCGCTCGACCTCGCTGTTGCGGGCGGTGGCCGCCGCCGGCGGAGACGTGGCGGCCGACTCCTCCTCGGCGTCGCGCGCGGCGGTGCTCCACGGCAGGCGCCGGTAGATCGGCACGGCCACCGCGGCCGCCACGCCCAGCACCACCAGCGCGCCCGCCCACTTTCGGGTCGGCGCCCGGACGGGCGCAGGCTGTGGCGAGGCGGTGCGCGCTCGGTTTCTGGGCCGTTCCTCGGTCCACCCGGCCGACGCCGCCGACGGCGCCTCCGTCGGGTACGCGATCGCCGGCGGCCCCTGCACCGGCTGCTGCGCCGGCTCGGGCGGCTCCGGCGGGGCCACCACCTCCAGCGCGACGGGCGTTCCGCGCGATTCCGTTTCGCGGAGCCCCAGCAGCTCGGCGACCGCGCGCGGTCGGCCGAACAGCGACTTCACCAGGTCGTACTCAAGCTGCCCCATCGTCTGGTAGCGGCGCTCGGGGTCGCGTTCCAGCGCGCGCATGACGATGCGGTCCAGCTCTTCGGGGATGTCGGCCTTCACGCCGCGCGGCGGAATCAGATCCTTGTCGCGATTCAGCTGCGGCGGCGAGCCGGACGCCATCTCGTAAATCAGCGCGCCGACCGAATAGATGTCGCTGCGGTGGTCGACCGCGCCGCCCTCGGCCTGCTCGGGCGCCATGTACTCCGGCGTCCCCATGGCGACGCCCGGATTGGTGAGCCGCCGCGCGCGCCCCATGCTGCGCGCGATCCCGAAGTCCAGCACCTTGACGAAGTCGGCCTGCCCGTCCCGCGCGACCAGGAAGATGTTCTCGGGCTTGAGATCGCGGTGGATGACGCCGGCCGCGTGCGCCGCCGCCAGCGCGCGGCAGATCTGGATGGCGATGTTGCACGCGCGCGTGGCGTCCAACCGCCGCTCGTGCGAGAGCACGTCGGCCAGGTCGATGCCGTCCAGGTGCTCCATCACGAAGTAGGCGCACCCGTCCTCGGTCGAGCCGAAGTCGGTCACGTCGACGATGTTCGGGTGACCGATGCGCGAGGCGGCCCGCGCCTCGCGCCGGAACCGCTCGACCAGGTCCTGCTGCGTCGAGTACGCCGGGTGCAAGATCTTGATCGCGACGCCCTTGCCGATCTCGACGTGCTCGGCAGCGTACACCGTCCCCATGCCGCCCTCGCCGATCTTGCGGATGACGCGGTAGCGGTTGTTGATGACCCGCCCCGTGAAGTTCAGCCCCAGCGACTCGTCGTCTTCCTTCGGGAACTGCAGCTTCGTGCTGGACTGCTCCAGCGCCGCCAGCGGCACCGGCATGCCCTTGGAGAT
>CAZPUH010000414.1:0-4446 GCA_964589215.1 uncultured Myxococcales bacterium | reverse complement strand
GATGGGCATCCACGTCGATCCCAAGCGGGGCGGCTTCGACAATCAGATCCGCACGCACGGCTCGGTCGACTACACGTCGATCGCGCGGCGCTTTTCGCACGGGTGCCACCGCCTGGTGAACAACCGGGCGGTCCGCCTGTTCGACTTCGTGCTGCGGCACCAGCCGTTCAAGCGGATCGGCGCGGTCCCGCTGAACGTCAAGCGCAGCTTCCAGGTCGACGGGCAGACCTACCACTACGCGCTGACGACGCGCGGCTACTACTACGAGCTGACGAATCCCGTCCCCGTCGAGGTGCTGGAAGGGCGCATCATGGGCGCGGTGAAGCAGCCCATCGCCGCCTACGTCCGCAAGCCGGGCGTCGACTACGGGCGCGCGCCCGCCGTCGGTGACGCGGCCGCCACGACGGCAACCGCGGCCGCCACACCGACGACGACGCCCACCGTTCCCGACGCCCCCGAGCCGCCACCCAACGAACCCGAGACCGCGCCGGAGCTGGGCCCCTGACGGTGCGTTCGTCGCGATGAAGCGCTGGAGCCCCGCGCTGGCGCTGGCCGTCGCCCTGGCCGCGCCCTGCGCGCGCGCCGCGGATCCCGCGCCGGCCGGCCCCGACGTCGCCGTCGACGTCACGCTGGACCCGGGCCAGGCGCGCCTGGCCGGGCGCGCGCGCCTGCGCGTCGTCAACCAGACCGGCGCGCCCATCCGCGCGGTGCCGCTGTGGCTGTACCCGAACCATCTGGCCCACCGCTCGCCGGCGCTGACCGACGTCACCTACCACTGGCTGTACCCCGGCCTGTTCTCGCCGGCGGCGATGACCGTCCGGCAGGCGAGCATCGACGGGCGCCCCGCGACGGTGCGGCTGATGGACACGCCCGCCGGCGCGCGCACGATCGCCCAGGTCGAGCTGCCGCACCCGCTGTCGCCCGGCGACGCAGTCACGATCGACACCGACTTCGAGGTGCAGGTGCCGCACCGCTTCGGCGGCTTCGGCTGCGACGGCCGGCGTTGCCGGTTCATGGGCGGCTTTTACCCGATGCCCGTCGCGCAGGTGCCGGGCGGCTTCGACCTGCAGGCCGCGCCCGCGCGCGCCGGCCGCGCCCGCCTGACCGTGCGCGCGCCGCAGCCGCTGGCGCTGGTCCTGGCCGGTCAGCCCGTCGTGTGGCCGGGGCCCGACCAGCCGGTCACCGTCGACAGCGACGACGTCCCCTACCCGACTCTAGTGACCGACCGCGTCCTGCGCCCCGACACGATCACCGTCGGTGAGCACCTGGTTCGCTACCTGCACCGCAAGCCGCGGCCGCCCGGCAGCGAGGACCAGCCGCTGCCCTACGTGCGCGAGGACATCCCCGCCCTGGTGCTGGCCACCGCCCGGCGCGCGCTGCAGCTGGCAGATTCGTTGCTGCGCGGGCCGGCGGGCGCCGCCGCCGCTCCCGACGCCGCGCTGACCACGCCCATCACGCTGGTGGAGGCGCCGCTGCGCCATCAGCTGGTCCAGCAGCACGGCAGCCTGGTGCTGGTGTCGGATCAGATCTTCCGCATCTTCCCCGTCACGCGCCTGCGCAAGTACCACCACCTTGAGCTGGTGCGGGCCATCGTCACCGCCGTGCTGGAGGCGCGCGTGGCCGGGCACGAGCCGCCCGCCGATCGCGCGCGCGCGGCCGGCGTGCTGGCGGCGTACCTGACCGAGCTCTACGCCGTCGCCGAGTTCAGCCGCCTCGAGTACGCGGCGGACCTGCTGCGCCCGTTCGACTTCGTGCCGGCCGTCGACCAGCTGCTGTACGCGCCGCAGCTCGCGTCGTCGTCCAGCTACTTCGGCGACGTCGCCGATCGGGACCAGCTGCGCGACGACGTGCGCCTGTTCGCCGACCCCGAAGCGGCCAGCCCGCGCCTGATCTACAACAAGCTGCTCGACCTGCTGGGCGCCGCCGCCTTTCCGTCGCTCACGCGCCGCATGCTGAACGAGGGGCAGCCGCTGCGCCGCGCGGCGGCCGAGACGTTCGGCGCCGACCTCGACTGGTTCTGGCGGCAGTGGCTGGGCCCGCTCCCGCGCGTGAACTACCGCCTGCAAGCCGTGCGCGTGTCGCCCGCGGCCGGCGGCGGCGACCACGTCGAGATCGACGTCCGCCGCGAAGGGGCCATCCTGCGCGAGCCGGTCGAGGTGACGGTCCGCGATCGCGACGGCGCGCTGCAGACGCTGCGCTGGGACGACGCCCAGCCGGGCCACGTGTTCGTCGTCGACCTGCCCGCGCGGCTGAAGTCCGTCGAGATCGACCCGCGCGAGCGCCTGGTCGAGAGCGCCGTCGGCTCGCTGCGCCCCTCGGACGATCCCCGCTACGACGACCGCCGCCCGCCGCGCTGGCGGTTCCTGTACGAGGGTTTCGGCGCGCTGCTCAATGTCTCGGAGCTGACGGCCAACTTCGCCGCCGCCTTCTTGCTGAAGCCGCAGCACGACCTGCGCCACGAGATCCTGCTGACCGCCTTTCACAGCGAGACGACCGACATCGGCGTGGGCGGCGCCTACTACTACAACTTCGGCGGGCAGGTGACGCACAACCAGCTCACGACGTCGGCGTTCGGCGGCCTCAACCTGTCGCGGATCAACCCGTCTTTCGCGCAGGCCGTCGGCGAGCCCGAGCTGCCCGGCTACCGCGTCAACGCGCGCGTCGGGCTGCTGCACGACACGCGCGACTTCCTCTACGACCCCTGGCACGCGGTCGGCCTGGACGTCGGCGTCGGCTACACGCTGACCCTGCTGGAGAGCGGCGGCGGCAACCTGTCGCAGGTCTCCGCCGGGGCCGAAGCGCTGCGCCTCTTCGAGATGGCGCCGGGGCACGTGTTCGCGGTGGACGGCCAGCTCGCGATGACGGCCGGCGACATCCGCCTGCGCAGCCAGCTGACCGGCGCCGGCGGGCCCACCGCGCTGCGCGGCTATTTCGCCGACGAGCTGCTGGCGCGCGCCCACGTCATCGGCAGCGTGCAGCTGCGCGACGACTACGTGTCGGGCCTGGAGTGGAATCTCTTGCACCTGACGTCCGTGCGCGGCTTCGCCGGGACGGTGTTCTTCGACGCAGCCGCCATCACCGGGTGCGACGGCTACAGCCTGTCGCGCGACAACGTCTACTACGACGTCGGGTACAGTTTCCGCGTGCTGCACGACGCGTTCGGCGTGTACCAGCAGCTGTTCTCGATCGATCTCGCCATCCCGCTGAACCGGCACGGCAACAACGGCACCTGCCTGGCCGCGCCGCCGCCCCGGCCGCCGTTCGTGGTGCTGGTCAGCTTCGTGCCGAGCTTCTGATCACGCGGCGGCGGCGCCGTTGCGGCGCAGCCAGCGGTCCAGGACGTACAGCGCCCAGAGCGGCTTGCTGCGATCGCGGCGGCGCGCGCGGTGCTCGTCGAACCAGCGCGCGAACACCGACCGGTCCGCGCAGCCCAGGTCCCACAGCGGCGATTCGGCGACGACCGCCTCGACGCGCGGCGCCAGGGGCCCGCGCAGCCAGGCGGCCAGCGGGATGCCGAACCCCTTCTTGGGGCGGTCGATCACCTCGTCGGGGATGCGCCCGCGCACGGCGCGCTTCAGCAGGTACTTGCTGGTCGCGCCCCCCAGATGGGCGCGCACCTTGTCGCGCGACGGCAGCGAGAACGCCAGGTCGACCATGGCGTTCCCCAGCAGCGGCGGCCGCACCTCCAGCCCGTGCGCCATCGCGGCGCGGTCGACCTTGGTCAGCACGGACCCGGGCATGTAGGTCGCGAAGTCCAGGGCCAGGATCGCGTTCAGCCAGTCGCCGCCGCTCGGGTGCGGCGTCTCCAGCGTGGCGGGTATCAGGCCGCGCGCCGCCGGGATCGCCAGCCCCAGCTCGGGCAGGTCGACGTTCGACATCCACCGCAGGTGGCGCGTGACGCGGTCGTCGTCGAATCGCTCCGTGAAGCGGCGCAGCTTCCACTCGAGGCTCTGGTACCGGTCGGCGATCGGCAGCGCGCCGACGAGGCGGCCGATCACCTGGCGCCGCACGACGCCCGGGATGGCAGCGTAGATCCCGGCCGCGCGGTGCGCCTTGTAGGTCGGGTAGCCGCCCCATAGCTCGTCGCCGCCGTCGCCGCCCAGCACCACCTTCACGTGGCGCGCGGCCAGCCGCGACAGCAGGAACGTCGGCAGGTACGACGGGTCCGCCAGCGGCTCGTCCAGCTTGTCCAGCGCCGCGTCGGCGATCTCCAGCAGGTTCTCGGCCTGCAGCTTCTCGGTCACCAGCTCGACGCCCAGCTTGTCGGCGACCATCCGCGCGTAGGCGCTCTCATCGAAGGTCGGATCCTCGAACCCGATCGCGAACGCCGTCATCCGCCGGCGCGAGGTGCGCGCCGCCGCCGCGGCCACCGTCGACGAGTCGATGCCGCCGCTCAGGAAGATGCCCACCGGCACGTCGGAGACCAGCTGCGCCTCGACCGACGCC
>CAZPUH010000413.1:0-3289 GCA_964589215.1 uncultured Myxococcales bacterium | reverse complement strand
GATCACCGTGTCGGCCGAGTACCTGGATCCCGCCAAGGACCCGCTCTACTGCGAGGCGCCCAACTCGCCCGTGCGGCGCAGCGTGCAGACGGCGCTGTACGAGATCACGCGGACGCTGTCGCTGTGGATGGCGCCCGTCCTCTGCTTCACGGCCCAGGACGTCGCCGACGAGCTGTCGCGCGTGACCGGCGAGCCGTTCGACGTGCACGCGACGGTGCGCGAGGAGATTGTGCCGGCCGGCAAGGCGCCCGGGCAGCCGAACCGCCGCTGGACCGAGGAGATCCGGCCGCGGCGCGAGGCCGTGCTGCAAGCGCTGGAGGCGTTCCGCGCCGCCGGTCACAAATCGCTGGAGGCCGCCGTGACGGTGCAACCGAGCGCGGCCGAGCGGCCGCAGTGGGAGTGGAACCGCGACTTGCTGACCGAGCTCTGCATCGTTTCCAAGCTGACCATCGAGGACGGCACGTTCGCCGAGACGCGCGTCACCGTCGCCGAGGCGCCCGGCCCCACCTGCCCGCGCTGCTGGCGGCGAACGGGCGATGCGCCCACGCCCGGCGCGCCGTCGCCCGACCTGTGCCACCGCTGCGCGGGGGCGGTCGCCGCGACCGGGAGTGGCTCATGACGCCGGCCCGCAAGAAGTACGTCCTGTTCTCGGCGTTCGCGCTGCTCAGCCTGGTGCTGGACCAGTGGACGAAGGTGCTGGCCCGCGAGTACCTGCAGCCGCGCGGCCCGATGAACCCGAAGGTCGTCATCCCGAACTACTTCGACCTGCGCTACGCCGAGAACCCGGGCGTCGCGTTCAGCATGTTCCAGGACCTGCCGGGCGGTCGCGTGCTGCTGACGCTGCTGGCGGTGGCGGCCTTCGCGATGGTGATCGGCTACCTGCGCAAGACGCCCGTCGAGGCCTCGCGGCTGCACGTCGCCCTGGGACTGATCGGCGGCGGCGCCGTCGGCAACCTGGTCGACCGGGTCATCTTCGGGCGGGTCACCGACTTCATCGTCTGGAAGAAAGGCACGCTCGAGTGGCCCGCCTTCAACGTGGCGGACGCCGCGCTGTGCGTCGGGGTGGGCCTGATGTTGCTGGACATGTTCCGCAACCGGAAAGAGGCGGCTTCGTCGGCCTGAGCGGCGCGCCGCAGGTGTGGCCTTGCATCCGGTCCTGTTCACAGTCCCCTTCGGCCGGCGCGAGATCGCGATCAGCACCTACGGCGTGCTGGTGACCGCCGGGCTGGCCGTCGGCATCTGGGCCGCGCAGCGCCAAGGGCGGCGCCGCGGGTTCGACAGCGGCGCCGTGATGGACCTGGCCTTCTGGACCATCGTGGCCGGCCTGATCGGGGCGCGCCTCACCTACGGGCTCGTGAACGCGCGCGAGTTCTGGCTGGCCTGCACGGAGGGGCCGGGCCCGCGGTGGCACGACTGCACCAGTGTTTTCCGCCTGTGGGAAGGCGGCCTGGTCTTTTACGGCGGCGTGGCCGCGGCAGCCGGGGCCGCGCTGCTCTTCGCGCGGCGGCAGGGGTGGTCGTTCGGCGAGGTGGGCGACGTCGGCGCGCCCGCGCTCGCGATCGGGCACGCGTTCGGGCGGCTGGGGTGCTTCGCGGCGGGCTGCTGCTTCGGCAAGGAGACCGCGGCGCGCGTCGGGATGTCGTTCCCGCGCGGCAGCGTGGCCTTCGACGTGCTGAGGCGAAGCGGCGGGGTCCCCTTCGGCGCCGGCGAGACGCCGCCGCTGCACCCCACCCAGCTCTACGAGGCCGCGGGCGAGGCCGTCATCTTCGCGGTGCTGTGGGCAGCCAGCCCGCGCCTGCGGCGGAGGCCGGGCGCCCTGCTGGCCCTCTACCTGGCCCTCTACGCCGCGCTGCGGTTCGTGGTCGAGATCTTCCGCGGGGACGCGCTGCGCGGGATGGTGCTGTCGCTGCACACGCCGGGGCTTGCCCAGCGTCTGGGGCTACCGGCGGGCGAGCCGCTGTTTCTGTCCGTCGGTCAGGTGGGCAGCCTGGTGATCGGGGCGGTGCTGCTCACGCTGTTCGTGCGGCGCCGGCGAGCGACGCAAAAGCCCGCGCCTTGACCTCGGTCTCGGCCAGCTCGCCCTCCGGCGTCGACTCGATCACGATCCCGCCGCCCACGGACAGGTCCAGGCGCCCCTCGCGCAGCGTCGCGGTGCGGATCGCGACGGCCAGATCCAGGTCGCCGGCCGCGCCCAGCCAGCCGGTGGCGCCCGTGTAGACGCCGCGCGGACCCGGCTCCAGCTCGTCGATGATCTGCATGGCGCGCCGCTTGGGCGCGCCGGTGATGGAGCCGCCGGGGAACGTCGCCGCGATGAGCGCGGCCAGGCCCACCCCGGGCAGGAGCGCGCCCCGGACCGTGCTCTCGAGGTGATGCACCGTCGGCAGGGAGACGACCCGGGCCAGCGTCGCGACTTCGACGGTGCCGGGGCGGCAGACGCGCCCCAGGTCGTTGCGCTCGAGGTCGACGATCATGACGTGCTCGGCGCGGTCCTTCGCCGAGTCGCGCAGAGCGGCGATGGCCGCCATGTCTTCGGCGGGAGAGCCGCCGCGGGGCCGCGTCCCCTTGATGGGGCAGGTCTGCACGGCGCCGTCGGGGTCGACGGCCAGGAAGCGCTCGGGCGAGTTGCCGAACAGCGCCCCGCCCGACCCGTCGGCGATGTACGTGGCGTAGGGCGCCGGAGCCGCCGCCCGCAGCAGCGCCGCGATCTCGGCCGGCTCGCCCGTCCAGGTCGCGGTCAGCCGGCGCGACAGGTTCACCTGATAGGCGTCGCCGGCCGCCTCGTACTCGAGGATCCGGCGGACGCCGGCCACGAAATCGTCCGGAGGATCGATCGGCGACAGCGGGCTCAGCGCAGGGGCCGGCGCGGGGTCGCGCGGCTGCAGCAGCCGCTCGCGCAGGCGGGCCGCCGCGCGCTGATCGCGCGCCCAGATCGTTGCGTCCGTCGCGTCACGGACGTCGGGCGAGACGCCGCGGATCCAGACGGCATCGGGGAACTGAAACGAGAACAGCGGCTGGCCGGTGGCCCGCGGATCGGCCGGAAGGCCGACCAGGCGCCGCCCCAGCTCGTACGAGAACCAGCCGACGGCGACGGGCAGGCCGGGCGGCGCGGCGCCCTGCTCGGCCCAGCGCGCGCGCGCCTCGCGCCAGGCGTCTTCCAGCGACGCGAGGTCCGACGGCGAGCGCCCCTCGATCGCGGCGACGGGCGGGCCGCCCAGCAGCTCGCGCGCCGTGCCCGCCGGCCCGGGCGACGAGAGCCAGAAGCCGGCGCCCAGTCGGCGCGCGGCCTCGG
>CAZPUH010000412.1:0-2822 GCA_964589215.1 uncultured Myxococcales bacterium | reverse complement strand
GTACAACTCGAGGCGGCCATCCGCGCTTACGTCGACATCAACAACGAAAAGCCGCGCCCCTTCGTCTGGACGAAGACCGCCGACGAGATCCTCGACAGCATTAAGCGATACTGTCTACTAACTTCTGAGACAGGACACTAGACCGGCCCGGGCGCCGGGCCGTTCAGCCGATCGCTCACTCGGTCGCGCCGCTGGGATCGTTCTGGCAGTCCGGATCGTCCAGGTCGACGCGGCCGTCGCGGTCGTTGTCGACGCCGTCGCTGCACGCCGGCGCAGGGTTCAGGTGGAAGCTGACCGAGCCGGGGGTGTCGAACGTGACCACGGTCGTGTCGCTGGGGCTGGGGAGGCTGGGATCCGCGGCGATGGTCGCCCCCTCGAAATCCAGCATCGTGGCCTTCACCGTCCAGGTTCCTTCGGGGACGCCGACCGTCCGATAGCCGGGCGTGCAGATCGCCACCGCGCGGACACCGTCGCCGTTCGTGTCGTTGCCCTGGATCAAGATCGAATCGACGCCGTGCTGGCCGCACCCGCTGGCCGGCACCTCGCGCCCCAGAAAGTCCCAGCTGACCTGCATCGTCGCGTCGTGGCTGCAGGCGCCCACCGCCGGCGCGGCGAGCAGCGACAGAGCGAGGGCCCAGCGCGGAATCATGCGCGGCTTATATCATCAGCCCGCGGCCGGCGGTGAGACCACCAGGATGGCCGGTGTCTGGGTCTCCGTATCGCCACAGCTGCTGATCGAGAACGACGTGCTCTGGGCCGGCGCCAGCGGGTTGCCCTTGCTGTCGTAGACGTCGATCGTCGCGTTGTACGTGCCGAGCCCCTGCAGCGGCACGGTGACCGATCCCGCCGCGCTGTTCGCCGGGCAGGGGACCGGGAACATGACGCCGTCGACCGTCGCCTGAACCGTCTGGGCGCCGGCGCCCGCGCACGTGACCGGCCCGCCCGCGGCGTTCTGGATCTCGTAGTCGAGAATCAGGTTCGGGTAGCAGGACCCGTCGCCGCTGTCGGGGCCCGTCTCCACCACGCAGCCGGTGCCCGCCAGCGCGATCGCGATGGGGCCCGCCAGGAAGAACAGAGGCGCCAGCAGGCGGCGCGCGCGGTCGTTCGACTTCATCGGATGACTCCTTCGTGGATCGAGGTCAGGGAAGATGGTGGCTCATTGAGGCGCGCACAGGCTGCCGTTGCAGCTCGACGCGCACGGGGCCACCAGCGCGAAGGCTTCCACCTCCGTTGGTTGCCCGCCGACCACCTGACGCAAGATCGGTGCCGGGGTCCTGATCGCGCTTTGCGGGACCTCGTTCCCCGCCGCGTCGACCGCGACGACCGAGACTTCGTAAGATTCGCCCGGCCCGGTCGGGGGGACGTCGAACGCCGTCGCGCCGGTCTGCCGCTGGCAGGCGAAATCGCACTGGGCCTTTCCGGCACAGGGTGTGGCGCCGTCGATCGCCCCGCCCACCCCTTTCAGGACCAGCCGGACCTTGGCGATAGCGGGATCCGCGCAGCCGCAATCCGTGATCCCGCGCCCATCGGGGGCGACCACGATCCAGCTGATCTCGACGGCCCCGCCGTTGATGGAGACGCAAGCGGGAATCAGGGCGGCGGCCAGCGCCAGGAGGGCGACGAGAGGTCTGGTGTGCATCGACAGGAAGCGACCGGGTGGCGCGCCCGAGTGAAACAGGAGGTTAGGAATGCGCTCCAATCGTGTCAAACTGCGGCCGGCGCGTCCCCGTCGTCGCGGGGCCGCCCGCCCCCCCAAGGAGGTCACGCCCGATGTTACCGCTCATCCTGCAGGCCGGCGCCGGAGAAGCGCGCCTGGACATCATCTCGCTCATCCTGAACGCGTCCCCGGTGGTCAAGGGCGTGCTGGGGTTGCTGATCCTGATGTCCGCCGCGTCCTGGTTCGTGATCGGGTCCAAGGCGTTGTACCTGTCCAGCGCGTCCTCGCGATCGACGAAGTTCCAGGACGCGTTCTGGAAGACCGGCCGTCTCGACGAGATCTGGCGGATGAGCGAGGCCGCGCCTCCGTCGCCCGTCGGTGAGGTGTTTCGCGCCGGGTACACCGAGCTCGCCAAGCTGCAGAAGCGCCGCCAGGAGAACGCCGACCCCGGCGCCGACGCGCTGCTGGGCGACATCGAAAGCGTCGAGCGCGCGCTGGATCGGGCCCGCACGTCGGCCGTGACCGAGATGGAATCGCGCGTGCCGTTGCTGGGGACGACCGCCAGCGCCGCGCCGTTCATCGGCCTCTTCGGGACCGTGTGGGGCATCATGAACTCGTTCCGCAACATCGGGTCCAAGGGCGCCGCCAACCTGGCCACCGTGGCCCCGGGCATCGCCGAGGCGCTGGTCGCGACGGCGATCGGCCTCATGGCCGCGATCCCCGCGGTCATGGCCTACAACTACTTCACGCGCCGGATCCGGGTCATCACCGCGGAGATGGAGACGTTCTCCAGCGACTTCCTCAACATCGTGCGGCGGAGGTTCTTCTAGTGGCGATGTCGACGGGCAGCGGCTCGGGCGGCGCGCTGACGGAGATCAACGTCACGCCGCTGGTCGACGTCATGCTGGTGTTGCTCATCATCTTCATGGTCACGGCGCCGATGTTGCAAACGGGTGTCGACGTGAACCTTCCCGAAGCGAAGGCCCAGACCATCCCCGACGACGAAGGGAAGCTGATCTTGACGGTCACCAAGGACAAGCGCGTGTTCCTGGGCAAGCTGCAGATCCCCTGGGACGACATCGAGAAGACGCTGAAGAACAACGCCAAGCTCAACGCCGACCACGAGCTGTACCTGCACGCCGACCGCGCGCTCAGCTACGGCGAC
>CAZPUH010000411.1:0-4795 GCA_964589215.1 uncultured Myxococcales bacterium | reverse complement strand
AGCCGCCGAGCGAACCGCCCGCGCCGGCGCCGCCCGCCGCCCCGCCGGAAGCGCCGGCGCCCGAGAGTAACGGCGGCGGCCTCACGCACGAGCAGGTGACCCAGGCCAAGCAGGGGAGCGCCATCTCGATCACCGTCGGCGTCTCCCCGGACCTGAAGTTCGACAAGGTGGTGCTCGCCTACCGGCCCGAGGGCGCCTCCGAGTTCCTGGGGCGCGAGATGAAGGCGGTCGCGGAAGGGCGGTACGGCGCCGAGATTCCCACCACGGCAACCGGCGGCAACTACGTCGCCTACTACATCGAGGCCGACGACGCCGAGGGGAACGCGATCGCGACCAAGGGTTCCGTCGAAGCCCCCATGACCATCGCGCTGTCGGGCGGCGGCCACGCCCCCCTCAAGAAGAAGCCGGACGAGGGCGAGAGCGAGGAAGAAGCCCCCGATTACCGCTACTTCGCGGCCCTCATGCTGGGGACCGGCTTCGGCTGGGCGACGGGCGTCGGCGACGTGAACCACGACGTCTCCATCAACCCGCCGGGGATGTCCTGGGCCAAGCTGGGGCACATCGCGCCGGAATTTGGCTACTGGATGAGCTCGTCGCTCATGCTGTCGGTGCAGCTGCGCTACCAGTTCGTCACCGGCACGACCGACGTGTACAGCGGCGGCAAGGTGTTCCACGCCGCCAACTACGCGTTCGCGGCCTTCGCCAAGGCGACCTGGCGGTGGGACCAGGAGAAGTTCCATCCGTTCTTCTCGCTGGCGGCGGGTGGCGGCCAGATTCGCCACGTCGTGACCTTCGGCAGCAAGCTGATCCCCGCCGACTGCGGGCCGAACATGAACCAGACCTGCGTCGACACGATCGCGGCCGGGCCGATCCTGGTGGGCCCGGGCGGCGGCGTCACCTACGACCTGACGGACCGCTTCTCTCTCATCGCGCAGGCCAACTCGGTGCTCGGCTTCCCGAACTTCACGTTCAACATCGACATCGACCTCGGTGTCGCGATGGGCTTCTGAGTCGACGGCCTACGAGGCCAGGGCCTCGGTGGGGCTCTGGTGGGCGCGTCGGCGTACCGCCGCCACGTGGTCCCGGAGCACGTACAGCTGGTCGCCGAACGAGGCCGGCGTGCGCAGCTCGCGCACGGCGCGGGCGATCTCGTCCAGGCGCGCGACCAGCGCCGCACGCTGATCGGGCGACACCAGCACCACGATGTCGTGCTCGATGCGCATCAGGGCGCCGTACCACCGGTAGATCCGCGACCGGATGCGCCAGCGGTAGAGGGCGGGCAGGAGCCGCGTGATCGGCACGACCGCCACGATCAGCGGGACCAGCACCACCAGCAGCCGGTCCAGCAAGCTGGCCAGCCAGAACGGGAGCCACTTGTACAGGAACTGCTCGCCGGACTTGTAGTAGCGCTCGGCGTTGCGGCTGAGGGGGAAGTCGCGCGCCAGCGGCGCCGGGAACTCGCCCGCGTTGCGGAACAGGCCGGGACCGCCGTGAACCTCGCGGGCGGCCGCGATCAGCAGATCCGAAAGCGCCGGGTGCAGGGTGTCGCGGGCCACCAGCTCGACGGTCGGCCCGACCAGCTGAACGGGCTCGGCCGGGTAATCGTGCTCCAGATCCAGCGCGCCTTCGGGCAGCGTCAGCTTCGACAGGAACTGGAATTTGCGGGCGTAAGCCTCCGCCTGGCGGAAGCTCATGAGGCGGATGCCCGGCGTTTCGCGCATCTTCTGCATCAGCGCCGGCGTGGCGGCGTCGCCCACGATGAAGATGGCGTCGACCTCCCCGGCGATCAGCGCGGCGGCGGCCTTGTCGCCGGCCAGGTCGATGAGCGTCGTCGGGGGGCCGGTCATGTTGCTGGCGCCCAGCAGCTTCATGGCCAGGGCGCGGGTGCCCGACCCGGGCGCGCCGATGGCCAGCCGCTGGCCGCGCAGCTCGACGAGCCGCTCGACCGGCTGCGGGGCGCGGTAATAGACGATCAGCGGCTGCTCGGCCAGGCTGCCCAGCGACACCAGCCCGGTCACGTCGATCCCCTCTTTGACGCCGCCTTGCACGAACCCGACGTCGACGTTCAGCGAACGGTCGGCCAGGCGCCGGAGGTTCTCGATGGCGCCGGCTGAAGGGATGACTTCGACCTTCACGCCGTAGCGCTCGATGCTGGCCTTGTACTTGTCGGCGAACTTGCGGTAGCTGCTGCCATCCACGCCGCTCGTGATCCGGATGGTGTGGGGCGGCGCCAGCCGGCTCGACTTCGCCGTCAGCCAGGCGGCGACGGCGATGAGCAGGAGAGCCGGGGTCAGCAGCAGGATCAGGTCACGCTTCCGCATGGCCGGATTGTACCCGGCCACCCAGCGTTGACGGAGCTGGGCTCTGCCCACCACAGTCGTCGCGGGAGGTTCGTTACAGGCGCGCCAGCTCCACCAGCGCGGACAGCGGGATCATCACCGTCTCGGCGCAGCGTTCGAGCTCATCGGCCAGCTCGAAGAAGGCGCGCCGGATGAGGTGCGTCTCCAGGATCAGCGGGCGGTCCTCGGCCGTCGCCATGAACGGCGCGTCGTCGACCGACGCCAGATAGGCGCGCAGGAACTCGGCGGAGACCCACCGGTACCAGACGTCGGCCCAGGGCAGCACGATCGGCCGGTCCTCGGGCCGCACCACCGTGCTCTCCAGCAGCGCGGTGAAGGCCGCGTAGTGGAACGAGCGGATCATCCCGGCCACGTCGCGCAGGCACTCGTGCTTGCGGCGGCGCTCGGCCAGGGTCTCCACGGGCGGCCCTTCGAAGTCGATGATGACGAAGTCCTTCCCCGTGTAGAGCACCTGCTCGAGGTGGAAGTCGCCATGCGTGCGGATGCGCAGCCCGCTCCAGCGGCGGTGCAGGAACGGCTCGAACATCTTCAGGAGCTTGTCTTGCCCGTCGGCCAGCCGCTTGGCGGCGTCCAGCGCGGCGGGGGGCATGCGCCCCATCGACCCGCGCAGCTGCCGCAGCGTCTTGCCCACGATGTTGCGCATCGACTGGTACTTGGACCGCCGGTCGAGCGCGCTGTACGGCTCGGGCGCGAAGTTCGGGTCGTCGGTCGCCGACGCCAGCGCCAGGTGCATCGCGGCCGTCCGTTTCCCCAGAAGCCCCGCCAGCTCGTGGTAGGCGCCGATGGCCTCGCGCGCCGCCGCGGGCGTCTCCAGCCCGGCCAGGTCCAGGAACGTGCCGGTCGGCCGTTCGGGCGGCGGGTCCTGCCGGTGACGGGTCAGCGTTCGTTCGAAGTAGCGCCGCAGCTCTTCGCGGGCATGCCCCCAGGCGGTCCCCTCGTTGGCCACGAACGCCTGCAGGACCGCCATCGTGCTCGGCTCGCCGCGCTGGCGGCGGTACTCGATGGCGCCCATGACGGCCGGCGCCAGCCCGGGGACGCGCGTGTCCAGGAAGCGCGGCAGCTCCAGCTCGGGGCTGACGCCCTCTTCCAGGCGGCGGACCATCTTCAGCAGGTACTTGTCGCCGTAGCGAATGGCGGCCGCGGTGTGGGCGGCGCTGATGTTGACGGGGTCGCCGGTCGGGGTCTCGATGGGGCCGTAGGCGCGCGCTTGCACGATGCCGGCGGCCCCCACGGCGCGCGCGTTGCGCCCGATGGCCTCCAGCACGCCCCGCGCCGTGGCCGGGTGCTCCAGCGCGTCGACCAGGACCGCCTCGCCGCCGGGCAGCTTCAGCGACGCGACCAGGGCCTGCGGGGCGATGGTTTGTCCGGCGGGCGCGGGGGGGACCACCGCCAGCGGCAGCACGTACCGCTCGGGGTCGCGATCCGCGTACTCGACGCGCACGACCACCATGAAGGCCTCGTCCAGGGCCGCCGCGTCCTCGATGCGGACGCCGCTGACCCGGAAGGCGCGCCCGGCGAACCAGTGCCGCGTGTCCAGAAAGGCCGGCAGCGCGTCTTCCAGCACCACCCGATCGTCGCCGCGGAACAGCGCCTCGGGCCGGTTGCAGAGCAGGGTCGGCGGCGTGTAGCCCGCGATCAGGTCGGCGACCCGGTCCGACGGCGGCGCCTCGATCGAGAACCAGTGGAACGCGTGCCCGCCCAGCGTCAGCAGGTACGGCAGGTCGCCGATGGCGGGGAACTCCGTGTGCCCGAACAGCTCGATGGGGCGCATCCCCTTCCACTTGCTGAGGTCCAGCTCGACGTACTGCGGGAAGCGCGAGAGGTTCGCGACCACCAGGATGGTCTCGTCGCCATACTGGCGCATGAAGGCCAGCACGCGGAAGTTGGCGGCGGTCAGGATCTCCATCGTCCCGCGCCCGAACGCCTGGAACTGCTTGCGCAGAGCGATCAGGCGCTTCGACCACCACAGCAGCGAGTTCGGGTTGTTCTGCTGCGCCTCGACGTTGATCGACTCGTAGTGGTACTCGGGGTCGATGTTGATCGGCAGGATCAGCCGCTGCGGGTTGGCGCGCGAGAACCCCGCGTTGCGGTCGGCGCTCCACTGCATCGGCGTGCGGACACCGTTGCGGTCGCCGAGATAGACGTTGTCGCCCATCCCGATCTCGTCGCCGTAGTACAGGACCGGCGTTCCGGGCAGCGAGAACAGCAGCCCGTGCAGGAGCTCCATCTTGCGCCGGTCGTTGCCCACCAGCGGCGCCAGCCGCCGCCGGATGCCCAGGTTGATGCGCATCTCGGTCGCGTGCGCGTAGGCGCGGTACATGTAGTCCCGCTCCTCGTCGGTCACCATCTCCAGCGTGAGCTCGTCGTGGTTGCGCAGGAACAGCGCCCACTGGCAGTTGTCGGGGATCTGCGGCGTCTGCGCCAGGATGTCGAGG
>CAZPUH010000410.1:0-14233 GCA_964589215.1 uncultured Myxococcales bacterium | reverse complement strand
CGTGATGACCCCGGACAGCCCGCCCACGACGAACGTCGCGATGAAGCCCAGCACGAACAGCAGCGCCGTCGTGCGCACCGGCCGCCCCAGCCACAGCGTCGCGATCCAGCAGAAGATCTGGATCGTGCTGAACAGCGAGATCGTCATGCTGGCCGCGCTGAAGAAGCTCATCGACATCTGGGCCATGCCGACGGCGAACATGTGGTGCACCCACACGCCCATCCCCACCACGCCGGTCAGCACCGTCGAGGCGGCCACGATCGGGTGGCCGACGATGGGGCGGCGCGCGTAGACCGGCACCATCATCGAGACCATCCCGGTGGCCGGCAGGAACACGATGTAGACCCACGGGTGCCCGAAGAACCAAAAGAGGTGCTGCCACAACAGCGGGTCGCCGCCGTACCGCGGGTCGAAGAAGTGCGTCCCCCACTGGCGGTCCAGCTCCAGGAACACGCAGGCGGCGGTCAGCGCGGGCAGGGCCAGCACTGATAGGAACGACATCGTGCCGGTGCTGTAGAGCATCAGCGGCATGCGGGCCGGCGTCATGCCGGGCGCGCGGTGCTTGAAGATGGTGACGATGAAGTTGATGGCGCCCGCCGTCGTCGAGATCGTCAGCGCCGTCATCGCCGTCGCGTAGAAGTCCATGTTGGGGCCGGCGTCCCAGCGCTTGCCGGCCAGCGGCACGTACGCGAACCAGCCGGCGTCGGGCGCCTGCGCGAACAGCACGCTGCCGTAAAGCAGCAGCCCCGACGTCAGGAACATCCAGTAGCTGAAGGCGTTCAGCCGCGGGAACGCCATGTCGCGCGCGCCGATGAAGAGCGGCACCAGGAAGTTGCTGAATCCCGACAGGACGGGCGCCGCGTACCACATGATCATGGTCAGCCCGTGCATCGTGAAGAGCTGGTTGTAGGCCTCGGGCGACATCAGCCGGCGATCGGGCCCGACCAGCTGCGCGCGCATCAGCAGGGCCTCGACGCCGCCGACGACCAGGAACAGCAGCGACGTCACCAGGTAGCGGCGCCCGATCTGCTTGTGGTCGACGGTGGTCAGCCAGCCCCAGAGCCCAGGAGGCGACTTCCAGATCTGTTCCAGCTTTGCCGCCAGCACGGCGTCGCCGGACGACCGCGACGGGTCGGCGGGTTCGACGATCGGGAAGGGGGGCTCGACGGGGCGCACGGGGGAAGGTCCAGCTCCAATCCGAAGTAGTCACCCGGCTGATGGCCGCAAGTCGGGGCCACCGGGGATGCGACCCGACGGGGAGAGCTGGCCCTGGCGCGGCGGCGCGCCGCGACTTACGTCATCGACGTGGGCACGCTCAGCCAGACGGCGCCTCGCCCCGACGCGGGCGCGGTCCTCCGCTATCTGGGTGCCGGGATGTTCGCCGTGGCGGCGGTGGTCGTGGCGGGGGTGTGGCTGGGGCATCGGCTCGATCCGACGTGGGCGCAACGGCGCGTTCCGCTGAGGCGGGCGGTGCCCTTTCCGCTGCCGCCGCTGGATGCGGGCGCCGCAACCTGGCGGCGCGACGTCGCCGGGCGCCCCTGGATCCTGGAGCTGCGCTTTCCCGGCTGCGGCGCCGACGACGCTGACGTGAGCGCCCGGGTCGGCGCGCTGGCCGGGGCCCTCCGCGCGCGCACAGGGAGCGAGCCCGGCTGGGTCACGCTGCTGGTCGGCGGACTTCCGGTCGCTGCCGGCAGCTCACCGGTCGCGGGGCGCCACGTGGCGCCGCTGGATCCCGGGTTGCTGGCGCAGGTGGCGGCGCAGCTGGGCCTCTCCGACAGCGCGCGCGCCGCGGCCGCCGGCCTTCTGGACGCGCGGCACTGGATGTTCGTCGTCGACGGGAACGGCTGGGTTCGCGGCGCCGCAGACGTGAGCGGCCAGAGCGCGTCCGACGGCGGCTGGCCCGCGCTGCAACAGGCGATGTTCGCCGCCGCGGAGGCGCCGCTGCCCGCCGCCTCCGGGCCGGCCCTGGCCGCGTCTCCGCCGGCGGCGCGGCTGGCGGACTTCCACGCACGCGATCAGGACGGGCGGCCTTTCACGGCGGCGGACCTGGTGGGACATCCGGTGATCGTCGACTTCATCTTCACGCGCTGCATGGGCGTGTGCCCGACGCTGAGCGCCCGGCTGGCGGCGCTGCGCCGGATGGTCGCGTCGGCGGACGCGCGGTTCGTGTCGTTCTCCGTCGATCCGGACAACGACACGCCCGAGGTGTTGCGGGCCTACGCCGACCGCTGGGGGGCGCCGGATCCGCGCTGGCGGTTGCTGGCGACCGACGCGGCCACCGTGCGGGCCGTGGCGCGCGGGCTCGGCGAATCCGTCGTTCAGACCGCCGGGGGACCGATCCTGCACAGCGATCACTTCATCCTCGTCGATCGATCGGGCGCCGTGCGCAGCCGGGTCGCGAGCGGCGACGTGGCGGCCGTTCGATCGCTCGCGGCCGCGCTGGACGCCCACCCGAGCGCGCGAGTCGCCAGCGCGCGCACCAGCGGCGCGCGCCTGTTCTCGTCGCTCGATTGCGGCGGCTGCCACGACCACGCCGCGCTCGCCCCCCCGCTGCGCGGCGTCGCCGGTCACGCCGTGCGCCTGGCCGGCGGCCGGACCGTGACCGCCGACGACCGCTATCTGCGCGAGTCGATCGCGGCCCCCGTCGCCGAGCTGGCCGACGGGTTCGGCCCCACGATGCCCAGCTACGGCGGCCTGCTCTCCGACGGCGAGCTGACGGCGCTGGTCGACTACCTCAAGTCCTTGCCGCGCTGACCGCTTGCGCGGCCTTGCGCTTGGCGGCGATGGCCTCCGCCAGCCGCTTGCCGTACTCCGCGTCGGCCCGGCGGAAGTGCTCGACCGAGCGCTCGACGACCTCCGGGCGGCTGACGACGGCCAGGCTGGACGACAGGTTGTCGATGAGGCGGCGCCTCGCCCCCTCGTCCATCACCCGGTACAGCATGCCGGCCTGCACGAAGTCGTCGTCCTCCCGGTGCCTGACCAGGCCGCGCGGCCCGACGGACCCCGACACGTCGTAGCCGAGATCGAACGGCTCGCCCGTGGGCGCGGGTCCGTCGTGGCTGTTCGGCTCGTAGTTCTTGCTGCGCCCGCCGTTCTCGTCGAAGCGCATGGCGCCGTCACGCCCGTAGTTGCGCGCGCCCCCCGGCACGCCTTGCGGCGCATTGACCGGCAAGCGCGTGTGGTTGATGCCCAGCCGATAGCGATGGGCGTCGCCGTACCCGAAGAGGCGCGCCTGCAGCATCGGATCCGGCGACGGACCGATCCCCGGCACGAAGTTCGCCGGGTCGAACGCGGCCTGCTCGACTTCACCGAAGTAGTTGTCGGGGACGCGGTCCAGGACCATCCGGGCGATCGGGATCAGCGGGTAGTCGCGGTAGGGCCAGACCTTCGTGAGGTCGAACGGGTTGAACCGGTAGCTGGCGGCCTCGCGCACCGGCATGACCTGCACCTTGACGGTCCACGCGGGGAACGCGCCGCCCTGGATCGCGTCGTGGAGATCCTTGTGGATGTGCAGCGGGTCGCGCCCGCCGATCCGCTGCGCCTCCTCTGTCGTCAGGCACTGGATGCCCTGCTCGGTCTTGAAGTGGAACTTCACCCAGAAACGGTCGCCGCCGGCGTTGACCCACTGGAACGTGTGCGAGCCAAAGCCGTCCATGTGGCGGTACGACATCGGGATCCCGCGGTCGCCGAACAGCCACGTGAACTGGTGGGTCGCCTCCGGCGTGTGCGAGAAGAAGTCCCAGATGTTGTCGGGCTCTTGCCGGTTCGTGTGCGGGTCGGGCTTCTGCGAGTGAATGAAGTCGGGGAACTTGATGCCGTCGCGGATGAAGAACACCGGCGTGTTGTTGCCGACGAGATCCCAGTTGCCTTCTTCGGTGTAGACCTTCACGGCGAAGCCGCGCGGGTCGCGGGCCGTGTCGGGCGCGCCGCGCGAGCCGGCGACCGTCGAGAACCGCGCGTATAGCGGCGTCCGCAGGCCGTCGCGCGAGAACACCTTCATCTTGGTCCACCGCGCGACCTCGCCGCTGGTCACTTCCAGGTAGCCGTAGGCGCCCGAGCCGACGGCGTGAACGACGCGCTCGGGGATTCGCTCGCGGTTGAACCGGGCGAGCTTCTCGATGAGGTGGTGGTCCTGCAGCAGCGTGGGGCCGCCCGGGCCGGCGACTTGCGAATGCTGGTTGTCGGCGACCGGCGCGCCCGCCTCGGTCGTGAGCGTGTCTCTCTGAGCCATCTGTTGCCTCCTGCGCTCGACCATGCGGCCGTGGAGGCCATCGCCGCCAACACAAGCTTTGGATGACGCTGATAGGGGCGGGCTATGACCCACCCACGTGCTAGCCTGGAGCCATGTCGATCATCGAGTCGCTGGTGAAGCTGGTCGACCCAGCGGAGGCCCTGCGCCGCGAGCAAGAGCTGAAGAAGGATCGCGAGCAGCCCCAGCGCCCGCACGCCTCCGACCCCCCGCGCGAGTACGTCTGCCGCGTCTGCGCCCACCGCGCCGACGAGCCCGGCTTCTGCCCCACCTGCCTCGCCGACACGATGCAAAAAACCCGTCGCTAGGACTGGCCCCCAGCGACCTCTCCGGTCCGCTCAAACGCGACGGACCCGCCACTCCTTTCAGAGTGACGGGTCCGTTCCCCCTCCCGCCGCCGAGCTCTCGCCTTCCGCTCCCCCAACCCCGCTTCGAGCTCGCTGCCCCGCGTTCGATTCCTGTTATTGCGAGGGGCGTGCCAGCAAGAGAGCCGCGGCAAACCTGCCGGAAGTCGCGTGACGCGAGCCGAACCGGTAACGGACGCTCCCGCCGAGGTGACGCGGCCTTACGTTCGCCCCATGAGCGAGACGGCGGCGATGCCTGCGGTTGTCCAGGGCTCCTGGAAGGTCCGACGCGTCTCCGGGCTGTTGCCGCCCGGCGTGACGAAGGAGATTCAAGGCGATCGCGGAAGGACGCTGCTGTTCGGCCTTCACTTCGGATCTTTCCGCATCGACGGTTCGCGCCTCGTCTACCTCTTCTGGCCCATCGTCGACGTGCTGGAGACGTTCACGCCGAACGAACCGGTCGTCGGGCGCGGGACGATCTTCGGCGTGACATTCTGCCGCTTCCGGCTCGAACGATGAGGCCTACCGCGCGCGGTGCAGGACGACGGCGGCACCGGCGTTCGTGATGCCGGCGACCCACACCTGCGATCGGTTGAGCCACAGGCCCGGGTAGAAGCCGGCCGGCGTGCCGGCGATTGCGCGAAAGGGCGCCCCCGCCGTGGAGCGGCCCACGGCCTGCCCCGAGGCCCACACCTCGTTGCCGCTGCCCATCACGTTGACCCACCCGCGCGAGCTGCCGCCGGGTGGCGCGAGCTGGACCCAGCGCCCGCCACCTGTCTTGCGCACGACCTGGCTGCCTTCGCCGGCCGTCCAGGTCGTCGCGCCGTCCGACCAGATCCCGAACAGGCCGAACGCGAGGTCGGGCGACGGGCGCGGCATCGTCCAGCGGGCGCCGTCGAAATGGGCCAGGCTGCCACGCGCATTCAACCCGCCCGCGACCCAGACGTCGTCGGGCGCCGCCGCCCAGACGTCACCGACAGGCTCGCCCGACCCGTTCAGCGGAAAGCGCGCGTCCGCCGACCAGGCGCGGCCGTTCCAGTGGAAGAGGCCCGCGGTGCCGAGAGCCCACACGTCGGCGCTGCCGGTGCCGGAGACGTGGTCCAGCGTTCCCGCGGCGCCCGTCGCGGCCGCCGACCACTGGTGGCCGTTCCAGTGGAACGCGGCGCCGCGCGCGCCGACGATCCAGACGTCCTGGGCGCCGGCGCCCCAGACGTCGGCGAGCCCCGGCTTGGTGGCGGCGCCGCCCGGTAGCGCGGCCGGCGACCAGGCGCAGCCGTCCCAGTGATAGGCAAAGCCGCCGCCCCCGCGCGCGTGCGCCCCGACGGCCCAGACGTCGTCGGGCGCGTCAGACCAGATGCCGCTGAACTGAGGGAACGTTCGGTCGCCGGCCAGGAACGTGTCGACGCACCACCCACCGGACACCGTCCCCGCGCACGCCGCCGCCGGCTCGCACGGCGGGGCGGTCGCCGGCGGACCCTGAGCCGGTGCGGCGCTGGCAGCGGCCACGCCGATGACCGCGGCGGCGAATGCCGTTCCCCAGCGCCGGTTCGCGCGCATCCCCGTCCAGGTAGTGGCGAATCCGCGGTCTGACAACCCCGCCGTTCGTCGCTACGATCGGCGGATGCATGAGCCGGCAGAGTCGGTCGCGGTCACCCACCCCGAGAAGGTGCTGTTCCCCGACAGCGGAATCACCAAGGGCGACCTCTGCGGGTACTACGCAGACGTGGCGCCGGTGATGCTGCCCCACGTCCGCCAGCGCCCGGTCACCATGGAGCGCTACCCGGCCGGGATCGACAAGAAGGGGTTCATCCAGAAGGACGTCTCGAAAGGCTTCCCCGTGTGGCTCGAACGCGTGGAGGTCGCGCGCCGCGACGAGAAGACCGGCGGCGCCGTCCATTATCCGCTGGCGAACGACGCGCGCGCGCTGGTATGGCTGGCGAATCAGAACTCCGTCACGCCGCACGTCTGGACGGCGCGCGCGCCGCACCTCGATCACGCGGACCTGTGCGTCTTCGACCTCGATCCGCCCGAAGAGGGGTCCGACCACCTGGCGGACGCCGCCCTGTGCGTGCGCGACCTGCTGGGCGAGCTGGGGCTGCCGTCGTTCGTGAAGACCTCCGGCGCGAAGGGCTTTCACATCGTCGTCGCGCTGGAGCCCGACACGGACTTCGGCGACGCGTTTCGGTTCTCGCGCGGGGCGGGCGCCGTCCTGGTGAAGCGCCGCCCGGACCTGTTCACGCAAGAGTTCATCAAGTCGGATCGCGGGGGGCGCATCTTCGTCGACACGGGACGCAACGCGCCCGGCGCGACGTTCGCGGCGGTCTACGCCGTACGAGCCAAGCCCGGCGCGCCCGTGTCGGCGCCCTGCACCTGGGACGAGGTCGCGAGCGGGGCGGTGTCGCCGCGCGCGTTCACCTTGAAGACGATGGCGCGGCGTCTGGCGGCCACGGGCGATCTCTGGTCGGCGATGCTCGAGGCGCGGCACTCGCTGCGCCAGCCGCTGGCCCGGCTGGACCAGCTGCTGACGCCCGAGGACTGGAAGGAGGCCGCCGCCGCGTCGACGCGCCGCCCGGTTTCCCGCAAGCGGCCGCGACGCGGCTGACCGGCCTGTCTCAGCGGTGGCAGTTGGCGGTGAAGTTCTGGACCGTGCTGGACCCCAGGTTGTTCAGGTTCATCACGTCGGGGCCGAAGGCGCAGTGCGGGTCGTTCGGGCGCACGGCGTACGACCCGGGCGGCAGGCCGTTGAAGACGTAGCGCCCGTTGCCGTCGGTGGCGGCGCGCGCCTCGGAGCTGCCCGCCAGCACCACCATCACGCCGGGCAGTGGTCGCCCGTGCTGGTCGACGATCTGGCCGCTGATCGAGACCGGGGGCGGCGGCGGCGGCGCGAAGGCTCGCCCGTCGTGGTCGTGGTCATCGCCGTGCTGCCACCCGCCCGGATGCCAGGCGTGTCGATCACCGTCGTGGTCCCAGTGGCCGGCGTTCCACGTATCGCCGGGCCGTTCGCGCTCCCAGTGACCCTCGACCCAGACGTACTGGTTGTCGCGCCATTCGTGCGTTCCGGGGATCCAGACGAAGCCGGGGCGGGGCGGTGGCGCGGGGGGCGTCGCTTGCGGCGGAGGCGGCGGAGGCGGCGGCGGCTCGGTGCGCACCATCGCGGGCGGCGGGACGTAGGGCTGACCCTCGACCCACGCCCCGGGGATCCATTCATAGTGGTCGCCGCGCCAGTCCCAGCGGCCGCTGTGCCAGTGCCGGCCGGGCCGCTCGCGCTCCCAGTGTCCCGGCAGCTTGCGGTAACGCCCGTGGCGCCATTCGAAGCCGCCTTCGACCCATATCCAGCCGGGGCGGGCGCGCACGCGCTCCATCGGGGGCGGGGGTGGAGGATCGTTCCATGCGACGACAGGGGGGCCCGTCAACGCCAGCATCAGCATTGTCGTGGTCAGCATGCGGGAACACTACACAAGTCCCCTCAGGGGCTCCATTTACGTGGATCACCGCATGTCCTAACGTTCCGGCCATGGCGTACGCCTGCCGGCAACTCTCGGTGACCGACCTTCCGCTGCTGCGGCAACTTTTGGCCGTCTTCGGCGCCGCCTTCAACGACGCGGACGCCTATCAGAGCGCCGCCCCCAGCGACGACTACCTGCAGCGACTTCTCGGCAAGCCGCACTTCATCGCGATCGCGGCGCTCGACGGGGACGCCGTCGTCGGCGGCCTGGCGGCGTACGAGCTGGAAAAGTTCGAGCAGGCGCGCAGCGAGATCTACATCTACGACCTGGCGGTCTCCGAATCGCACCGGCGCCGCGGCATCGCGACGGCCCTCATCCGGACGCTACAGGGGATCGCGGCCCAGCGCGGCGCGTACGTCATCTTCGTGCAGGCCGACCCGGGCGACGACCCCGCGATCCGCCTCTACACGTCGCTCGGCACGCGCGAGGACGTCCACCACTTCGACATCCCCGTGCCGCGTCGCTAGCCTGCGGCGCAGAGCAACACGAACGACAGGCAGTGGAACTCGCTGTCGGACGTCTGCGAAACGACCGTTCTCAGGATGGCGATTCCGGGGTTCGCGCGGATCCACGCGGTCACACGTTCGCCCAGCGTGTCGCGATCCCGGGCCTTCGTTGCCGAGAACACCTTGACGAAGTTGATCTTGTCCGGCATGGGGAGCACTTCGATAGCAGCGGGCGTCGGTGAGTCTCTACCGAATTTCCGTCGCGAGTTGAGAAAATCCGTCTTGCGGCGGCTCTCTCCGGCTGGCGCACCGCAGCGAAATGGGGGTGGTTGACGGGGGACACCGTCCTCGACGACGCTCTGGCCTGTCCGGGCCGGGGCGCGCCGCCGCTCGCGGACCGGACGAATCTGGGACGCACGGAAGGGGGCACCGCTTGTCGCAGATCGAACCTGAACGCGTGGAGAGGACGGCGGCGTTTGGGCAGATGCGGATGTTCGTCTACCCGCCGCAGGTCGGGGATCAGACGGGAGTCACGCTGTCCATCGTCGAGCCGATGCCGTGCGCGGACGGAACGTCGTTCGCGCTGGACTCGCACGGGATGGCTCTGCACCTGGGGCCGCCGGTCCCCGTGCGGCAACGCCGCGAGGACACCTCGCGCGCGTGGACCTTCAAGCGGGGCGACCTCACGACGCTGCCCGCGGGGTGCCGTACGACCGTGTGGACCGAGGCCCCCGCGCACTACATGGCCATCAATCTGGGGCCGGACCTCGTGCGCCTGGCTGCCGGCTCGTCGGGGCGCGACGTCGAGGTGCCCAGCATCTTCACGTTCGAGGATTCGCTGTGCCGCGAGCTGGCGCTGTCGATGGTGGCCGAGGCCGAGGCGCACGGAGCGGCCGCCCGGCTCTACATCGAGTCCGCCGCCGTCGTCATCGCGCAGCGCCTGGTGTTGCGCGGCGTCGGGCGGGTGACGCCCCGGCCGCGGCCCGGTCTCCCGCCCGCGGTCCTTCGACGCGCCAAGGAATTCCTGCACGAGCGCATGAACCGCAACCCAGGCGTCACCGAGCTGTCGGCCGCCGCCGGGATGAGCGTCGATCACTTCTCGCGGATGTTCAAACGGTCGACGGGGCTCGCCCCCCATCAATACCTGAGCGACATCCGGCTCGAACGCGCCAAGCGCCTGCTGGCCGAGGGGCGCGCGCCGATCATCGACATCGCGTACGAGATCGGCTACGCGAACCCGAGCCAGTTCTCCGCCTTCTTCCGCAAACGCACCGGTCTTTCTCCCAGCGCGTTTCGCCGCAACACGCTCGCGGCGTCGATGCCGCGCTAGGGGGACTCTCCGCCCGGGACGGCGGCGCAGGCAGGGTCCGCCGGGTCGGCGCAACCGGCGCACGTCATCACGTCGCGCGTGGCCAGCGGCCCGCAGGCGGGCGCCACCGGGTCGGTGCCGCGCACGACCCGTGGCCGCCACGCGCCGAAACGCCAGTCGATCGAGAGGCACGGTGTCACGGAGGCGGTGGCGTCACAGGCCGGCAGCTGGGTCACGCGCTGGCTGCCGTCCGCCTCCGTGACCGTGTCGATCGCGGAGCAGCTCGCCTGTAGCCCCGGCTGTGTCGGCTCCGTGTCGCGCGCGCCGGTGAGGGCCGGCGTCAGCAGAAGAGCGTCCAGGGTCGACTCGACGGCCGTCAGCACGGCGTCGAACGAGGGATCGCACACCGAGATCGTGATGCCGCCGCTTGCGAACTCCTGGAGGCGCGGTGTATCGGCCGGCGGGATCGGACCACCGGGCGGGCAGCCGACCGGGGCGATCAGCATCGGAAGGAAATCGCCGCCGCCGCGGCTCGTGAATCGCGCGCGGACCTCGGCGACCGTCTGCGGCGAGGCGTCGTCCTGGGTGGCGACGATCAGGACGGCCAGCTGCGCCCCCGGCGTCCAGAACGGTGTGCGCCCGCCCAGGCCCGCCTGCAGCGGATACGCGAGCGCACGTGCCGCCGCCTCGAGCGGCTGGAACGTGCCGCAGGCGTCCGCGCCGGTGCTGGCCAGGCAGGCGAAGGCGTCGGACATCGTCCCGCTGAAGTTCGGTTGCGTGCCGCAGTAGGCGGCCGACAGGAAGCCGTCGCCGGCGGGCAGCCCGCAGGCCGTCGCACGCGTCGGGCGCGGCGTGCACCCCGTGGTCGGAATGGTCCCGCTGATGAAGGCGACGTGCAGGGGCGGCTGCCCGCGGACGTCCTGGGCCAGCACGTTCGCCAGCCCGGCGAGCTTGGCCGGGAGAGCCGAGGCCACGGGTGCCGCGCTGGGCGTGTCGTCGATGACGACCAGCAGGTCCAGCTCGGGGACCGGGGAGGTCTGCCAGCTGACGGTGACGGCCGGCGGGAAGTCGCAGGGCACCCCGTCGCAGCTGCCGCCCGAAAGGGACGACGGGCCGCCACAGCCGAGCGGCGCGACCAGCGTTGCGCCCACCAACCACCGCATCAGATCGACGCGCACGCGTGACGGAGCAGCAAGATGTCGGCCAGCCCTCGATCCGGGCATCGCGCGGGCTTGCGCGCGCGATTCGCCAACGCCGTTGGCGCCGCCGCCTCGCCGCGCACGGAAACCCGTCGTCTTTGTTACTCCCACCCGCGACGGTCGGGCGGCCATCGTCAGGGGCAGGAGGCAACGATGACCAAGCACGAAACTGGCACGCGCGAACAGTGGCTGGCGGCCCGCATGAAGCTGCTGGAGGCCGAGAAGGAGCACACCCGCCGCGGGGACGAGCTGGCGGAGCGCCGGCAGAAGCTGCCCTGGGTCCGGGTCGACAAGGCGTATCGGTTCGACACCGACGAGGGGCCGGCGACGCTGGCGGAGCTGTTCCGCGGGCGCTCGCAGCTGCTCGTCTACCACTTCATGTTCGGGCCCGATTACAGCGCCGGGTGCCCGTCGTGCTCGTCGATCGCCGACGGGTTCAACCCGCTGGCCGTCCACCTGGCCAACCACGACGTGATGCTGACGGCCGTGTCGCGGGCGCCTTTGCCGAAGCTGCAGGGCTACAAGAAGCGGATGGGCTGGAGCTTCCCCTGGGCGTCGTCGTTCGCGACCGACTTCAACGACGACTACAACGTGCGCATCACCGAGGAGCAGCAGCGCAAAGGCGGCGTCGAGTACAATTACCGGCGCGAGTCGGCCTGGCTGCTGCGCGACAGCGAAGGTCCAGTCGCGCAGATGGCCGCCATGTCGGGAACCGACGCGGCCACCTACCTGCGCGAGCGCCCCGGCGTCAGCGCCTTCGTGCTGGACAGCGGCGCCGTCTACCACACGTACTCGGCCTACGCGCGCGGGCTCGACGGGCTGTGGGGCATGTACCAGTGGCTGGACCGCGCCCCGCTGGGCCGCAACGAGACGGGCGTCTGGTGGCGGCGGCACGACGAATACGGGGCGCGCTGAGATGAGCGGCATGCCGATGCCCGGCGGCTGGGAGATGTCGATGGCCTGGATGCGCATGCCCGGTCAGACCTGGACCGGCGCCGCCGCGTCCTTCCTGTGGATGTGGGCCGTGATGATGGTGCCGATGATGCTGCCTTCGCTGATCCCCATGCTCGCCCGCTATCGTCGGGCCGTCGGGGGCGTCGCGCGGTGTGGGCGCGCGCGGCGCGAAGTCCTGACGGCCGTGGCGGGCGCCGGCTACTTCTTCGTGTGGATGGCGCTGGGGGCGGCGGTGTATCCGCTGGGGGCGGCGCTGGCGGCCGTCGAGATGCGGCTGCCCCCCGTCGCGCGCGCCGTCCCCGCGGCGGTGGGGGTCGTGCTGCTGGCGGCGGGCGCGCTGCAGTTGACGCCGTGGAAGGCGCGCCAGCTGGCCTGCTGCCGTCGAGAGGAAGCGGGCCGCCGCCCGCCGGCGGCGACCGTCGGCGGCGCCTGGATGCACGGTGTGCGCCTGGGCGTGCTGTGCGTTCGCTGCTGTCTCGCGCTGACCGCCGTGCTGCTGGTGGTCGGCGTGATGGACCTGCGCGCGATGTTCGTCGTGGGCGCGGCGGTGACTCTGGAGCGGCTCGCCCCCTCCGGCCAGCGGTTCGCCCGCGCGATCGGCGCCGTCGTCGTGAGCGCCGGGGTGCTGTTGCTCGCCCGCGCGGCCGGACTCGCGTAGGTGGCGGATGCGATCTTGAACTTGTCCTCGGCGCGCTGAGCGACGAACATGCTGGCACGACATGGATGCCAGCGAACAAGCTCGGGTCTCCGTCCCACCCACCGGCCGCGCGCCCGTCCACCGCGGCATCGATCACCCGCTGATCGCCGAGGTCGACGTCGAGATCTTTCGCGTCACCTTCACGCCCGACTGCATGTCACACAGCTGCCGCTGCCGCGACGAGGGCGATCTGCGGCGCAACGATGCCTGCTGCCAGCACGGCGCCGACGTGCTGATCCCGGAGAAGTCCGCCATCCTGCGGCGCGCGGCGGAGGTTTCGTCCGTGATGAAGCGCAGTTGGCGGCGCCCGGCGACGTGGTTCGACGAGCGCGCGCCGGAGGTGGATCCCGCGGCGCCCGAAGGGATCGTGTTGCGCACGGGGACCGTCGATCCCGACGACGACACGTCGGGCTGCATCTTCTTGCAGCACTCTGGGCCGCGCGGCTGCGGCCTTCACCACGCCGCGCTCGTGCACGGGTTCGAGCCGTCGGAGATCAAGCCCAGCGTCTGCCAGCTCTATCCGCTTTCGTACATCGACGGGCAGCTGGGGCTCAGCCCGGACTTCGATCGGTATTCGTGCGCGAACGACGACGGTCCCAGCGTCTACCGGGTCATGCGCGACGTGGTGGCCGTCGTGCTGGGTGCGGCGCTGGTCGAGCAGCTGGATCGCCTGGAGGCCGACGTTCTGAAGCGCAAGCTTCGCCTGTTGCCCCGAGACGGGGCGCCGATCACGCGGGGCCAGCGTCCGGGATCTGTCGGGCCAGCCAGATGACGTGACGGCGGGGCGTGCCGTCGCCCGCCAGCACGCGCTTGGCGGTGGCGTCGAAGCCGGCCTCCCGCAGGCGCGCCGTGAACGCCGCGTCCTGAAAGGTGGACCAGACGGCGAGCACGCCGCCCGGGCGCAGGGCGCGCCATGCGCTCCGTAGCCCGTCGACCGAATAGAGGCGCCGGTTGGTGAAGGTGGTGAGCGCGGTGGGGCCGTTGTCGATGTCGAGCAGGAGGGCGTCGTACGCGGCCGTCGTGCGCGCGATGACGTCGACGACGTCGGCTTCGACGACGGCCAGCCGCCGGTCCCGCAGCGGCTCCCGCGCCAGGTGCCCCAGCACCTCGCGGTTCCAGCGGACGACGGCGGCGACCGCCTCGACGACGACCACCTCGGCGTCGGCGGCCAGCACGTCCAGCGCCGCGCGCGCCGTGAACCCCATCCCGAGGCCGCCGATGAGGACGCGGGCGCCGGGTTTGCCGGCCAGCCCCGCGCAGCCATGCACGGCGAGCCTCTCTTCCGAGCCGTGACTGGCGCTGTTCATCAGCTCCTGGCCGTCGACCCGCAGGGCGTAACGCCCCTCCGTGACGTGAAGAGTCAGCTCGCCGCCGTCGCTGGTGACTGTTCGATCGATGACGTGGGCGGGCATCGGATTGGGAGGCGCCTGAGCATGACGCTTGACTCAGGCACGAGGAACTCTATTCTGGCGGCCATTCTTCTGCGGCGTTTGGTCGTGGGAGTGAAAACAAGGGTCCGCTGGAGGAAC
>CAZPUH010000409.1:0-7677 GCA_964589215.1 uncultured Myxococcales bacterium | reverse complement strand
CCAGGCGGAGTGCTTAACGCGTTAGCTACGACGCCTCCGGGGTCAATACCAGAAACATCTAGCACTCATCGTTTACGGCGTGGACTACCAGGGTATCTAATCCTGTTTGCTCCCCACGCTTTCGCACCTCAGCGTCAGTATTGTCCCAGGTCGCCGCCTTCGCCACCGGTGTTCCTCCCGATATCTACGAATTTCACCTCTACACCGGGAATTCCGCGACCCTCTTACATACTCTAGCTTGCCAGTTTCGGATGCACTTCCTCAGTTGAGCCAAGGGCTTTCACATCCGACATAACAAACCGCCTACGTGCGCTTTACGCCCAATAATTCCGAGCAACGTTTGCACCCCCTGTATTACCGCGGCTGCTGGCACAGGGTTAGCCGGTGCTTGCTAAGGAGGTACCGTCAGGGCCCAAGTGATTAGCCTTGAGCTTATTCGTCCCTCCCCACAGAGCTTTACGACCCGAAGGCCTTCATCACTCACGCGGCGTGGCTGGGTCAGGCTTTCGCCCATTGCCCAATATTCCCCACTGCTGCCTCCCGTAGGAGTCTGGGCCGTGTCGCAGTCCCAGTGTGGCTGATCATCCTCTCAGACCAGCTACCCGTCTTCGCCTTGGTGAGCCGTTACCTCACCAACAAGCTGATGGGACGCGGGCTCATCTTCCGGTGATAGCTTCCAAGGAGAGGCCATCTTTCCCAACAGCGCCCGTAGGCGCCGCTGACGTATGCGGTATTAGCAATCCTTTCGGACTGTTGTCCCCCGCCGGAAGGTAGATTACCCACGTGTTACGCACCCGTCCGCCACTTTACTAATGGGCCGAAGCCCATATTCTCGTTCGACTTGCATGTGTTAGGCCCGCCGCTAACGTTCGCTCTGAGCCAGGATCAAACTCTCCAGTTAAATCTTCAACGACGACCGAAGCCGTCGCCTTTGACAACTTTCGAGACTTGCTAGCTCGGAATCACAATTGTCGGGGTATTCGGAACGCTCACCCGAAGGTGAGGCGCTCCTCTTACCTTTCGAACTCGATTTGCTATTCAGCTTTCAGAGACCGACGTGTCACCCCGGCGACCTTTTGGTTTCTCTTTCGAGCCACCTGCCGGCTTCCGAGGTGCGAGGGAGTCTATTCAGAAACGTTCCTGGGTCAACAAAATCTTTCGAAAAAAATGAGACGCGAAATCCAGGCCGAAAAATCGGGCATTTACCGAGGGGTTAGCCGCGACCCAGGAGGCGGGCGGCTTCCTTCGCGTGGTACGTCAGGATGACGTCGGCCCCTGCCCTGCGGATCGAAAGCAGGGTCTCTAACATCGCGCGATCATAGTCGATCCAGCCTTTTTCGGCCGCGGCTTTCAGCATCGCGTATTCGCCCGAAACGTTGTACGCGGCGATCGGGACGTCAAAATCGCGGCGCACCTCGGCGATCACGTCCAGATAGGCGAGCGCCGGCTTCACCATGACCATGTCGGCGCCCTCCTCCACGTCCAGCGCGACCTCGCGCATGGCCTCGCGGATGTTGCCCGGGTCCATCTGGTAGCCGGACCGGTCCCCGAACGAAGGCGCCGAGTCCACGGCCGTGCGAAATGGGCCGTAGTAGGCCGAGGCGTACTTCGCGCTGTACGCGAGCAGGCCGACGTTCTCGAACCCTTCTTCGTCCAGGCTTTCCCGCAAGAACCCGACGAATCCGTCCATCATGCCCGACGGCGCGACCATGTCGGCGCCCGCGCGCGCGTAAGAGAGCGCCGTTCGGCCCAAGTTCTCGAGCGTGGCGTCGTTGTCGACCTGGCCGTCTCGCACCACGCCGCAGTGCCCGTGCGTCGTGTACTCGCAAAAGCAGGTGTCGACGACCAGAACCAGGCCCGGAACGGCCTTCTTGACGGCCCGCAGCGCGCGCTGGACGACCCCCTCGGGGTGCCAGGCCTCGCTGCCGACCTCGTCCTTCTTCTCGGGCAGGCCGAACAGGATCACCCCCGGAATGCCGAGCCGGGCAACCTCTTCCGCCTCCCGGACGAGCTCGTCCACGGAGAAATGAAATTGCCCTGGGAGGGATGAAATCGGACGCTTGATCCCCTTCCCGGGGCAGACGAAGAGCGGAAACAGGAAGTTGCTGGGGGCGAGCGTCGTCTCGCCGACCAGCCTCCGCATGGCTTCGGTTCGGCGCAGCCGGCGCGGTCGGGTCTCTGGAAAGGCCATGCGCGGAAGCGTAGCCGAGATGTGAGGCCCCGGGGAGAGACCTGGGACCTGGGACCTCCTTGTCACTGCGGCCGAGATCGCTAGGTTTCCATGCGGGGCGCGGGCGGCTGGGCTGCTGGCGCCGAGGAGGCGGAGGATGCGTATCGCAAAAATGCTCGCAGCCGGGCTGCTGGCCACGGCGGGGATGGGGCTGCACGGAGCGGCGCGCGCCGCGGACGGTCCCTGGGGTTCCAACGTGGCCGAGCCCGTCGCGTTGCTGAGCAACCTGCATCGCGCGGCGCTGCACGAGGTTCAGCTGGGCGAGCTCGCGCAACACGCCGCCAGCACGCCTGACGGCCGCCAGTACGGCGCGGATCTGGCGGCCGATTTTCACGGTGTGGACCAGCGGATCCTCTCGCTGGCCGGCGGCCTCGGGATCACGGAGAAGCAGCTGCAGGTGACGGAGGGGGCGAACGTGGCGGTCCTCCGCAAGGACTCGGCGGACTACGGCCGGCTGGCGACCGAGAGCGGCACGACGTTCGACCGCGATTTCTGGGTGACGGTGGCGGACGCGCAGGCGCACGAGTCCGATCTGCTGGCCGCGACGGCGACGCGCGAGCCGGCGCTGACAGACCTGGTCACCGAGATGAGCCGGCTCTACGATCGGTCGAGCCGCCGGGCACTTGCCGCGGCGCACGCCGGAGCCGCCGCGCCGACGGAAACCCTCCCCGACGACGAAGCCTCGACGCAGACGCAGCCGACCGATTAGCGCTGGGAGCCGTCACGGCGGTCGCCGTCACCGCGCGCGCGCGCCCCACGCCGCGGCGAGCGCCCGGACGACGCCATCCTGCGTCGGGTCTTCGGCGACGGCGGCAGGAGGCAGGCCCGCGGCGCGCATCGCGTCGGCGGTGACGGGCCCGATCGCAACGGCAACGCGGCCGGCGAGCGCGCCCGCGCCCCAGCGATCGACCAGCGCCCGCAGCGCCGAGGGGCTCGCGAAGACCGCGGCGTCGAAGTCGGGAAGCGGCGGGAGCGCGCACGGGCGCGTCTGCGACACCGGCACCGTCAGCACAGCCGCGCCGCGCGCCGTGAGCTGGCTTTCGAGCACGTCGCGCCCGCCGAGCGCCCGTGGAAAAATCACGCGGGTTCCGGGGCCGACCCCCTCCATCGCGGCGGCCAGCCCCTCCTGGTGGCGCTGGCCGGCTGCCGGAATGACGGCAGCGGTCAGCCCCTCGGCCGCCAGCGCCGCCGCGGTGCCGGGGCCGACCGCCGCGATCGCCGCCGACGGGACCGCCGCGAACCGGCCGATCCGGCGGAGGCGCGCGGCGGCCAGACGGACGGCCGAAGGGCTGGTGAACACGACCCAGTCACCCGGCCGCACGGCCGCGAAGGCGGCGTCGAAGGGCGCCCAGTCGGGCGGCTCGACCACCGTGACCGTCGGGTAGAGCAGCGGCGTCGCGCCCGCCTCCTGCAGCGCCGCCGCCAGCGGACCGGCCTGTTCGGCCGGCCGGGTCACCAGCACCCGGCATCCGCCGAGCTGCATGCCACCGCGGGTCACCCGTGCGATGATACCGTGACGCCGTCGTGAAGCGCTGCCCTCGCCTTTTGTTCGTCGCCCTGTGTGCCTGCGCGCTGTTGACGCTGCCTGCCGCCGGCTGCAAGAGCGGCGGCCAGCAGGCCTCCTCGTCGCTGGCGCCCGGCACGGCGCCCCGCGTGGTCGTCCAGGCCGACGGTCGCGCCGTCCCGTTTCGGGTCGAAGTCGCGACCACGCCCGAGGAGCATGCGCGCGGCCTGATGTATCGGTCGCACCTGGACGCGGACGCGGGGATGTTATTCGTGTTCGAGACGCCGCAGGTCCAGCGGTTCTGGATGAAGAACACACTGATCCCACTGGACATGGTGTTCATCGGGCCCGATCGCCGCATCGCCGGGGTGGTCGAGAACGCCGCGCCGGAGACGGAGACGGAGCGAATGGTGCCGGCGCGTTCGCAGTACGTCCTCGAGATCGGCGGCGGCCTCGCCTCGCGGCTGGGTATTCACGCCGGCGAGCTGGTCGAGCTGCACGGCATCCCGCAGCCCTGAGCGCATGGAGCCGATGCTCGCGACGCTGGCGGATGCGCCGCTGCGCGACCCCAACCTGGTCTACGAGCCGAAGTACGACGGCATCCGCGCGCTGATCGCGGTCGTTCCACGCGGGCGACGCGACGCCGAGATCACGATCGCGTCGCGCAAGGGGAACGACAAGACGGCGCAGTTCCCGGAGCTGGTGGCGGCGCTGGTGGACTGGGGTGTGCGCCGCGGGACCGCGGCCTTGCTGGACGGCGAGATCGTCGCGCTGAACGAGGCCGGCGAGCCGACGGGGTTCGGCGAGATTCAGGACCGGATTCACCTGGCCGAGCGCCGGGAGATCGCCCGCCTCGCCGCGGCCCGCCCCGTCGCGTTCGTCGCGTTCGATCTGCTCCACGACGGCACCGAGGAGCTGACGGCGCTGCCGCTGGCGGCGCGGCGCGTCCGTCTCGAGCAGGCGGTGGCCGCCTGGCCGGAGGGCGGGCCGCTGCGGCTGGCGCGCCAGGTGGTTGCCGACGGGACGGCCCTCATGGCGGAGGCCGAGGCGCGCGGGTGGGAGGGGCTGGTGGTCAAGGATGCGCGCTCGCCCTATCGGCCCGGCCGCCGGACGCTGGAGTGGCGCAAGATGAAGCTGCTCAAGCGGGCGGAGCTGGTCGTGGGCGGCTTCACGGAGCCGCGGGGCGCGCGCGGCTGGCTGGGCGCGCTGATGGTGGGCCTGCCCGTGGCGGGCGGCGGGTTGCGCTACGCGGGGCACGTGGGCGGCGGATTCAGCGACAGTGAGCTGGCCCGCGTGGGCCGGCTGCTCGCCGAGCGCGTCACCGACGTCTGCCCCTTCGATACGCGACCGCCCGCCAACGAGCGGCCACGCTGGGTGCGGCCCGACCTGGTGGTCGAGGTGAAGTTCACCGACTGGACGTCGGAGGGCTATCTGCGCCAGCCGATCTATCTTGGTATGCGCGACGATGTCGCGCCGGGTGCAGTGCGCGACGACCTCGCGCCGCCGGCAGTCGCCGACCAGCAACCAGCGCCCATCATGCCTCCCCGCGCCAAGCTACCCTCGCCCGACAAACGCGGCGCCAGATCCGGCGCGAAAGCCACCCGGCGCCGCGCACGCCCGGCGGCAGCGGCGCCCGAGCCGATGGCCGAGGACCCCGCACAAGTGCTGGCCGCGCTGGAGGCTCTGATTGCGCGCGGCAGCGGCCGCCTGGCGCTGGCGGACGGCACGATCGACGTCGGAAATCTCAACAAGCCGCTGTGGCCCAAGCTGAAGCTGACCAAGGGCGATCTGATGCGCTACTACGTCAGCGTCGCGCCGTTCCTGCTGCCGGTCGTGCGCGACCGGCCGCTGGTCATGAAGCGCTTTCCGAACGGCATCGAGAGCGACGCGTTCTACCAGCAGCGCGCGCCCGACGAGGTCCCGCCCGGCGTGCGCGCCCAGCGGGTGCGCGTCGACGACGACGTGCCGGCGCGGCTGGTGGGCGGGAACCTGACGACGCTGCTGCACATGGTGCAGCTGGCGGTGATCTCGCAGGACCCCTGGTTCTCGCGCGCGCAGTCGGCCGACCAGATGGACTTCGCCGCCATCGACCTGGATCCCATGCCCGGCGCGACGTTCGCGCGCGTGCGCGACGTCGCGCGCTGGGTGCGCGACGAGCTGGACGCGCTGGGGATCGAGGGCTGGCTGAAGACGTCGGGTTCGCGCGGCCTGCACGTCTACCTGCCGCTGGCACCGGGGACGTCGTTCGAATCGGGGATGCTGTTCTGCCAGCTGGTCGCCTCGTTCATCGTGAAGAAGCACCCCGAGGCGACCACGGTCGAGCGCACGGTCAACCGGCGCGATCCGAGCACCGTCTACATCGACTGCCTGCAGAACGTGACGGGGAAGACGCTGGCCTGCGCGTACAGCGCGCGCGCCAGCGACTACGCGGGCGCGTCGGCGCCGCTGACCTGGGACGAGCTGAACGATCGGCTGGACCCGCGGGCGTTCACCATCGAGACCCTGCCCGGGCGCCTTCACAGCGTCGGCGACCTGTGGGCGGGGCTGCGGAGGGCGCCGGGGATCGACATGGACGCCGCGCTGGAGCGGATCCAGTCCCGCTGATTTTCGCGGGGCGGCCGTGGTAATAGTACCCGCGTTCAAAACCTGCCAAGGAGCCCGTGAATGCGTTCGATCCAACAGCGCTGGGGGAAGCCCAGCCCCGTGCACGCGAAGCCGATCACCGTCCTCCTCGCCCTGCTCCTGCTGGGCGCCTCCGCTGCCGCGCGCGCCGAGGACGACGATCCCGCCAAGGGGCACTTCACGCTGGAAGACGCGACCAAGGGGCTGTCGGGCTCCGGAGCGCTGGTCGCCAAGATCGAGACCTCGCAGGGGACGCTCACGTGCGAGCTCTACGACAAGCAGGCGCCCATCACGGTCGCCAACTTCGTGGGTCTGGCGCGCGGGCTGCGGCCGTTCAAGGACAAGGACGGCAAGTGGGTCAAGCGCCCCTTCTACGACGGGCTGATCTTCCACCGCGTCATCCCGGGCTTCATGATCCAGGGCGGCGATCCGCTGGGCAGCGGCATCGGGAACCCGGGCTACAAGTTCGAGGACGAGATCGTGCCCGCGCTGACGTTCGACAAGCCGGGGCTGCTGGCGATGGCCAACGCCGGACCGCGCACCAACGGCTCGCAGTTCTTCATCACCGAGGGGACGCCGACCTACCTCAACGGGCGGCACACGATCTTCGGCAAATGCGACCCGCTGTCGGTGGTCACGAAGATCGCCAACGTCGAGCGCGGCCCGCGTGACAAGCCGACGACCGACGTCGTGATGAAGCACGTCATCATCTCGCGCGGCAAGAAGAGCAAGGCGAAGTGAAGCACTTCGTTCTCGACACCAACGTCCTGATTCACGACCCGCGCGCGCTGCTTCAGTTCGCCGACAACGAGGTGGTCATCCCGATCTTCGTGATCGAGGAGATCGACCAGTTCAAGAAGGAGTCTTCCGAACGCGGCCGCAACGCGCGCGAGGTGGCGCGCATGCTGGACGGCCTGCGCGAAGGCGGCCACCGGCTGTCGGACGGCGCGCCGCTGCCCGGGGGCGGCAAGCTGCGCGTCGCCTCGGCGGCGCGCGCGGTGCCGACGACCCTGCGCGAGAGTCAGATCGCCGACCACCTCATCCTGATGGTCGCGCTGGACGTGCGCGACTACAACAAGGGCGAGCCCACCATCTTCGTCACCAAGGACGTCAATCTGCGCATCCGCGCCGACGCCCTGGGGCTGACGGCGATGGACTTCGAGGCGGAGCAGATCGACATCGACGAGCTCCACACGGGGATGACGGACCTCATCACCAGCGCGGCGGACGTCGACGCCTTCTACACGAACAACGTGCTGCAGATGTCGGAGGCCAACTTCAAGGCCAACCAGTACGTCGTGCTGCGCGATCGCGACAATCC
>CAZPUH010000408.1:0-1552 GCA_964589215.1 uncultured Myxococcales bacterium | reverse complement strand
GGTCGCGCTCGCTGATAGCAAGCAAGCCGCCGGCGGTCGCGCGCGCTGCTGGAAACGCCGCTACTTCTTCGCGACGGTGGGCTTCTTGAGGTCGTCGGGCTTGACGAGGATGCGGTCGACGGACCACTTGGGGGCGAGCATGACGTCGCCCTTGGTGGTGGCGACGTAGTAGTTGAGCTTGTCCTTGGACTCGTCGCCGACCTTCACGACGCACGCCGCCGCGCCCTTGTCCTTGCTCTTGGCGGAGATGACCTTCGGCTTGGCGAGGCCGTTGTTTTTCGTCGACTGATCCTCGGCGAAGCTGGCCGCCTTCCAGTCCTTGAAGGCGTTCGTGATGGGCGTGACCTTGCTGGAGTCGACGTCCATCTTCGGCTTCGTGGCCTTCCAGTCGGCGCCGCTCTTGACCAGCGCGTACGACTTGTCGCCCGCCGACACCGAAATGTCCGTCACGTCGGCGCCGTCGATGTTGCACAGCGTCTTGTCGCGGAACTCGATGGGCGCCTTCTCCACGCGGTCGATGTTGTACTTCTTCACCAGGAAGACCTGTGGGGCGTCGGACTTTTTGGCGTAGATCTCGTCGTCGCCCTTCTTACCGCCCAGCAGCACCGTAATGCTCTTGTTGTCCTTGAGCCCCACGGTGATGGTCAGCGCCGCCGGCTCCAGCCCGGCGTCCGCCAGCTTGACGCCGTCAGCGAAGTCGTTCGCCTTCCACGACGACAGCGCCGACACCAGGCCGTTGGCCGTGGCGTTGTCGAGCTTGTCGATCTTCACCGACGACTCGACGACCTGCCACTTGTCCTCGCTGCCTTCCTTGGTCCCCGTCTTCTTGAGCGCGATCTTGGAGCCGTCCTTGGCCGCGACGTTCAGCTTCTCGACGTCGGCGGCCGTGAACGTGCTGATGCTCTTGTCGCGCCAGTCCGCGGCCGGCTTGTCGAACGTGTAGCGGGTGATGCCGCTCGCCTGCCAGATCTCGTTCTTCCCGGGCAACCGCACCATGGTCCCGGCGCCTACCGCCTTGCCCACGATCACGTCGGCCAGGACCTGCGCGTCGTGCTTGGCGACGACGTGGATCCCCTCCTTGTCGTCGACCTGGAACTCGGCCTGCTTGCCGGCCTGGTCGGTGACCAGGTCGCTGACGTCCATCTTGCCGAGCCCCTCCCAGACCCCCTTGGCGTTGCTGGCGTCGGCCGCGTAGGGCGTCGGGGCGACCACACGGTAGTTCTCCCCCTCTTTCTTGAGGGTCGACGTGACGCCCCCCTTGGTGATGTCGACCGTCGTGATCTGCGCGGCGTCCAGCGCCGGGATGGGCCGGGCGCGATCCGCCGCGCGCTCGCCCTTTTCAGGCGCGCGCAGCGCGACGAAGGCGATGATTCCAAGGACGACGAAGGCCCCGAGGGCGAGCAGTGTTTTGCGGTTCATAGCTTTTGACCCTGGCGGCGGGCGCGCCGAACGCCGCGGCGCACCAGTCCGAAGACGATGAAGATCAGCGGGACGCCGATGATGTTGGCGGCCTTCACGGCCACCACCGTGCTGTCGGACGCGACGTCGATCG
>CAZPUH010000407.1:0-7247 GCA_964589215.1 uncultured Myxococcales bacterium | reverse complement strand
CCCGGCGTTCCCACCGACGCCGGTGACCGCGCCGCCTGCCCCGCCGGAGGCCTTGCCGCCCGCACCGCCGGCCGCCTTGCCCCCGGTGCCGCTGGAGACCTTGCCGCCGGTGCCGAATGAACCACCCGTGCCGCCGGAGCTGGAGCTGCTCGAACAGGCTGCAACCACCAGCGCCGGTCCGCAGAACACCAAAGCCGCAATCGTCGATTTTTTGAACATTGACGTGATCCTTTTCCCTAGATTGCGACGTCGTTAAGCGCGCGCGTGCGTGCTGGCCCAGACGCCCAGGAACTTCCCGCCCGGCGTCACCAGCGCGGTGTCGACCTGGATGACGATGCTGAGCACGTTCTGACCCGCGAAATCGTTGGCGGGTGCGGCGCCCGCCGTGCCGTGCGCCAGCTGCGCGACCAGCGTGGACGCCGTGGTGGAGTCCAGCATCGGGCACCCCGTGCCGTCGAACGTGAGGCTGGACGCCGCCGCCGCGACGGCGGCCGTGGTGGCCTTGAATCCGGTGAGATTGAAGAAGAAGGGATCGTCGCGCAGGCCGGCGAACACCTTGGTCTTCGCGCTGGCGCTGTTGATGCCGGCCGTGACGCTCGCATCGCCGCTGACCGTCTCGCCCGCCGTCCCGACCCAGCAGGTGACCTTCTGGGCGGTGTCGAAGCCGCACACGATCTTCGTCTCCGTCGGGGTCGCGGCCCCGAACGTCGCCGCCGAGTTGAGGTGGAAGACGTACAGGACCTGGTCCGAGAACTTCGCGCCCGCCGGGGCGTTCGGGTAGACGTCCATCACCAGGTTCACCTTGGATTTGTCCGGCGACATCCACGCGTAGACGTCGGTGATGTCGGCCGCCGGTTCGGCCGTGGCCGCCGGACCGTCCTTGTGATCGGCCGCGTGCAACCGCACGCCGACCCCAGCCGCGCCCGCCACCGCGAGAGCCCCTGCCACCCAGAACGTTGCCTTCTTCATTGATGGAATCCTTTTCAAGACGTGAGTGTCCGTCAGTCCCGACCACCCCCTGTACGACGCCTGCGCGGGTTTGGATCTTCGGGCCGCGCGTTTTTTCGATCAGCGCGGGAGAATCAACCGGGCGACTAGCCAGACCAGCCCAGCCGCGGCGATCAGCGCCGAGCCGAGCCGTAGGCCCCATCGCTGGAAAGCGCGCGGAAACCGACGGGCAGCTTCCAGGATCAGCGGGAAGGCGAGCGAGAGGACCAGCAGCTGGCCCGCCTCGACGCCCAGATTGAACGCGAGCAACGACAGGATCAGCCCTCGCCGGGGCAGCCCGACCTCGCGCAGGACCGACGCGAAGCCGAGCCCGTGGACCAGGCCGAAACCGAACACCAGCAGCCAGCGGCGGGTATGGCGGCGCTGGATCAGGTTTTCGATCCCGACGTACGCCACCGAAAACGCGATCGCCGGCTCGACCCAGCGGGTCGACAGATATCCGGGGCGCAGCGCCTGCAGGATCAGGGTCAGGGAGTGCGCGGCCGTGAACGCGCTGACCAGCGTGAGGGTTTCGCGCAGCGCCCGCCCGCGGGAAGCCGGCCGCGGGGGGGCGCCCGCGGACGCCGGCGCAGTCAGCGCAGCGCCCAGCAACAGCGCGCACAGGAACGCGAGGTGATCGAACCCGGTGAGGATGTGCAGGACACCGAGGCGCAGGTAGGTCCGCGCGTTCTGCCAGGCTGAGGGGCCGCCGTCGCCGACCGTCACCTCGCGCAGGTCCGCGCGAAAAACGGTCGTCGCTGCCCCGGCGGCGGGGCCGGTCGCCGTGGCCTCGGGTGCCGGCAGCAGCGTGAAACTCTGGTGGAACCGATCGCGCTCGAAGAACAGGTCGTAGCGAAGGCGAACGGGGCCGGCCCGGACGGCACACGGGAAGGTCTTGGTGAAGACCCAGGTGGGCTCGGGGTCGTCGGTGGCGAGCGCCAGATCCGTCGCGCCCGCCGGACAGGGCGCCCCCGCGGCGTCGATCTGGAGGCCGCCCGCGAGGTACGCGATCGCGCGCGCGCGCCAGGCCTCCGGTCGAGACCCCGGCGGCAGCGCGACCACGGTGAGCAGGTCCGTCGCGCGTACGCGCAGGCGCCAGACGGCGCCGGTGCCGCCCGCGTCGAATGCGACGCTTCCGAACGTCGCCGACTGCTGGTGCGCGACGGCCGGAGACAGAGGCAGCAGCAAGAACATCAGGCACGCCAGCCCCCATGGCCGGGTCGCCGCACGGCGAGCGCTCACGCAGCCAAGTCGCATGGGACGTCCCGTCACGCGTCCAGCCGGGCGACCCACCAGGTCTTGCCGGCCACGTCGCCGTCGAAGGGAGCCCAGGGCCGTTCGGCGATCGGGACCAGCCGGGCGGCCGCGAGCGCCTCGAGAACGGCCCCGCGTGGGAAATGACGTTCGCGCAGCGTGAAGCGGCTGGCCGGCCCGCCCCGCAGCGTGACGGTCACGTCGGCCAGCCCCAGCTGGCGCTGCTCATCGAACTGCATCTCGATGTTCAGCTGCCAGCCGTCCCCCGCGAAACGCGGCTTGCCCCGCCACCAGCGCGCGAAGCCACCGGCGTTGGTCACGTCGAACACCAGCAGGCCTCCCGGGCGCAGGACCGCTGCCATGGCGGCGACCGCGCGCCCCAGCGCCGCCCCGTCGCCAAGGTGGTTGAGCGCGTCGTAGAAGCAGCCGACGACGTCGAAGCGGGCGCCGAACGGCAGGGGCCCATCCAGCGCCGCGCGCCCCCACGCGACGCCGCGCCCGCCCGGCTTGCGCGCGGCGATCGCCAGCATCGCGGGGCTGCCGTCGACGCCGGCCAGGCGCCAGTCCGGGCGGTCCGCGCGCAGGCCAGCCAGCAGCGTGCCCGTCCCGCACGCGACGTCCAGGAACGCGAAGGGCCGGTCCTCGCGCGGGCGCCGAGCTTCGGCCCGCAACACCGGCTGCAGCTGGGCCCGCACCAGCTCTGCGAACGGGATCATCCCGTCGCAGGACTGCCAGTCGTCGTAGATGGGGGCCAGCGCGCCGTAGACGTCGGGCGCCGGGCCGCTCACCCTTCCGACCACCCGACCTTCCCGCGCAGCGCCTTCTTCTCCGACGTGGCGTGCTTGTTGGCGAGGATCTTCTGCTTGGCCCGCCGCGAGCGGCGGCGCTTCTGCCGGCGGACCTTCTCGGCCTCTTGCTGCCGCTTGCTGGCCGCGCCCAGAAGCCGCTCCTCGATCTTTTCGGCGAGCATGCGGCGCGCGACGAGGCGATTGGCCCCCTGCGTCCGCTCGCGCTGGCACTTGACCGCGATGCCCGTCGGGCGATGCACCAGCACCACGCACGTCGCGACCTTGTTCACGTTCTGGCCGCCCTTGCCGCCGGAATGCACGAACGACTCGTCCAGGTCCTCCGGCCTGACGCCCAGCTTGGCCAGGCGATCCTCCAGCGCCCGCGCTCTGTCTCCGCCCAGCGGCATGGCGCGCAGCTTACCTCGCCGCGACGTCAGTGCTCGCCGTCGCTCTCCTCCATCTTCCGCACGACCGTCGCGATCGTGGCGGCGTCGATGTTGGCGCGCTTCATCAGCCGGGTGGCGCGGTCGACGTCGTCGGCGTCGATCGCCTCGAAGAAGGCGTCGACCTCGTCGATCGCGGCCAGCTGCTCCAGCACCAGGCTCCCCTCGAAGTCCGTTTCGTCCATCGTCTCTCCCGTCCCGGGTGCCGCGCGCCGGACCCGCGCCTCGTAGCCGGCCGGCGCCTTCTCCCACCTTTACCCACGCTTGCGCCAGGCGCTTGACCGGCGCGGTCTCGCAATACTGGCCCCCCCTCGTCGATTTCCATTCAACCCGTCCACCTGCCGACAGTAGCCAGCATGAGCCTCTTTCGCCGTCACTTAGGCAAGGTTTCAGTCCTCGGGCTCGCGATGCTGGCCGCGTCATGCGCGGGAGATCCGTCGGAGGGGGGCACGGGCGGCACCGGACCCGGTCGCGGCGGATCGACGGGCACCGGGAGCGGTGGGTCCGCGACCGGCGGCACGACGTCGACGCCCACCGGCGGCTCGGCGACGGGCGGCCAGGTCGCCTCGGGCGGGACCACCGGAAGCGGAACGGGCGGAACGGCCTCCGGCGGGACGGCCGGCAGGGGCACGGGCGGCCGCTCGGGCACGGGCGGTGGCGCCGGCACCGGCGCGGGCGGCCCGGCCGGCGCCCCGGGCAGCGGCGGCAGCCCCGTCATCAACCCGACGGTGTGCAGCACGGGCGCGGCGCAGAGCAGCGACGTGACGGTGAACCTGTCCGGCGTCCAGCAGAAGATCACCGGGTTCGGCGTCTCCTCCGCCTGGGCCGGCAACTACTCCAACGCCTCCGATCCCGACTATCTGTGGTCGACGACGAAGGGCGCGGGCCTGACGCTGCTCCGCATCCGGTACGGCGATGGCCTCGCGATCGCGCAGGCGGCGGCCAAGGCCGGCGTCACCGTCTGGATGACGCCCTGGGGGACGGGGCCGAACGGATCGACGGGTGGCCCCGACACCACCACCCAGACCGCGAACGGCTGCAAGAGCGCCGTCCCCGTGCTCACGAACCCGACCGATCTGGCGAGCAAGCTGGTCAGCTGGGTGCAGAACGCGAAGACCCAGGGCGTGCCCATCTACGCCGTGTCCGCCGAGAACGAGCCCGACAGCTGCGGCATCAACTCGACGACCTCCTACTCGGCCGCGCAGCTGGCGTCGTGGATCGACGTGCTCGGCCCGGCGATGTCCGCCATCGGCGTCAAGGTCATGGGCCCCGAGACCCAGAACGCGTGCGGTTTCACCAGCTACTACGCGGCGATCAAGAACGACTCGGCCGCCTGGAACGCCGTGAGCATCTTCGCCAGCCACGAGTACGGCTGCGGCACGCTTCCGTCGGAGCCGGCGATCGCGATGGCGAACAAGGAGTACTGGGAGACGGAGGTCGACACCGGCACGGCCAGCAGCGACCGCAGCGGCGACGGCATCGCCAGCGCGCTGCTGATGGCGTCGACGATTCACAACGATCTCACCAAGGCCAACCTGAACGCCTGGCATCTCTGGTGGCTCTACAACTCGAGCAACAACGGCGGCTGCCTCTTCGACACCACGAACAAGGTCTGGACCAAGCGCCTCTGGGTGCTGGGCAACTACTCGCGGTTCGTGCGGCCCGGCTACGTGCGGGTGTCCACCACCGGAACGGCGCCGTCGGGCGTGCTGATTTCGGCCTACAAGAATCCGGCGGACGGAACCGTGGTCGTGGTGGCCATCAACAGCAACACCTCGGACACGCCGGTCTCGCTGTACGTGTCGGGCAGCGTCCCGTGCACCATCACGCCCTGGGTCACGTCGGCCGCCGACAGCCTCGCCTCGAAGTCGCCCATCACCGTCAGCAACGCGCGATTCAGCGCCACGCTGGCCGGCCAGAGCGTCACGACCTTCGTCGGCACCCCCTGACGTCGCAGAGAGGTTTTCTTTTTCTGGCGTTCGGGTGAAATCCGGGCGAGGAGGATGCCGATGCCCGATCCGTCCACTTCCGAAACGACGCCGCCCACCACCCCGCCCCCCTCGGGAAAGCGCGGGTTGATGATCTTCGCTGCCCTGGCGGTGGTGGCCATCATCGTGTGGGCGGTGCTGGGCCGCGGCGGCTCAGGCCGCGGCGGCACCGTGCGCGCCGACATCACGCTGGTCACGACGGACCGCGACGACCTGGCGTGCGCCAGTGACAAGAGCGTGGGGCAGTACCGGTGCGAGTTTCGCGCCCCCGGCTCGCCGTGGCCAAACCCGCCCGCGGCGGCGGACCGGCTGGCCGGCTACTTCACCGTCGACCAGAAGCTGTACGTGATCCCCGGCCTCTTCGAGCAGCCGGCCCTCGCCAAGCGGTATGCGGACGAGGAGCAACGCCACCTCGCGCGGGATCAGCGCCCGCGCTTCGTGGCCAGCTGCCAGCTGAAGCTGATCGACCACCTCAAGGACTTCCAGACCCGCTGGCTGAGGACGGGCGAGTGGAATCACCAGGACGACGCCTGGGTCGCCACCCCGTCGGACTGCCAGCTGCGCTAGCCACCGCCGTCAGTGGGCGTCGTCCAGCCAGCCCGGAACGCAGGCGCGAATAGGCGGTGAACAGCCAGCAGCGCGGCGCCGGCGGTCACGTAGACGTCGGCGAGGTTGAAGACGGGCCAGTGGTGAAGATGGACGAAGTCGACGACGTACCCGCGAGCGAGGCGATCGAGGTAGTTGCCGGCGGCGCCGGCGGTCACCAGCAGCAGGGCGGCCTGGACGGCGAAGCGGCGCGGGGGGCGGCGCAGCAGCAGAACGGCCAGCGCGAGCAGCGCGACCCCGCCGCTCGCGAACAGCACCGGCCGGCGAATCTCGTCGGGCATCCAGCGCAACAGGTTGAACGCCACGTCGGTGTTCTCGGTGTAGTGCAGGTCGAGAACACCGTGGATCAACGGGCGCGCGTGGTGCCCCTCCAGCTCCGCCTTCGCGGCGAGCTTGGTGGCGTGATCACAGCCGACCAGCAGGGCCAGCACGGCGACGAGCACCAGGCGTGAAACGGCGGTTTTCATGCGGGCTCAACCGGCGCGGCCGCGGTTCCATTCCGCCGGTTGCTTCCGCGGCAGCGCTTGCCGATACTGCGCGGCATGAAGAACGCCCTCGTCGCGGCAGCGCTGTTCTCCATGATTGGCCCTCTCGCCTGCTCGAAGGAGCAGCCCCCGCTGCCGCCGCCACCGGCGGCTCCGGCCCCCCCGCCCGCGGCGCCGGCCGCGACCGCGCCGGCCGACAGCGGCGCCCCCGCCAAGCCCAAGATGGTCGCCAACCCGGACGGCCTGTCGCTGGCTGACCGCATGGCCAAGCGGCAGGCGGCCGAGAAGAAGCTGGCCGAGCAGCTGGCCGCGGAGGAGAGCAAGCGCCTGCTGGCCTACGACAAGACCAAGCTGCCCCTGCACAAGCAGGTGGTCGCCGACATCCACAAGTACCGGGCGGCCTACGCGCACGCCAAGACCAAGCAAGACGTCGAGAAGATCCGCGCCAAGCAGCAGAAGGCCATCGAGGCGACGGCCAAGAAGATGGCCACCATCGATCCCAAGGGCGGCAACTCGAACGTGGTCACCGACTACGACATCATGCTGAACGCGCTGGCGAACGACTACCCGGACGCGCTGGAGGCGTCGTTCGACGGCGACAAGAAGCCGCTCGAGGAGCAGACCGCGGAGCTCGACAAGCGCCAGAAGAAGATCGACGAGTGGCTGGTCGAGGTCAAATCGGCCAAGAAGTAGCCG
>CAZPUH010000406.1:0-2986 GCA_964589215.1 uncultured Myxococcales bacterium | reverse complement strand
CGCTGCTCGTCGGTGCCGCCGTGCCGGCGTCAGGCGTGCCCGCGTCGGCGGCGCCCGTGCCGCCCATGCCGCCGGCGCCGGTCGCGGCGTCCGGGGCCCCGCCGTCGCCGGCCATCCCCGCGTCGCGGCTGTCCCCGTCGGACGGCGTGGTTCCTGCGTCCATCGGGGACGCTCCTGCGTCGCGGGCGGCAGACGCCGAGGGCTTGCCGAACAGGGTGGGGTCCCCGAACAGCAACCACGTCCGGCGCGCCTCCAGATCGGTGGTGCTGCGCTTCGCGGACAGCGCCGCTGCGCCGAGAGACATGCGTCCGATCCCCATCAGAAACTCCTGGTCGAGAGCCGGTTGCGGCTCGAATTCGGCGAGGGTGGACGAGGCCCATACCGCGACCGCTCCCCCCCCGGGTGCTTCCAGCAGGGCTTCCGCCATGCTGGTCGTGTAGAGATCGTGAAAGAATCCGTTCAGGCAGTTCATGACCACGTAGACCGACGGATGTGCGTTCGTCAGCGCGGCGGCCTGGGTGCTGTCGAACAGGCCGTCCCACACCTCGACGGAGCCATGGCCGACGTAGTTGACGACGAAGGGACCGGCGTTCAGCTTGGCGGCCAGCGCTGCCGTGGTGGCGCCGGGGTCGCCGCGATGGAAGCTGTCGACGGGCATGCGTCCGGCGACGGCGGCCTCGGCCCGCGCCGTCGCGCCGGAGAAGTCGAACCCCGGCTCGTCCTCGTCACTCACGAACAGAGCGCCGCGACCGAGATTCCCGGGGAGGTCGGCCGGACCACCCTTCGCGAGCGTGCTCGAGACCAGCGCCGCGGCCTGCGCGGCCGTGCGCACGGGCCAACGCCCGATGGCGAGCTCCGGGATGCCGTCCAGGTCGGCGTCGACGAACCAATCGTCGGACGCGGTCTCCATGGACGCCGTGTCGATGAGCCGGGTGGGGGCGAAGTCGAAGTCGCCCTTTCCCAGGAAGTTGCGCGGGTCGAACGTCGCGTCACCGACCAGCAGCACGTCGCGCGGCGGCACGCGCCAGCTCGCCTGGGCGGCCTGGATGAAGGCGCGCACCGCTTCCGGGCTCTTGTCGCCGAAGCCGCGCTCGTCGTAGACGTCCTGCAGGTCGACCAGCTGCACGGTCCACCCCTCGGCCTGCCGGCGCGCGACCAGGGGCGCCAGCGCGTCGATGAAGGCCGCGTGCGAGAGAATCAGCAGCTCGCCCTCGTGCGGCGCCGACCAGGTCGACGGGCGGTCGGCCTGGACCGCCGCGGGGGCCAGCACGCGCGCGCCCGTGAAGGCGTAGAGAACGCGCGGTGACGCCCCGGCCGGCACGTCGATCGCCGCGCGGAAGGTGCCCGCGCCGGCTGCGTCGTCGGCGCCCACCGCGACGGCAAGCGCCAGCGGCTGCGCGGGATCGCTGACGTCGACCACGCGCACGTCGGCCGTGGAGAAGCCGGTGATCTCCAGGTGGGCGCCGGCCGGCGCCGTGAAGGTCAGGGTGTCGTCGTCCGCCGCGTACGTGTGGGCGTACGCGACCGAGACGCTCTCGGTGGCGGCGTAGTCGGCCGCGACCCGCGACGCCAGCGTCACGCTGTTCGGGCCCGCGACGAGGGTGGTCGCCGGAAACCCGCAGGTCGTGCGCGTCTGTCCGTCGAACCCGCAGGTGCCGAGGGCGACCCCGTTCAGGGAGACGTCCACCTGGTGCGCCGTGGCGGTCAGCCCCTGGAGGGCGACGCTGAGAACCGCGTCGTTCGCTGCCCCGGCGGCGGCGTTGGGGGCGGTCAGCGGGACGGTGACCGGGGTCGGCGACACCACCGCGCCGTAGAAGTTGCTGACATCGCCGTTCCGGACGGCGGACAGATAGATGTTGCGCGCGACCAGCGACTCCGTGTGAACGAAGCTGTCGGGGCCGGGGGCGCCCACGGCGGGGGCGGTCTGGCCCGCCACGCGCTGCCCGGCCGCGCCCGCCACCAGCCAGTAGGTGCGCACGTCCGTCGAGGCGGTGTCGCGTCCCGCGCCGTAGAACTCCAGCGCCTCACCGGCGGTGAACCGGCCATCGCCGTTCCCGGTGACCGCGATGGCCTGCTCGACGCCGTCGGCGAACAGCTGCAGCGAGGCAGGGTCGACGTCCGCGCTCAGCCCGGCGGCGAGCAGGGCGGGCTGGCCGACGCGCACCCAGCCCGTCCCACGCACCAGGATCTTGACGGCGCCGGCGCCGGCCAGCGCCAGCTGCTGATCCGACGGGACGGAAGCGCGCGCAGAGGCCCCGACGCAAACGAGCGCGACGGCGATGGCTCGCAAGCCAGCGCACACGGTGGCGCTCCCCCCCCCGGGCATACACCAGCTATCGACGGGTGCCGGCGATTTCTAGATGGGCTGCCGGCAGGGCCCGCGCGCCAGATTCCCGTCGCGATCGCGGCGCGTCAGACGGCCGTTCGCGCGCCGAAGATGGCCGTGCCGACCCGCACGAGGGTCGCGCCTTCGGCGATCGCGTGCTCGAAGTCGCCGCTCATGCCCATCGACAGCTCGCGGAGATCGACGTTCGGTCGCGGCCGGGCTGCCTCCCGGTCCCGCAGCGCGCGCAGCGCCGCGAAGTGCGGCCGCGCCGCGGCCGGGTCGTCGGTGAAAGGCGGGATCAGCATCAGCCCGGCGCAACGCACGTGAGCCGCCATGGCGAATCGGTCGAGCAGCGCCGGAAGGGCGTCCGGGGCGACCCCGCGCTTCTGCGCTTCGCCTGCCACGTTCACCTGCACCAGACAGGTCTGCGCCGCGCCGCGCGCCTCGAAGGCCTCCAGCAGCGCGAGCGAGTCGATCGTGTGGACGACCGCGACCTGGCCGGAGACGTACTTCACCTTGTTCGTCTGCAGCGGCCCGATGAAGTGCCATTCGGGCGGCTGGGGCTCGCCCGCCAGCGCGGCCCGCTTGTCGCGCAGCTCTTGCCCGTAATTCTCCCCGAAGGCGCGCTGGCCGGCGGCCAGCGCGGCCCGCACGTCCTCG
>CAZPUH010000405.1:0-2462 GCA_964589215.1 uncultured Myxococcales bacterium | reverse complement strand
GCCCGACGACGCCATGAGGGTGCGCTTCTGGGGCGTGCGGGGCTCTCTGCCGGTGCCCGGGCAGAAGACGGAGCGCTACGGCGGCAACACGTCGTGCGTGGAGGTCCGCTCGGCCAGCGGGACGCGCGTCGTCGTGGACGCGGGGACCGGCATTCGCAAGCTGGGCAAGGAGATCGGCGGCGAGGGTGACAACGGCCCCTCCGACGTGCACCTGCTGATCAGCCACACCCACTGGGACCACATCCAGGGGCTCCCGTATTTTGCGCCGCTGTACGGCAAGGGGAACAAGCTGTCGGTGTACGCGCGCAAGCGCGACGACCTGCACCTGCAGGCCGTGTTCGCGTCGCAGACCATCGATCCCTACTTCCCGGTCCCGTTCAACGAAGCGCAGGCCGAGATCGCGTTCCGCGAGCTGTCCGATGCCGCGCAGTTCGAGATCGCCGACTTCAAGGTGGCCTGTGCGCGCCTCAATCACCCCTACATCGCGACCGCGTACCGGCTGACGTCCGACGGAGCGTCGGTTGTGTACGTCTCGGACACCGCCCCCTTCACCGACATCTTGTTCGAGGACGAGTTCGTCGCCCGCCCGCCGTCCGCCGGCGCCGAGCTGCCCGAGCGCGACCGCCAGAAGCTGCGCCGCATGCGCGAGGGCGTGGTGCGCCTGTGCGAAGGCGCCGACCTCGTCATCTACGACACGATGTTCACGGCCGACGATTATCGGCGCATCCCACACTACGGGCATTCCCGCCCCAGCGACGCCGTCGACATCTGCCGCGAGGCGGGCGCGCGGCGGCTGGTGCTGTTTCACCACGCGCCCGAACGGAGCGACGGCGAGATCGACACCATCCTCGAGCAGACCCGGTCGCTGGTCGGCTCGAGCGGGCTGGAGGTCGCCGCGGCATTCGAGGGGCTCGACGTCGAGCTCGGGCGGGGCTGATGCAGGTCGCGTTCTGGGGCGTCCGCGGTTCCATCCCAGCGCCGGGGCCGGCCACCGTCCGCTACGGCGGCAACACCGCCTGCGTGTCGCTGCACCCGGCGGCGGGCGGCCTCATCGTGCTCGACTGCGGCACGGGCGCGCGCAACCTGGGCATGTCGCTGATGGACGGCGTGTTCGGGCAGGGGCGCGGCGAGGCGAGCATCCTGCTGTCGCACGCCCACTGGGATCACATCCAGGGCTTCCCGTTCTTCGTGCCCCTCTATCACCCCGGCAACCGGTTCCAGATCTTCGGCGGCGCCAAGAGCTCCGCGATGCTGGAAGGGATCCTCGAGGGGCAGATGGCGCCCCAGTACTTCCCGGTCCAGACGCTGAAGAACATGGGCGCCAGCATCGAGATCTCCGCGATTCGCGAGGGCGTCCCTTTCCAGGTGGCGGGCTGCACGGTGCGGGCCCGCACGAACCCGCACGGGCGCGCGGGCGCGCTGGCGTTCCGGATCGAAGATGCCGGGCGCGCCGTCGTCTACGCCAGCGACGCCGGGTACGGGACGGGCGGGCCGCCGGCCGCTTCAATCGATCTGTATCGCGGCGCGGACGTGCTGATTCACGACAGCACCTACACACCCGAGGACGGCCGGCGCTACGCGGATCGCGGGTTCTCGTCGGTCGAGGACGCGGTCGGCGCGGCCGTCGCCGGCGGCGTCAAGCGGCTGGTGCTGTTCCACTACGACCAGGACTACAGCGACGCCGACGTCGACGCCATGTGCGCGCGCGGGCGGCGCCTGCTGGACGAACGGGGCGGACGCGGCATCGAGCTGGTGGCCGCCGTGGAGGGCGCCAGCCTCAGCGCGTGACGACGTAGCCCTTTTCGATCAGCGCGCGGACCTTCTCGGCCAGCATCAGGTCCGACAGCGGCGAGCGGTCGAAGAGGCCCGAGATCGTCGTGTCCCCCTCCATCACGGCCTGGAACACGTCCAGCTCTTCCGGGGTCAGCTCGCGCAGCTTGGGGGTGAGCGGGCGCGGGATCGTCAGCGACGTCGAGAGCGGCGGCAGCTTCTCGATCTGGACGTTGTACTCGTCCAGCTGGCGCATCCCCTCCATCAGCAGCGCCTCGGTCGACTCATCCATCTCTTCGGGGACGGGCGACTCGTCGGGCGCGTCCAGCTCGAACGAGCCCTGCGTCCAGCTGAGCATGCGGATGACGGCCTTGCGCGGGCCGGCGTTCCCCGGGTCCAGCGTGGCGTAGTAGATCTGCCCCTTGCGCAGGAACAGCTTCCCGGTGGCCGTGTCCGTGCGGACCACCAGCACGCCCGACTTGCGGCTGGTCGACAGCAGCTGCAGCAGGTCGGGGAGCGGGATCTCTTCGATGCTGCCCGCCATCGACTTGGGCGTGGAGCGCTTGTTCGCGGCGACGGCCATCTTGGATCGAGCCTCGGTTTCGCTGATCGCGTTGCTCGTCGAGTCCCCCTCGACGTAGACCATCTTGATGATCGACGTGCCGATCAAGATGCGATCGCCGTCCTTCAGC
>CAZPUH010000404.1:0-16944 GCA_964589215.1 uncultured Myxococcales bacterium | reverse complement strand
GTGAGCGACGGCGATGACCTGGTCGCCGATGGCGACGACCGCGCCGACGGGGACCTCGCCTCGTCCAGCGGCCTCCTGGGCAGCCCCGAGCGCCTGGCGCATGAACGCCAGTTCGCGCTCGCCGGCGGCGGCCGGCGGGGGGCTGAACGACAGGGAGGCGGCGGTGGTCATCGGGAGGGCTTATTCTATTATCATTCCCGTGCCGAGACCCGAGATCGATCTGTCGTTCGCGCGCTACGTCGCGGCGCGAAAGGGGGAGGCGTCGGCCCGTTCCCGCGAGGGGGCCGCCTACGCCTATGCCGGTGACATCAAGGTCCGGGCCGCGCTGGACCGGGTCCGGCCCGTGACGCTGGCCGTGGAGGCGGCGGTCCGCCTGTGGCAGTCGGTCGAGAAGAGCCGGATGCTGGGGACGGCCATCAAGGTCACGCCCCGGCAGTTCCCCAAGATCGCCAAGCTGGCGGAGCGGTGCGCCGACACGCTGCGGATCCCGCTGCCGACGCTGTACGTGTCGCCGAACATCGGCTCGCTGAACGCGCACACGTTCGGGACCGCCGAGGACCCGTACATCGTCATCAACGCCGCGCTCATCGATCACTTCACGGAGACGGAGCTGCTGGACGTGATCGGGCACGAGTGCGGCCACATCCAGAACAACCACGTCGTCTACATGACCACGCTGCACTTCCTGACCCACGCCGCGAACGCGTTCCTGCGCTGGAGCGTGCGGCCGGCGGTGCTGGCGCTGAACGGGTGGGCCCGGCGCGCCGAGGTCACGTGCGATCGGGCGGGGCTCATCTGCACGCGCGACCTGGACGCGTCCATCGGCTGCCTGGTGAAGCTGGCCCTGGGGTCCCACAAGCTCTACAGCGACGTGAACCTGGACGAATACCTGGCGCAGCTGGACGAAGCGCAGAAGGGGGTGGGGCGCTTCGACGAGCTGACGCGGCGGCACCCGTACCTGCCCAAGCGGGTGGCGGCCCTGCGGCTGTTCGCGGACACCACGTACTTCAAGTCGCTGACGGGCAGCGCGCGCGACGGCGCTGACCCGGCGGGCGCCGCGCCGGCCGGCATGTCGAAGCAGGAGTGCGACGCCAAGGTCGCCGAGCTGCTGTCGGTGCTGCGATGAGCGAGAGCGGCCTCGACGCGCGCAAGCAGGCCATCCGCGCGGCTTTGACGGAGTTGGGGACGCTGGCGGACCGGGCGGGGCTGCCGTTCGTGGCGCGCGACATTCGCGAGACGCGCCTGCCCAAGCTGGACGACGAGCGGTTCGTGGTGGTCGTCCTGGGCGAGTTCAATCACGGCAAGTCGACGTTCATCAACGCGCTGCTCGGCGCGCCGCTGCTGCCGACGGGGATCACGCCCACGACGGCGGTGCTGTCGCACGTCTCGCACGGGCCGCGCCGCACGGCGACCGTGGTGACCGAGGACGGCGCGCGCCGCCCGATCGATCCCGCGGCGCTCAGCGACTGGCTGACCGTCGAGGGTGAAGTCGGGCAAAAGGGGGCCGAGGCCGCTTCGATCCACCACGTCGAGCTCACGGAGCCGCTGCCGCTGCTCGAGAACCGGCTGACGCTGGTCGACACGCCGGGCGTCAACGACATCAACGAGCAGCGCGCCGAGATCACGTACGGCTATCTGCCGCGCGCCGACGCGGCGGTGTTCCTGCTGGACGCGACGCAGATCCTGACCGCCTCCGAGCGCCAGTTCCTGGAGGAGCGCATCTTGCGGTCGACGCGCGACCGGCTGCTGTTCGTGGTCGCCAAGACGGACCTGCTGAGCGAGGCCGAGCTGACCGAGACGCTGGCGTTCGCCCGCAAGCACCTGGGCGGGATCGTGCCCGAGCCGGCGATCTTCCCGGTCTCGGCGCGGCGGGCGCTGGCCGGCGATCGGGCCGGCTCGGGGCTGGACGCGTTCATCGCCGCGCTGGGCACGACCGTCGAGAACCAGCGCCGCAAGCTGCTGCTGGACAACGCGCTGGCCGACGCCGGTCGCCTGGCCGGGTTCATCCGCCAGAGCCTGGCCATTCACCGCCGCTCGCTGGAGCTGCCGCTGGGCGAGCTGGAAGAACGCATCGGGCGCGCGAAGGAGAAGCTGCGCTCGGGCAAGAAGGTGCTGGAGACGGCGGCCGGGACCGTGCGGTCGGAGACCGCCGCGCTGAAGGCGCGCGTGCGCCAGGACCTGGCGGAGTTCACGCCGCGCATGCGCGAAGCCCTGGTCGCCGATCTGGACGGGGCGGACGCCGGCGACATCCGGCGCTTCCTGTCCTTCTTCGTGCAGGACACCTGGAAGGCCTGGACCGAGGCCGAGGGCGAGCTGATCGCCGCCGAGCTGGAGAAGCTGGCCGAGACGGTCATCCAGGTCGCCAACGAGAACGTGCGCGAGATCGTCGAAGGCGTCTCGACCGAGCTCGGTCCGACGGAGACCGAGGTCGACATCCGCGTCGACACGTTGAAGTACGACGCGTCGGTCTTCGCGCTGGGCGCGCTGGGAACGACCGTGTTCCTGTTCGTCGACGGGCTGGTCGGCGGCGTGCTGACGCTGGCGGCGCCGCTGCTGGCTTTTCTTCTCCGCGGGCGCGTCGCGGCGCAGGTGAAGGCGGAGGCCAAGGTGCAGGCGCCGCAGGCGGTGGACCGCGTGGCGGCGCTGGTCGGGCCCAAGCTGGACGAGATCGTCGACGGATTCGGTGCGCGCCTGCTGGAATTCGTGGCCCAGGCGGGTGACGCCCTGTCGCGCGGGATCGCCGACGTGCTGGACCGCGCGCTGGCCGAGCGGCGCGCGTCCGAGACGGCAACGGCGGCCAAACCCGACGTGGCCGGGCTGGACGCGGCGCTGGCCGATCTCAAGCGCGTCGAGGAACACATCGCGGAGATCCGGCAGAAGGTTTGGACGCCGCCCGACGCGCCCGCGGGCGCTTCCTCGCTGACGCCCTCCGGCGGCTGATGGGCATCCTCGACCGGATCGCCGGGCGGCTCGAAGAGCTGGGCGTCGACCGGCGCGCGGCGCTGGCGGCCGACGTGGCGCGCGCGCGCGAGCGGATCGCGGCCGGCGATTGGGCTGACGCCGAGCAGCTGCTGCAGGACCTGACCGCCCGCGCCCCGGACCTGCCGGAGGCGTTCCTGGCGCTGGGCGAGCTGCGTGTCGCGCAGGGAGCGCGTGACGCGGCGGTGGTGCCGCTGGGACGGGCCGTCGACCTGGACGGGGGGAGGGCCGACGCCTGGTGCCTGCTGGGCGAAACGCTGGCGGCGCTGGGACGGGCCGAGCCGGCACGCGACGCGCTTCACCGCGCGCTGTCGCTAGCGATCGATCCGGCGTTGCGCCGCCGCGCCCACGCGGCGCTGGGGGAGGTGTACGCCTCGACCGGGCGACTGGCGCAGGCTCAGCGCGAGCTCGCCAAGGCGGTCGACCTGGCGGCGCCCGGCAGCGACGACCGCCAGCTGGCCGTCGCGTACGGGCGCGTGCTGGCGCGCCTCGGCGAGCCGGAGGCGTCCGAGTGGCTGACCCGCGCGGCGCGCGCCGAGAACGCGGACCCGGCGCTGTTCGCCGAGGCGGCCCGCAGCACGCGCGATCCGGCGCGCGCCGAGACGTTGCTTCGGGAAGGGATGACTCGCGCGCCCGACGACGTCGCGGTGCGCATCGAGCTCGCGCAGCTGCTGGTGACCTCGGGTCGCGCCGCGGAGGCGCTGCCGCTGGCCGAGGAGACGGTGGCCCGCGCCGCGACCGACGCGCGCGCCTGGCGGGCGCTGCGCGAGACACGGGTGGCGCGCGGGCTCTGGTCCGCCGCTCTCGAGGCGGCCGAGAAGGAGAGGGCGCTCGGCGCGCCGCCGCCGTTCGAAGCGCGCGTGACGCTGGCGCTGGGCGCCGAAGATCCCGCGCAACTGGCGGCGCTGGCCGAGCAGCGCGACGAAGCGGACACTCAGGCCCAGGGCGAGACGGCCGCCGCGTTGCGCGCGTTCGTGGCGGGGACGGCAGGCGAGGGCGATCGAATCCGGTTGGGCCGCCTCGCGCCGGGGGACAGCGCCCGCCGGTTCGTCGCGCGGCCGGCGCTGGCCGCCCCGCCGGCCGGCGACCTGGCGGGCCTCCTCGGCTGGACCCACGCCCTGGTGTCGGCGACGCCCGCGCTGGTGGGGCTGGCGCCGGGCGCGGCACGCGCGCTGGAGGCGTTCGACCGCCCCCTTCTGGTCGCCGTGATGGGCGAGTTCAACGCCGGCAAGTCGTCCTTCGTGAACGCTCTGTGCGGCGCCGACGTCGCGCCGACCGGCGTCACGCCCACCACCGCGACGATCAACGTGCTCCGTTACGGCGCGGCGGCGGAGACGCGGGTCGTGCGCCATGACGGCAGCACCGAGCCGGTACGCGCGGCCGACGCGCCCACGTTCCTGGCCGGCCTGCGTGACCGGGACGCGCGCGCGATCCGGTCCGTCGACATCTTCCTGCCGGTCGAAGCGCTGCGCCGGGTCGAGGTCGTGGACACGCCGGGACTGAACGCGATCCGCCCCGAGCACGAACGGGTCGCCCGTGAGTTCCTGCGCGACGCGGACGCCATCGTCTGGGTGTTCGCGACGGGGCAGGCCGCCAAGGCCACCGAGCGCGAGGCGCTGTCCGTCGCGCACGCCGCCGGCAAGCGGGTCGTCGGCGTCGTGAACAAGATCGATCTCGCCGGCCCGGGCGAGCTGAAGGCCGTCATTCGCCACGTGGAAAAGACGCTGGGAGACCTCGTCGATTCGGTCGTGCCGTTCTCGGCGACGGCCGCGGCCGAGGCGCGGCGCGCCGGGCGGACCGATCCGGGGCTGGAAGCCCTGACCGCGACCCTCGAACGTCGCTTCCTGGCCGACGCGCGGGCGCTGAAGCGGCAGACCGCGCTGGGCGCGTTGCACCGGCTGGTCGAGGCGGCCCGCAGCGCGGCCCCCGTCCCGGCCCGCGCCGACGCGGACCAGCGGCGCGCCGCCGAGGCCCGCCTTCAGCGCGACCTGTCGAGCGCGCTGGACGCCGAGCGGATCGCGCTGGGAGCGCGGATCGAGGCCGGCTATCGTCGGGCCGCGATCGAGGTGCGCGACTTCGTGCAGCCGCGCACCTGGCTGTTCGGCGAGAATCGGGCCACACCGGCCGACGAGGACTTCCTGGCCGAGCTGCTGGAGGACGCCGTGACCACCGCGCTGGAGGCGACGCGGGCCGCGCTGCGCGCCGCCGTCGCAGACGCCGCCGCGGATCCCGAGACCGCCGCGCTGGCGGCACGATCGAGCCGCACCGTCGACGCGGCGCTGGAGCTGTTCGCGGCCTACGCGCGCGGCACGATCCGGGCCGGGGTGGTGCCGGACTTCTTCCGCCACCAGCTCCCGCGCCTGCGGCTCGAGCTGCCGGCGATCCGGGACGCGCTCGCTCGCCGCGCGCCCAGCCCCGACGCGCCGCTGTTCGCGGGCCTCCGCCGGCAGCTGGATCGGCTGTTCCGGGAGGCGGCCATCGAACGCGAGGCGTGGGCCGCCGACGAGGAGATGCGCGCGATCATCCACGAGGAGTCCATCGAGCGCCCGCTGGCGGCGCTGGCCGACGCGCTCGCGCAGCTGGAAACCAGCGCTTGAACGCGGCCCGCGGTCAGCGCCGCTGGCACTTCGTGCAGAAGAACGTCGCGCGCCCGGCGTCGACCCGCCGCCGAATGACGGCGCCGCACGTCGGGCACGGCTCGCCCTCGCGCCCATACACCAGCAACGCGCTGGCGTTGTCCCCCTGCAGGCCGTCCGCGTCGACATAGTCGCGCAACGTCGTTCCGCGGCGCGCGATGCCGCCCTCCAGCGACGCGCGAATGGCGTCCAGCAGCGCCGGCGCGCGGCGCGCCACGCGGCGGGCGGGCGTCGCCGGGTGCACGCCCGCGCGGAACAGCGCCTCCGCGACGTAGATGTTGCCCAGCCCGGCGACGCGCCGCTGATCCAGAAGGAACGCCTTCACGGGCGCGCGCGACGCCGCCAGCGCGTCCGCCAGCGCAGGCGCGTCGAGCTCGCTCAGCGGATCGGGGCCCAGCGCCTGCAGCGCCGCCACCTGCGCCAGCGGCCGCCCCGCCTCTACCCATCCGAAACGGCGCGCGTCGGCGAACCGAAGCTCGTCGCCGCCTTGCAGCGCCAGCACGACGTGCGTGTGCGGCGCGCGCGCGGCGGCGGACGCCTGAACGCGCAGGCGCCCCGTCATCCCCAGGTGAATGACGACGCCGTTGGCGTCGCCCGTCTCGACCAGCAGGTACTTGCCGCGGCGGCGCACGCCTCGAATCACCTGCCCGACGGCCACCGCCCGTAGCGCGCGCAGATCGACGGGCCGGTTGAGGTGCAGCGGCAACCCGCTCCCCCACACCGACTCGACGCGCCGGCCCCGCAGCACCGGGTCCAGGCCGCGCACGATGGTCTCGACCTCAGGCAGCTCGGGCATGGAACGTCACGCGGTCGCGGCGAACGCGTCGGCCAGGCGCGCGAACTGCGCGACCGACAGCTCCTCGGCGCGCTCGGTGCCGGCCAGCCCCGCCGCCGCCAGCGCAGCCGCTGCCCGCTGCTCGCCGAAGCCGGCCAGGGCCCGGCGCAGCATCTTGCGGCGGGTCGCGAAAGCCTGCTTCACCACCTCTTCGAACAACGCCGCGTCCTTCACCGGCGCCAGCGGCGCCGGCCGCGGGACCAGGCGCAGCACGGAGGACATCACCGACGGCGCCGGATGAAACGACCCCGGCTTCACGTCGAACAAAATCGCCGCCTCGGCGTACTGCGCGACGGCGACGGTCAGCCGGCCGTACACGCGGCTGCCCGGCGGCGCCGTGATCCGCTTGGCCATCTCGCGCTGGATCATGACGACCGCGCGCACGACCGCGCCCGCCCGCCCCGCCGCCAGCAGCGCCAGGATCAGCGCGCTGGCGATCTGGTACGGCAAGTTGCCGACGACCACCAGCGGACGGCCGGCCCGGCGCGCCTCCGCGACGAAGTCGAAGTGCGTGGCGTCCGCGGCGCGCACGGCGACCCTCTCGCCGGCGAGGTCGGCCGCCAGAACCGCCACCATGTCCGGGTCGCGCTCGATCGCGACGATCTCGGCCGGCGGCGGCGACAGCTCGGCCAGCGCGCGAGTGAGCGCGCCCAGGCCTGCGCCGATCTCGACGACGACGTCCTCCGCGCGCGCTTGGGTCGCGCCCGCGATGCGCGCCAGCACCGACCGGTCGCGCAAGAAGTTCTGGCCCCAGGACTTCTTGGCCCCGAGGCCGTGCCGCGCGAGCGTCCGGCGCGGGTCCTCGCCCGGGGACATCAAGCCCGGACGAGCGGCGCGCCCGGCTCGAGCGGCAGCCCGGGGTCGACCGCCAGATCGAGCCCTGCCCGCTGCCCGCGCGCGAACAGCGCCGACCCTTCGGCGGCGATCATGGCCGCGTTGTCGGTGCAGCGCTTCGGCGGCGGGATGAACAGCGCGAACCCGTCGGCCTTGGCCGCCTCGGCGAGCCCGTTTCGCAGCCCGCGGTTCGCGGCGACGCCGCCGCACACGATCAGCGTGTCCAGCCCCTCGCGGATCAACGCACGCCGCGACTTGCGCACCAGCACGTCGACGACGGCGGCCTGGAAGCTCGCGCAGACATCGGCCAGCGCCTGCCCCTCCGGCACGCCCGTCTGAGCCAGCCGCGTCGCCACGGCGGTCTTCAACCCCGAGAAGCTGAAGTCCAGGTCGTCGCGCCCGGGCAGCGCGCGCGGCAGCTCGACGGCGCCGGGATCGCCCGTCGCCGCGAGCTTGTCGATCTTGACGCCGCCCGGATAACCGAGGCCCAGCAGCTTGCCGACCTTGTCGAACGCCTCGCCCGCCGCGTCGTCGCGCGTCGATCCCAGCAGGCGCGTTCGCCCCGGCTCCTCGACCCGGATCAGCGCCGTGTGCCCGCCCGACACCAGCAGCGCGAGGTGCGGGAACTTCGGCACGCTCTCGGCCTCGAGGAAGACCGCCGCGAGGTGGCCCGCCAGGTGGTTCACGCCGATGAGCGGCTTGTCGAGCGCGAAGGCCAGCGACTTGGCCGTTTCCACGCCGACCAGCAGCGCGCCGACCAGCCCGGGGCCGCAGGTCACCGCGATCGCGTCCAGATCCGCGAAGCCGATGCCCGCGTCGGCCACCGCGCGACGCAGCACCGGCACGATCGTCGCCAGGTGCTGGCGCGACGCGACCTCCGGCACGACGCCGCCGTACTGCGCGTGAACCAGGATCTGCGAGGCGACGACGTCGGCGCGCACGCGACGGCCGTCCTCGACCACCGCCGCCGCCGTTTCGTCGCAAGAGGTCTCGATTCCCAGGACCAGCATCAGGGCTTCCCCAGCCGCTCGACGATCGCCTGCACTTCGCCGGCCTTCGGGCCGTGCGGCTGCAGCTCCAGATAACGTTGATACGCGTGCTTTGCTTCGCTCATTTCTCCGGCGTCCTGGTGAATGCCCCCGATGACGAGATACGCGTCCGCGAGCTTCGCGTCCAGCTTGACCGCGCGCTCGGCGGCCGCCAGCGCTTCGGGGCGGCGGTTTCGGTTGAACAGCACGTGCGCGAGATAGCCGTTGGCCTCCGCCGAATCCGGGTTGGCGTCGCGCGCCGCCGTACACGCGGCCTCGGCGTCCTTCATGCGCGCCTCCTGATACGACCCGCGGCAGGCGGCCAGCAGCGCGGGCGCCTCCGCAGCCCAGGTGCGCGCCAGCTTGGGATCGGCGACCCGCTCGTCGATGCCGTCGCGAGCGGCGACGGCGGTGCGTTGCACGTCCAGCTCCGCGCGCGCCGCCGGCGCGGGTGGCGGCGCCGCGGGCGCGGGCGGGGCCGGGATCGGGGCAGCCGCGAGCTCCCTGCCCTGACCTTCGCCGTCGTCCGAGGAATAGCGGCGGTAGAGACCCAGCGCCGTGGCGCCCAGGACCAGCACGCCGATGGCCGCCACGCCCCCCAGCACCAGACCGCGCCGCCGCGTCGGCGGCTCCAGGTCGTCCAGGCCTTCGCGCGGGTTGAACCGCTGCGCCTCGACGACGCGCTCGATCGCTGTCGCGCGCACCAGCTCAGTCGTCGAGCGCGGGGTGGGCTCCGGCAGCGGGCCGTCGAGCAGAGGCGGTGGTTCGTCCAGCGCCCGCGCGCTGCCCGGCGGCGTCAGCGACTGCGACGGGCGAACCAACGAGCGCGCGTTCTCCTCGCGGAGGTGCGCCAGGCGTTCTTCTGCCGCCGGCGAGTGCCTCGCTTTGGGGCTGGCGCTGCGGACGGTGATCTCGCCGGAGGCGAAGCGATTCTCGGGCGTCGTCGGAAGCGCGGCCGCAATGGAGGCCGGCGCCTCCGCGGCCGCCGGCGCCTCGTTCGCCGCTTCTGCCAGCAGAGGAAGTCCGCGCGGGGATGTCACGCGCTCCGAGGACGAAATCGCTCCCAGCCCCTGCAGCGTGGGCGGATGAGACGTCTCCGAAGCGGCGGCGAGGACCTCGCGCGGCGGGAGCTGGGTCCAGGGGGCCGGTTCGGGCGCCTCCTCGGCGTTGAGGCGATCGGTGAACCGCGCCTTCATCTCGTCGTCGACGCCTTCCGCACTGCTTTCACCGAGCGGATCCGGCGGCTCGGTCGTGCGCACCGGGACCGCCTGGGCCGACTCGGGCAGCACGCCGAACAGCTCGCCCTCCGTGCGGGGCGGCGCCCGGAACGGCCCCGCCGCGTCCGACAGCCAGCCGTCCATGTCGCTGCCCACGATGTCGTCGTCGCCGATCGCGAGACGCGCGTCGTGGATGATCCGCTCGTGGCACAGACGGCTGATGATCGCGGCCGCGTGAAGGTCCGGCATCGCGCTGTCGTCGATGACCTGCAGCAGCGTGCGGGCCCCGTCGAACAGACGCAGAATCCGGTTCACTTCGTCGGGGATGTCCGCCAGGCGCGCGGCGAGCATCCGGTAGTCGACTTCGAAGATCGTGTCCAGCGCGGGTAGACCGGCCAGCAGCCGCTGCCACTCGTCGACGCGGGCCAGCGCCTCGATCATCAGCTCTTGCGGCCGCGTCTCGACGATGTCCTTGCGCCGGATGCTCTTCCACTCGACCTCCAGTTGCCCGGCGGTCCAGCAGAAGAGGCGATACACGGCGTCGCGCCCGGAGAGGCGGCCGACCTCGGCGTCGACGACGTTTCCCTGGCGGAAGAAGATCTCGCCGCGGGCTCCCGTCGGTGCGGTGATCGATGCGACGCCCGACTTCTGATGAGCGGCCACGGCGCGCACCAGATCGACCAGCGGTACGTCGGCGATGTCGCTCACGAAGCGCTCGCCGCCGACGTCCGCGGCCGCTCCGCTGGCCGACAGCTCGAGCCGCTCGCGCTCGCGACGCGGTAAAAGCGCCTTCGCGCGCGCGACCACTTCTTGCACGTAGATCGGTTTGACGACGAAGTCGTCCGCGCCCGCCTCGAGCCCGCGCGTCTTGCTTTCCACGCCGGGCTCGGAGATCAGGACCACGGCTGGAGGCAGGTGGTCGGTCAGCTGCTTGGCGCGGCGGCAGATCTCGAGACCGCTGGCGCCCGCGATCACCAGGTCGGGGCCGTCGTCCAACCGGCGGATCGCCTCATCGGCGGTGCTGGCCAGCCCGACGGCGAAACCCGCGTGGCGCAAGCTGTGGTCGAGGATTCCGCGCAAAGCTTCGTCCTCCTCCACGATCAGGATCGTCTGCGCCGCCCGCTCCGGTCTGCTCTGCGTGTCCATGTCCCCGCTATCGTTCTCGCGCCCGTCGTTCCGCAGTATATGCGCCTCCGCGCGCCCGCTCTCGTTCAAGCAAATTGTAAATTACTAACCGTCAAGAAGCTCGGGCGCATGGCGCGCCAGCACCCGCGCGACCGGCGCAAACTGCGCCGGCGCCTGGGCCATGGCCTGGCGGATATAGCCGGCTGTGGCCGGAATCCAGCGCAGGAAGGTCGGGTTCTTGCGCACGCGGTCGATGAACACGAAACGCCCGATGTCCTTCATCTTTCGTTGCAGCGTCTGCATCAGGAAGACGCTCCTGAACGCCGCCTCGTCCCGAATACCGGCCGCGACGACGAAGGCGCCGACCAGCTCGTCCAGCTCGTCGGGCGCGAGCACCACGTACGAGTCCCGGAGCAGCGCGACCAGATCGTAGGCCTCGGTCCCCAGGAGCGCGTCTTGGAAGTCGATCACGCGCAGCTGCGGGCGTGCCTCCCGGCCGTCCCCCACCACCATCAGGTTCCGGCTCTGGAAGTCGCGGTGGACCAGGACGACCGGCAGGCTGGCCAGCTCCCCGGCCAACCACTCGAAGGCGGCATCCAGCTCCCCGCGCTCCGCGTCCGTCAGCTTGGCGCCCTTCTCTGCCTCCAGGTACCACTCGCGGAAATGGTCCAGCTCCCAGCGCAGCAGAGGCCGGTCGAACCGCCGGGAGAACGCGATGCAATCCTTCGCCGGCCTGCGGCGCCCCAGCGCCTGGATCTCGACGATGTGTTCGATGGCCGCGCGGTAGTAGCGCTGCCGCTGCGCCCGATTGCCGTCCTTCACGACGGACTCGAAGGTCCTGTCCCCCAGATCTTCCAGCGCCACCAGCCCGCGAGACATGTCGGCTTTGTAGACGCGAGGAACCGGAACGGCGCCGGCGGCGAGGTACCGCTGGACGTTCAGGAACGGGAGCTCGGGAGGCACAGCGCCGGCGGACGCCTCCTCCGACTTCAGCGGCTCGTCGGGAAGCTCCATGATGACCACGGTCGACGGCGAGCCGTCGCGAATCCGGACCCGGTGATAGCGGCGGGTCGACGCATCGCCGACCATCGTTTCCACGGTCCCGCCCGTCCCACCGGTGATTTCTCGGACGAAGGGGACCAGCACCTCGGCCAACTGCGCCTGTTCGAGCATCGCGGCGTGATAATACGTGGGCCGTGGGGCCCGCGACAGTAGAGACCGGCGCTCGCAGCGCTCTCGAGGTGCTCGCGACCGAATGGCAGATCCCGCTCGACGAGACGCGGATTGCCGGCCTCATCCGTTTCGCCGACCTGTTGATGACCTGGAACGCGCGCATCAACCTGACGGGAGCGCGCACGGTCGAGGAGCTGCTGTCCGAGCATCTGCCCGACGCTTTCGCCCTAGGCCGCGCCATTGCGCCCGGCCCGAGAGCGGTGGTCGACGTGGGGAGCGGCGGCGGCCTGCCCGCTCTTCCCTTGGCCGTTCTCCGGCCGGACCTTCAGCTCACGCTCGTCGAGCCGCTGGCCAAGAAGGTTGCCTTCCTCAGGACCGCGGTTCGCGAGCTGGGTCTGTCCGCTGTTTCCGTCCAGTGCGCTCGCGCTGAGGCGGTGCCGGCGGCCGCCTACGACGTGGCGATGTCCCGAGCGACCTTCCCGCCCGCCGAGTGGCTCGCGGTGGCGCATCGGCTCGTGCGACCCGATGGCCGAATCTTCGTCCTGACGGTCCCGACCATCGACCTCCCTGGGCACCGCACGGCGTACCTGGGGAATCGGCGCACTCTGGTCGAGGTTCGCCCCGAGGAATGTTCCACGTGAAACATCTCACGACGCAGCGGGCGGTGCGACCGTTGATTGTTCCACGTGGAACAGTGTCTCGGTGACTCATGCTTGACCTAGACGGCATCCTCAACGCCGAACTGGCCGGCCTGGACCGCGCTCAGGCGCGACGCGCCTGCCCCGAGCTTTCAGGGCGCTCGCGGGTCCACGTTGCCCTTGCAGCCCGGCCCGCCCTCTCTTTCGCGTCCAACGACTACCTGGACCTGGCGGGCGACACGCGGGTGGCCGCAGCCGCTGCGGAAACCGCCCAGCGCGAGGGATACGGCTCTTCCGCCAGTCGGCTCGTTTCCGGCGACCTGCCCGCGCATCGGGACCTCGAAGCTGCCCTGGCGAACTTTCTTTCGCGCCCGGCGGCCCTCGTCTTCCCCTCCGGCTATCAAGCCAACATCGGCGTTCTCACTGCCCTGGCCGGCCCCGGCGACCTGGTCGTCTCCGACGCCTTGAACCACGCCAGCCTGATCGACGGGTGCCGTCTGTCTCGGGCACGGGTCGTCGTCTTCCCACACGGGGACGCCGGGGCCGCGGCGGCCGCCCTCGCCAGCGCCCCCGCGGCGCGCCGCCGGCTCCTCGTGACCGAGTCCCTCTTCAGCATGGATGGAGACCGAGCCCCTCTCGCCGACCTGGCAGAGGCCGCCCGGCAGAACGACGCCGTCCTGGTGGTCGATGAGGCCCACGCCATCGGCGTCCACGGCCCTGGAGGCCGGGGTCTCTGCGCGGCAGCGGGCATCGTGCCCCACGTCCTGATTGGAACCATGGGGAAGGCGCTCGGCGCAGGCGGCGGGTTCGTCGCCGGTAGCACGGCGCTGCGGGACTACCTGGTCAACCGCGCCCGGACCTTCATCTTCACGACAGCCCTGCCCGCTCCCGTGGCAGCCGCGGCGACACGCGCCCTGGAGATCGCGTCCGGCCCGGAAGGCGACCAGCGCCGATCAGTACTCGCGGACCGCGGGCGTTCCCTCGGCGACCATCTGACGGCTCTTCGCCCGCGTGGTCCGGGTGCCCCGCCCCTGCTCGGGCCGATTTACCCGTTCGTCCTCGGAGACAACGACCGGGCTCTCGCCGTCTCCGCCGAGCTCAGGCGCCGGTCGATCTTCGTCCCGGCGATCCGCCCACCGACAGTCCCGCCCGGAACCGCGCGCCTCCGAATCACCCTCTCGGCCGCCCACCGACCTGAAGACGTCCTCCGTCTGGCCGACGCTCTCGCGGAGCTCGCGCCGTGACCAAGCTGCGAGGGATCTTCGTCACCGGGACTGACACCGGCGTCGGAAAGACCACGGTGGCCGCCGGCCTGGCGCGGTGGGCCCGTCGGGTCGGCCGCCGGCCGATTCCGTTTAAACCAGCCGAGACCGGCTGTGCGCCGGACGCCCAGGATGCGCGGCTCCTCTGGGAAGCCGCCCAGGCGCCCGTCGACCCCAGGGACGTCTGCCTGTATCGGTTCGCTCTACCGGCGGCGCCCGCTCAAGCCGCCCGCGCCGAGGGCGCCCGACTCTCCCTGGACGCGGTGGTTGCGGCAGCCGCCAAGCTGGCCAGTCGGGGCGACTTTCTGATCGTCGAAGGCGCCGGCGGCCTCCTCGTCCCCTATGGCGACGACTGGACGGCGGCCGAGCTCGTCGAGCGCCTGGGCCTACCGGTCCTGGTCGTCGCGCGGACGGCTCTGGGGACGATCAACCACTCCGCGCTGACCGTCCGCGAGCTCCGGCGCCGAGGCGTGCCCATCGCCGGGCTGGTCCTCAACCAGACGACATCAGAGGCAGCCCCTCACGAACCTGGGAGTGTTCCGTTCATCGCGGCCGCGACCGGCCTCCAGCCGCTGGGGCCACTTCCCTGGCTGCCTCCCCCGGTCGATCCGGACAGGCTCGCGGATGCGCTGGCCGAGGCCGTCGGCCCGGACGCCCTGAACGCGCTCCTCGGGCCCTGACAGCCGCGGCAGCTCGCGGAGAGCGCCCCGCTACGGGCTGCTGCTCTGGTCCGCGCGCGCCTTCGGGTAGATCACGACCCGGCGGAACAGACCTTCCCCGTCGGATTCGGTTCGGACGCCCGGATGGTCGGCCAGCGTGACGTGAACGATGCGGCGGTCGTGAGGGTTCATCGGCTCGACCGGAACCGGCCGCCCGCTCTTGATGGCCTTGTCGGCCAGGCGACGCGCCAGATCGGCCAGGGAATCCTCACGGCGGCCTCGGTAGCCCTCGGCGTCGACCGTCACGCCCGGCCCTTCATTGGGCTTCTTGCTGATCATTCTGTTGATGACATACTGCAGCGCGTCGAGCGTCGCGCCCTTCTTGCCGATGATCAAGCCGGACTCGGCGCCGTGCGCGTCCAGGAAGATGCGCTCCCCGTCGTCGAACGCACTCACCTCCGCCTCGATCCCCATTCGTTCCAGGATCTCTCGCAGAACCTTGGCGGCCGTCTCGCGCTTCTCGGACAGAGCAGTCGTCGTTTCCATCGACATCTCTCGCTTGCTAGAAAGTGAAACTGGCGATGGGAGCGGGCAACGGAGGTGGCGCCGCCGCCTGCGGGATGGCCTCGACGGGACGCAGACTCGGCTTGGCTGGTTTGACGCCAGCTAACGCGGTGCGTGGTCTCGCCGCCTCAGCCACGACAGCGGCCGGCTTGCGGGCCGCTCCCGACGCGGTCGGAGTCTTGCTCGCCTTCCCGGCGGGCTTTCCCGCGGGGCTCCGCAATGGACGCGCCTTTGCCATCGAGCAGCCGAAGCTACTTCCGCGTGGGGCGGGCTGTCAACAGGCCCGGCTTGTCTTCTGGGGTCGCGGACCCTATGCTTCCCGCTCCGGCGCAATGCGCCGCCAGCAATGCTCGATCTGACAGTCGGAAAGGGAGATCCATCCGCCGAGCTCACCGACGCGCTTGTCGTCATCTGCGGTGAGGGCGATCTCGAAAGCGCGCTCGTCCGCAAACTGGACGGCAAACTCTCGGGCTTGCTCGGGCGGGCTGCGAGTGAGGAGCGGTTTCGTGCGAAGCCGGGCCAGTTGCTCAGCATCCACACCAACGGGGCGCTGGAAGCGCGGCGTCTCATCCTCGTCGGCGCAGGCTCGCTGGCCCGCGATCCCGCTCGCTCGCTGCGAACGGCTGCCGGCAGCGCGGTCCGCGCGGCCGCCGCCGCGGGTGCTGCCCGGGCCTCGATTGCCTGGTGCACGGGCGACGGCGCGGCAGCGCTGCAGGCGGTCGCGGAGGGCGCTCTCCTCGGCGCTTACCGGTTCGACAAATACCTCACCGGCGAGCGCGCCCAGCCCTCCTCGCTCACCGGCGTGACGGTGCACGCACCGGCGGTCGTCAATGACGCTGGCCCCGCGCTCGCGCGCGCGCAAACGACGGCGCGTGCCGTTGCGCGCGCGCGCGATCTCGTCAACGAACCGGCCGGCTATCTGACCCCGACCCGGATCGCAGCGACTGCCGAGACGTGGGCGACGCAGGCGGGCCTCAACGTCGAGATCCGCGGTCGCGCCGAGTGCGCCAGCTTGGGCATGGGGCTTTTCCTGGCGGTGGCCCAGGGTTCTGACGAGGAGCCGCGTTTCATTCACCTTTCCTGGAAGCCAGCCAACGCGCGCCGTCGGATCGTTCTGATTGGTAAAGGAGTCACCTTCGACTCCGGCGGCCTGTCGTTGAAGACCAACGAAGGCATGCTGGACATGAAGACGGACATGGCGGGCGCCGCTGCGGTTCTGGCCGCCGCCGTTGCCGCCGGTGAAGAAAAGCTGCCTGTCGAGATTCATGCGCTCGCCGCGTGCACCGAGAACATGCCGTCCGGGCGTTCGTACAAATTGGGCGATGTGTTGCGATCGATGGACGGCAAGACCGTCGAGATCAACAACACCGATGCCGAGGGACGGCTGACGTTGGCCGACGCGATCACGTACGCGCTTCGGCTGAATCCGGACGCCGTTCTGGATTTCGCGACGCTGACGGGCGCCTGCATGGTTGCGCTGGGGCCTCACATCGCGGGCGTCATGAGCAATGACGACGCGCTGGCGAAGACGTTCCTGTCTGCAGCCGAGCTGGCCGGTGAGGAGATGTGGCGCTTGCCGTTGCCGCCGCGACTGGCAGAGCAGTTGAAATCGGAGGTTGCGGACATGCGCAACACCGGCGAGCGCTGGGGTGGCGCGCTCACGGCCGGGCTGTTCTTGAAGGAGTTCGTCGGAACGACGCCGTGGGTGCACGTCGACATTGCCGGTCCGTCGAGCGCCGGCAAGGATCACGGCCACGTGCTCAAAGGCGGGACCGGCTTTGCGGTCGCGTCGATCCTCGAGTTCCTGCGCGACAACGCGCGCTGACAATGATTTGACAGGCCCGAAAAGGGTGTTCCGCAAGTCGGGAATGCATTGATTCCTGGCGTTCGGCGTGATAGATTTCGCGGGCCTTGAAAACCGTCTTCAACAAGGAGTCCACGTAGTCATGGAGCCGACTTTCAGAGTGGGTGATCTGGCCGTCTATCCGGCCCAT
>CAZPUH010000403.1:0-5576 GCA_964589215.1 uncultured Myxococcales bacterium | reverse complement strand
GATGATGTCGACGCCGTCGCCCCAGAACGCCTGCGGGTAGTGAAACAGCTGCCCGAAGCTGAAGCTGTACTGCAGCTCGACGCTGTCGATCGTGCCGGTCACCTTGTCGTAGCCGCCGGGCGGGCCGAAGTAGTTGTCGTGCAGCTGCCAGCCGCCGAACGAGTGCAGGACCTCGATGGCGTCCGCCAGGTACAGCGCGTTCGTCGCCGACAGGTGCGAGTACCCGATGTACCCGTCGCCCAGAACGCCACCCAGCAACTTGAGGTCAGCGCCCGAGATCACGATGCTGGGCTTCGGGTCCTGCGGGTTGCGCATGGGAGACATCGCGTTACCCTCCGTGTCCCAAGCGCCGTTCATGCCCTGGTACGAACCGGCCCGCTCGTTGTCGTTCGAGAACACGTCGATGAGGTGCAGGCCGAAGATCCACTGCTTCTTGTAGACGGCGCCGAGGTGCGCGTGCGCGACGAAGGTCGACTCCTGCGGCACGGGCCCGGGATAGGGCTCCCAGGCAGGCAGCTGCTGATTCGCGCCCGTGGAAGGTCCCGGGGCGCCCGGCGGGCCGTAGAACGGAATCGGCTCCAGCTTGCCGCCGAAGCCGCCCTCGGCCTCCACGGTGAAGTCGTCGATGTCCTGGTCGAACGTCACCGTCGCGCCCGCCGTGTGCGTGCGGCCGAACAGATACGTCTCGTAGCGGCCGGCGTCGTAGCGGCCGGCGGCGCCGTAGCGGTTCGTGTAGGCGCCGGCGATGACCGTGAGGCGCGCGTCCTCGTCGATGAACTCCGGGTACGTGAGGCTCAGGAACGCTTCGTTGATGCCCAGGTTCGCCTCCAGGCGGCGATAACCGGAGTCCGTGATGTTGTACGACGCAATCTGCACCGTCGCCTTCGCGCGGTCGTTGCCGTAGTGGAAGTTCAGCTCGGTCCAGGGGCCGACCATGCTGTTCGTGTAGCGCCAGTCGATGTAGTTGGCGTCCGGCACCAGCGGCGGCGTGCGCAGCTGCGTGCCCGCGTTCCCCATTGCGGTGGGGTTCGGGTCCGTCGTCGTGGGCGGGCCCCACGAGAAGCGCAGCGGCGCGCGGAAGTAACCGGTGACGTCGAACTTCCACTCGCCGGTCGACTCCTCCGTCGGCGGCGCGACGACCTCGGCGGGCGAGGTGACCAGGCCGCCGACCTGCGGCGCCTCGGGGTTGAGGCCCAGCGCAGGGCCGCTGCCACCTTTCTTCTTCTGGGCGGTCGCTGCCGCGCCCTGGGTTGGGTTCGCCGGCGCGCCTGCAGCCGGAGGCGCGGCGGACGACGCGTCCGCGGGGACGCTCGCGGTGCCGGGGGTCGGCGCGGCGGCCGGAGCGCCGGGGTTCGGGTTATCCTGTGCCAGGGCCGCCGAGGACAACGCGGGGACCGACAGCAGGGTCGAAAGGAAGAGGGGGGTCAGTTTTCGCGTCATGGGGATGGACCTTCTCGGTGGGTTATAGAGTCCCCCACTGCACCAGCAGGACTCGATTTTTGCGGGCTCTGCGTGTTGCTGGGTCGAATTTGCCGCGGAACGCCGCCGTTCCGCTGATTCATCCAACGTTGCCAATCTCGAAAACGTCCCAGGCGGGCGTGAAATTACTGACGTTGGACGGCTGATTCCAGAGATAAACGGCCGGGTACGTCTGAATCGGGCCGTCGTCCGGCTTCACGATGGCCGTCATGAACAGCTGGGCGATCGGTTCGCCGTTCGCGTCCTTGTCCCCCTGGCGCCAGGACGAGAAGACGAGCCAGTAGTAGGTCGACCCGTTGTATCTCGTGACCTCCGGCGACCACCTGGCCCAGGTGTTGTTCATCATCCCCGTCGCCACCGGGAGCCCGGGACAGTTCGGCGCATCGTTCGCCGCCAGGCGGATCCCCGGACCTCCCGCCGTGGGCGTCACGTAGAGCTCGGCGGCCGGCTGCATGTACATGCCGTCCCAAGTGCCGCCCGCGTCGGCCGTGTTCAGGTCGGGGTGGGTCGTGGCCGCGACCTTCGCGTCCACCTGGTCGTAGGCGATGTACGCGTCGTCGAACGACAGCGAGCCGTAGTACTGGGCGTACCTGGGATTGGTCGCGTCGTCCAGCCCGGGAATCGGCGTCGCGGACTGGGGCGCTGCCTTCGAGTACGGCACCTGATAGAGGTGCGCGGTTCCCGTTCCCAGCCGCCCCGATCTCACGTTGCTGGCGGCAGTAAACACCAAAAAGTCGTTCGCCGCACGGTGACTCCACGACGGCGCCGCAGCGTACTTGCCGGGCGTGGGCGGGTAGATCCAGTTCCAGGCCGTCCCCTTGAGCGCCGTGAACGGGTTCTGCCCCGCGGGCAGCGCGGACGCGTTCTCGAGGTCGAACCAGGCCAGCCCAGGCTGTTGATCGGTGTCGACCGTCGCCGCTCCGTTCCCGCCCAGCGGCGCCACCGCGATGTGATCGCCGTTGGCCCAGTGGTTCGGTGAATAGCTCGTGATTCCCAGCCAGGGCTGAACGATGGCTTTGTATCCGCCGGCGCCCCGGAAGATGGGCGGTCGGCCCAGCGAGTCCGGCTGCCCGGACGCCAGCACCCCACCCCACGGCGAGAAGTTGTTGAACGAGATGAAGGCGCCGTCCGGCGTCGACGTGTGGCAACCGATGCACTGGACCGGCTGAGGATTCAACCCCTGGTCGACGGTCTGCCAGTCGTTGGCTCCCACGTCGCACTGGAGCACGCCGTTCGACTTCCCGCAGCTCAGGACCTGCCCGACGGTCTCGGCGCCGACGGAGAAGCCGTTCAAGGTCGTCAGCGCCCCCGACGTGGGCCCGCCGTTCGCCGACACGTAAACGAGGTTGCCGGTGACGCCGACCGACGCGACGGTGAACGCCGCGGAGGTTCCCGTCGAGACCACCCCGCCGTGCGCCGACAGCACCGTCACGTTGATCGGCACGTTCTGGGTGTGGCCGGCCAGCGCCAGCCACATCGCGCGCGGCATCGTCCAGCTGGTCTTGTCCGTGTAGACGATCAGATCGGGCGTCTGGTTCGGCGCGGTGACGTGGAGCTCGTAGAGATCGCCGCTGCCGGTGGACGTCCAGCTGAATCGCGGGCGCAGCCAGTTCCTGGGCAAGAGCGTGCCGTCCTGAGGCTCCAGCAAGCACGGCCCGCCGCTGCCGGCCGGGGTCGCACCGAACGCCTGCACGGCGCCCGGGGGAACGGTGTTGGTGCCGTCGGGGCCGAAGGGAACGCCGGCGAAGTCGCTGCAGCCGGCCGTCGGACAACCCGCCTGCGCGGCAGTGCCCCCGATGCCGCCCGCGTGCGCGCCGCCGCTCCCCGTGAAGACGCTTCCCCCCGCGCCGTTCCCGGCACCGCTGCCGTTGAGCCCGCCCGCCCCGGTCCCCGACCCGGCGGAATCGGCCGCGCCGCAGGCCAGCAAGAGGCATGCCGGTAAAAGCAGGGCCAACGAGCGTGTCCGCTTCATCTGGCTAGCCCTCACTTTCCTGGGGGGATAAGCAAAGTTGGAACATCCCCACGCCCCACCTACGGCATGTACGGCATGTACGGCGCCCGGGGACAGCGAGCACACAACCACAGGCAACCTGTGGAGTCAAGGCGCGGTCAGACCCCGATCCCGGGCGAAATCCTCAGTCAGATCCGAGGTTCCGGGCCGCTTCCCGGAACGTCGCGACGGCAGCCGTCGGGCGCCGCGAGAGCGCCGGATCCGAGAAGTCGACCGTGAACAGGCCGAACCGGCCGCGCGCCCCGTGGGACCATTCGAAGTTGTCCATCAGCGACCAGAAGATGTAGCCACGGACGTCGACGCCGTCGGCCAGCGCGCGATCGACGGCGTAGAGATGGGCCCGCAAAAAGTCCGGGCGGGCCTGACCGCCCGCGTCGGCCAGCCCGTTCTCCGTCACCAGCAGCGGCCAGCCGCGGTGGGCATAGCGGACCAGCAGCCGGTAGAGGCCCTCCGGGTAGATCTCCCAGCCGAGGTCGCTGTGGGGGCGGTCGCCCGTGGGCAGGGCTCGGTACGGCGGCGCCCCCGACAGGCGCGCCTCGACGCGGTCGCGCGTGTAGTAGTTGATGCCCAGGTAGTCGAAGCTGCCGGCCAGGGCGGGGAACGGCTCGTCGATGTCGGCGACCCCCGGCAGCACGACGCGCACGCGCCCCAGCGTGACGGCGTCCAGGAACGACTCGTCGTAGAAGCCGTCGGCGATGCCCGCCGCCAGCCCGTCCAGCGGGCCGGCCGAGGCGGGGTCGAAGATGCGCAGGTTCTGGGCGATCCCGATCCGCGTCGGCCGCCCGTCGCCGTCCGCGTCAGCGCGGTCGGCGGCACGCAAGGCCGCCGTCATCAAGCCGTGGGCGCGCATCAGCGCCGCCATCACCCGCGCGCCGCGCGCCGGGTCGCGCACGCCGGGCGGCCACTGCCCGGCCAGATAGCTCTTCGCCACCAGCACGTTCGGCTCGTTGATGGTGCACCACCAGTCGACGAGATCGCCGAACGCGGCGCCGGCCCGTCCGGCGAACGCCGCGAGCGCCGCCGGCGTTCCCGCCCACTCCCAGCCGCCGCGGGCGGCAATCCAGGTGGGCAGCGTGAAGTGGTACAGCGTCACGAACGGCGCGATGTGCGCCGCGCGCAACGCCGCGAACATGGCGCGGTAGCGATCGGCGGCGGCCTGATCCCACGTCCCTTCCGCCGGCTCGAAGCGGCTCCACTCGACGCCCAGCCGGTACACGTTTGCGCCCAGCAGGCGCAGGGCCGCGACGTCCTGCGGCCAGCGGTTCCACGAGTCGTCGAGGCGGTCGGCCGTCAGCCCATCGGCGACGTGCGGCGTGCCCTCGGGGTAGCGCCCCTTCTCCCAGTCCGTCCAGTCGTTCCGGTTGCCGCCTTCCGTCTGGTAGGCGGACGTCGCGGGGCCCAGCAGGAACCCGCGCGGCGCCCCGCGCAGCATCGGGTGCGCCGCGACAGCCGCGGGGTCGAAGCGCAGACCGTCCCGGCAGCCGCCCGACGTCATCGCGGCGGCGGCCAGCAGGGCGGCCGCCCCCGCGCCCCTACGGCACGGTCGCTTCACAGACGAACGGGCGCGCCGGAGCCTCCTGGCGGTCGTACCAGGTCCCGTCGGCGGCGATGGCCGCCCAGTGAGCGCAGGCGCAGGCGCCGCCCGGCCCGCTGCAGCCGGTGCAGGCCCCGTTCGGCAGGTTCGGGCCGTGCCAGTTGTCGTAGGCCCAGGGCTCCCCCGTCACCCAGACGTAGTCGCCCGGACCGCTGTCGTCGTTCGAGGCCTTCTTGTCCGAGGCGCCGATGAAGACCGTCGGAACGGCCCCCGCGCTGAGAAACAGGTTCGCCTGGGTCGCCAGGTGCAGCACCAGCATGTTTTCGTCCGACGAGAGAATCGTGACCAGCGTGCCGCCCTCGTTCTCGCACTGCGTTTCCGCGCTGTTCCAGTCGAAGGTGTTGCCGTGCGCCCAGTAGCAGTGAAGGAAGTTGTCCTCGGGGAGCGTCATCGAGGCGCCGCTGGGGAACCCCTTGCAGCTGGGATGCGCGCCGCCGGTGCCGCCGGCGCCGCCGCGTCCGCCCGCCCCGGCCACGCCGCCGGTGCCTGCCG
>CAZPUH010000402.1:0-7299 GCA_964589215.1 uncultured Myxococcales bacterium | reverse complement strand
CTGGTGCCGCCGCCGGAAGTCCCCCCACCGCCGGTGGTCGAGCCCGACGCGCCGGCGGCGCCCTGGTCGGCGCACGCGGTGAGCGGCGTCGTCGACGCGGGGCCCGCCACCGGCCACCCGTCGCTTCCCCACGTGAGCTCGTTCTCACCCAGGATCGCGTCCCCCGCGTCCGTGTAGTAGTGGTACGTGAAGCGGCTGGCGCCGCACTTGTCGTAGATGCCCATGTGCCCCGGACCGTGCATGGAGCCGCTGCTGGCGAAGAACGTCCGGTCGCCCGTGTACGGCCCGGTGATGCTGGTCGCCTGCGCGACGTGCATCGTGTACGAGCTGGACGCGCCGCTACAGCAGCTTCCGGTCTGCCACCAGAGGTAGTAGTGCCCGCCGTGGTAGTAGACGTACGAGCCCTCCTTGTGCCCCTGCTCCAGCGCGTGGCCCGGATTGTTGGGCGGCTGATACGCCGGATCTGACGTGACGGGCTTGCCGGTGTCGTTGTCCAGCCGGGTCAGCCAGATCGAGTTGGCGCTGGTGGAGAAAGGGTAGCCGCCGCCCCAGGACAGCCAGAGGTTGCCGGCGGCGTCCAGGACTGGACAGGGATCGATCATCGAGAAGGTGACCCCGGCCGGCGCCGAGACGACGACCCCCTGGTCCGTCCATTTGTAGTCGGGCGCGGCGGGATCCAGCGACGGTGACGTGAGGAGCCCGATCGCGCTGGACTTGTCGGACGCGTACATCGAGTAGAACAGCATGTACTTGCCGTTCAGGTAGATGACGTCGGGCGCCCAGATCCCCTCGTTGTTCGCGAGCAGGTTGCGGTTCCAGGGGGGCGCCGTCCCGCGCGTCCAGGCCAGGCCGTCCGAGGAAACCATGGTCCCGCCGCCCGTCGGGAAGATGAAGAACTTCCCGTTGCTGGCGATCATCCGCGACGGATCGTGGGTGCCGTTGTCGCCGCTCGTGGCGGCGTGAACCCGTGCGCTCACGGCCACCCCCACCCCGGCCAGCACCATGAGCAGCGCGCGGCGTCCAGGACCCGGAAGCGAGGGGGCTCTTGCCATGACAGCAATAGGGGCGCGCGCCGAGAAATGAATGCGCGCTGCGGTTGGCCGGCGGCGCCGAAGGTGCAGCGATCGCGCGCGATCGACCCCTTACTGTGGCGTGGAGGCACCGATGACTGACGGAGCGCGCCCGGCCATCGGAGCCCGGCGGTGGGCCATGCCCGACAGCGCGCGGCGACTGCTGAACGTGGCCGCCGTCCTGGGGATCTCGGCGACGGCCGGCGCCCAGGCCGCGGAGTACTACGTCGACGCGAAGGGGAGCGACGCGAACCCCGGCACGATGGCCCAGCCGTTCGCGAGCCTGCAAAAGGGCGTCGACGCGGCGGTCGCGGGCGACACGGTCTACATTCGCGGCGGGACCTACGAGATCGTCAACGGCGCCTCCAGCATGTCGGGCGTCACCTTCGCCAAGAGCGGCCAGTCGGACAGCAAGCGCATCAACTACTTCGCTTACCCGGGCGAGACGCCGGTGTTCGACTTCTCGCGGTTGCAACTGTCGGCGACCGCCACCTCGGCCGGGTTCTACGTGACCGGATCGTGGTTGCACTTCAAGGGGATCGAGATCTCGCACGTCCCCATGCCCGGCACCGTGTCGAACAACGGCCTGTGGGCGGTGGGCGCCAGCAACAACATCTACGAGCTGCTCAACACGCACCACAACAGCGGGCCTGGCCTCTCGATCGCCAAGGGCAACGGCGGAAATCTGGTCCTCAATTGTGACTCGCACGACAACTACGACGCGAACGCCGCCCAGGGCGCGGGGCAGAACGCGGACGGCTTCGGCTGCCACTACCAGACCAGCGGCCCCAGTACGATTTACCGCGGCTGCCGGGCGTGGTGGAACTCCGACGACGGCTACGACCTGATCTCGCAGGAGGTCCCCGTCACCTTCGAGAACAGCTGGGCGATGGGGAACGGCACGATCAACTCCGGCACGGGCAGGCCCGGCTCCGGCAACGGCAACGGGTTCAAGGCAGGCAGCAGCAAGACCGGCGTCCGCCATGTCATCGAGAACTGCCTCGCATGGAAGAACACGGCGGCGGGCTTTTACGCCAACCATTCGTCCGGCGGAAACACCTGGTACAACAACACCTCCTACGACAACGGAACCCAGTACAACATGCTGGCCAGCCCGGCGGGCGATTCGTCCACGACCATCGTCCTCACTGGATCGCTGGTCCACATCATGCGCAACAACATCGGCTTCCCGAACAAGAACAGCAACATGACGGGCGTCGACACCGCCTCGAACACGTGGGACCTGAACATCACGCCCGCCGCCGCGGACTTCGAGAGCGTCGACGACTCTGCTTTCATGGGGCCGCGTCAGGCCGACGGCAGCCTTCCGGACATCCCCTTCATGAAGCTGAAGGCGGGCAGCCAGATGATCGACAAGGGCAAGGACGTGGGCCTGCCGTTTGCCGGCGCGGCGCCCGACCTGGGCGCCTTCGAATACGGCGCGCCGGCGGGGACCGAGAGCGGCGGCGGCGCCGGGCAGACCGGCGGCGCCGCCGGCGGGCAATCGGGCGGAAGCGGCGGCCGGGGAGGCACCGGAGGCAGCGCCGTCATCGGCGCGGGCGGCGGTGGAACAGGCGGGAGCGCCGGCAGCGGCGGCAATCCGGCCTCCGGCAGCGGCGGCACACCGGCCCCCGGCACGGGTGGACAAGGCGCGGGGGGCGGCGCCACGGGTGATTCGACCGTCACGGGCGCCGCCGGCCAGGGGCCTCCGGGGATGACGGACGGCGGAGGCAGCTCGGGCTGCGCCTGCGCGCTCGCGACCGGCAGGCCCGGGGCGTTGCCGGGCGCCTTGTTGCTTGCCTCCGCCGGCCTGGTCACGGCCCGGCTGCGCCGTCGCCGCCGGCGCTGAGCACGCCGGGACACGGGCGCGATCGACCCGCGGGGCTCAGTCCGCGTCGCGCTCGGCCACGCGGCGGCCGGTGAGGCTGGCCGGGTACGGCTTGCCGCCCTTGAGGCCCCGCCACAGGATCCGATTGAAGCGCCCCGGCGGCACGCGGTCGGCGTCCGAGAAGTCGAAGCCGGCCGTCGCCTTCGCCCAGTACCTCGCGCCGTGCTTCGGCCTGACGACGGGCCCGCTGGCATACCGAACGCCCAGGCCGCCCTCGACGCGCGCCAGCGCCGTGCCCGACAGCACCGTCGACGCCTGCGCGGTGAAGGTCCAGGCGCCCGACGAATGCGTGTCGAACACGTCGGACATCGGCGGCTGGAATGCTGTGTTGAGGTTCAGGTGCTTGGCCCCGAAAATGTCCTCGATCGTGCGCAGCACGTTGACCTGCCCGTAGTGCGTGCTCACGACGGCGCCCTGCTTGACGTACGGGCCGGCGACGTAGGCGGTCGCGCGGTGCGAGTCGACGTGGTCGGGGCCGTCCTGGCAATCGTCCTCGGTGACGATGATCAGCGTGTCGGCCGCGTACCGGCTCTCGGCCACGGCCTGGATCAGCTTGGCGACGGCCAGGTCGTTGTCCGCCTGCTGCGTCTCCGGCGTGTTGATGCCCGCCAGCGCCGTCGCGAAGTTACCCATGTGGTCGTGGCTGAAGCGCACCATCTCCAGGCTGGGCAGCTTACCGCTGGCGACGAAGCCGTCGAACTCGCGCTTCCACTCGTTGTACCGCCAGACGTCGGGGTAGTTGTTGTCGTAGCCGCGAAAGTAGACGTCGGTCCGCGACGCCAGCGACGGCGTCAGCGGCCTCACTTGCACGACGCCGGCGGCGTAGGGGTCCGTGACGGGAGCGGCGATGGTCCCGATGGTGCCGATGTTGTTCACCAGGAACCCGTAGTCGCGAACGGTGCCGCCGGCGCGCAGGACGGCGTCGAAGATGTAACCGCCCTGCTCGGCCCTGGGCGCGTCCGACGAGGCGTGGTTGCCGTTGCCCGCCAGCACGTTGTCGGTTCCGCCCGGCAGCGCGGCGGTGGCCGCCGAGTAGTTGGTCGTCCCGTCCGGACCGGCGGCGACGTCTCGCTGGGCGACGGTGGCGAAGTTTACCGGCACGTTGCGGTTCGAACCCTCCGACTCGTACGACAGACCGCGGTTCACGAAGGCGTAGTTCAGCTGCTGGGTGATGGTCTCGGTGTTCGTGACCCGCCCCTGCAAGCTCCACGACCAGCCGTCCATGCTGCCGTCGCCCGGGTCGGTGAAGTTGTCCAGCGTGACGAAGTCGCTGGCCATCTTGTGGAAGTTCGGCGTGATCGTCTTGTCGAACTGCACCAGCGAGTCGTCGGCGTTGGCCCCGTTCGTCAGGTCGCCCAGGATCTGATCGAAGGTGCGGTTCTCCTTCACGATGTAGATGACGTGCTTGATGTGGCGGCGCAGGAACTCGGCCGTCCGGCGATCGTGTTCGGTGATCCCGCCCGTGTAGAAGTTGTTGGCGGCCACCGTCTCGGTCAGGTGGTCCAGCTCCCAGCGCTCCGGCACCGGCGCCGTCACCAGCGAGGCCCGTTCCAGCTGGAACTGGTACTGGTTGCTGCCCTTGGCCAGCGCCGAGGCCAGCACGTTGCCGCCCGGGTACATGAAGTACGTGATGGCCGCCGTCTGGCTCGAAAGGTGGCCCGGGTTCGGGCCGGTCACGCTCTTGCCGTTGACGACGTACATGGTGCGGCCGTCCTGGCTGAACGTCACGTCGTGGGGCTCGTAGGGAGTCGGGATCAGGCCGGCCACCCGATACGCGCCCTCGCCGTGCAGCGGGATGACGGCGATCGAGTTCGAGCCGGCGTTGACCGCATACAGCGTGCGGCCGTCGGGCGACAGCGTGACCGCGAAGGTCGCTGCGCCCGTGAAGCGGCGGCCCGGGTGGTCGTCGCCATCGTCGTCGCCGTCGCGCGATCCCGGCAGCAGCCCCACCGGACCCCGGGCGTCGATCTTCGTGACAACGGTATTGCTGGCCGTGTCGATGACGGCGACCTGATCGGCGTTGTCCTGGGCCACGAAGAGGCGCGTGCCCGACGTGTCCAGCGTCATCCCCAGCGCGTTGCCGTCCAGCGCGATCCGCTTGACGAGGTGACCGGCTGTCGGCGAGCTGATGTCGACGGCCACGACCTGGCGGTCCCGATCGGACGAGACGTAGGCGACGTGGTTTCCCTTCACCACCACGGTGAAGGGATAGGTACCGCCTGGCGCCCCGTTGACGCCTTCGTTGCCGGCGAAGAATGGCCGCAGGTCGTGCTCGTACCGCACCGTTCCCGTCGCGGTGTCGATCACGCTGATCGAATCGTTGTAGTTGTTGGCCACGACCAGCGTCTTGCCGTCGCGCGAGATGCCCAGGCCGGCCGCGTTCGGATTGACGCCGACGCCGATCCCCGTGTTGGCGTGGCCGAGGGAGATGACGGCGCCCAGCGTCCACGTGCCCCCCACGTCCTTGTAGGTGTAGACGGAGTCGTCGCGACCGCTGGACGCGTACAGCGTGCTGCCGTCCGGCGAGAAGATCAGCCCCACGTGCGCGTTGGTCTGCTTGAGCACCTGCTTCAGCACCGGGTGCTCGCGCCGCCGCCCCGACACGTCATAGATGAAGATGTACTGAGTCGAGTTGGCGACGTCCGTCGTGCCGTCTGGCTTGTCCAGGGAGTTCATCCCGGCGCACAGGACCGCCAGCGTCCGGCCGTCGGGGCTCAGCTGCGAGCGCACCGCCTCGCCGGCGATGAAGTTCGGGTAGTCGGGGAGCCCGGGGTTGAGAAACTGCTGCACGGCCCCCCGCACCGCGGTCGGCGTGACGAGCTGGCCGGTCGCCAGCTGCTGCGCCGCGAGCTCGGCGCGGGCCGGCAACGACAGCGCCAGCGTCAGCATGGACGCGGCGAGGCCGTACGTGAACGAACGTTGACCCGTTTTCATGGCCATTCTCCTTGGGTTGCGGAACGGTGCGCGTCAGAAGCTGGAAGCCACGCCGGCCAGCGCGATGAGGCCGCTCTGCGTGACGCTGGTGCGGATCGTCGAGAGCCCCGTCTCGGCCATGACGGCCCACGACCCCGCCGTGTACGAGGCGGTCGGCCCCGCCAGCAGCTCGGAGGTGGGGCGATCGTAGGTCGCGCGGTGCGGGTCGCTGGACCACAGGTGGCGATACCGCCCGTCCACCCCCACCTGCAGGCCGCGCGCGGTCTCCACCATCGCGGCCAGCCGCCCCTCGCCCTGCAGGTCGTCCGCTTCGCCGTCCTGCCCGTACATGACGTTGGCCAGCACGCGCGCGCGCCCCTGGTGTCGCTCCAGCGCGACGGCCGCCTGCACGAAGCCCCCCTCGCTGGTGAAGACGTCCTTCCGGTACATGAGCGCGGCGGCGGCGTCGACGCCGAACCGTCCCTGATCGAGCAGCTGGGCGCGCGCGCCGAGCACGGGGCGCAGCTGGCGCGTGGCCGTGTTGGGCAGGTCGGCCGAATACGCCGCCCCGGCCACCAGGGCCAACCGCCCGATGATGCGCGCGTCGACCTCGACGCTGATGAGCGGCGCCTGCTTGGCCCCGTCATAGCCGGCCCAGGTGGTGGCCGTGGCGCGGTCGTCGTTCACGCGCGCCGCGACGGCCTCCGGCAGGAAGTTCACCGGGCCGTGGCGGTCCGGCTGCGCCGCGCGGGTCAGGTCCGGATCCAGGACGTCCTGCTCCGCAGCCGCCGGTTGCGCCGCCAGCAATGACGCCCCCAGGAGCGCGATCGCCGGTCCCCAGCGGAAGGTCTCCAGCACAGAGCGACGCGTGGCCTGCATGACTCCTCCTTCAGCGAACGGCGGGCGAAAGGCGCGAATAGCGCGCTCATCTCTCTACGCCCGGTCGCCGCACGACGGCGGTCACAACTGGCCGAACTTCCGGTGAACAGAAACGACGGTTGCGCGTCAGCCGCGCATCAGCCGCTGAACGCGTTCTAGGCGCCGTTCGTGGCTTGCGCGGGCGGCGGGGCGGTGCCCGGCGTGAGGATCGCCATCAGGTCCTCGCGTTCCAGCGATTCGCGATCGATCAACGCGGCCGAGAGGCGATCCAGCTCGCGGCGCCGCTCGCTGAGCAGCGTCGTGGCCTGGTCGTAGGCGTGCGACAGGATCTTGCGCGCCTCGTCCTCGATGGCGGCGCTGGTCGCCGCGCTGGTCCCGCCGTCGGTCGCGATCCGTTGCCCCAGGAACGGGTGTTCGGCCTCGGTGTCGTAGTAGACCGGCCCCAGGCGATCGCTCATTCCCCACTGCGCCACCATGCGCGACGCCAGGCGGGTGGCCTCTTTCAGATCGTTCTCGGCGCCCGTGGAGATGCTGCCCAGCACCAGGCGC
>CAZPUH010000401.1:0-1592 GCA_964589215.1 uncultured Myxococcales bacterium | reverse complement strand
CGCATAGAGCATCAGACCCGCCGGAACACCCACCGCCCCCGCCGCAACGACGAACAGAGAGATCTGAGCGAGCGTATTGTGCTTAGGCCGAAAGAGGAGATTCATCCTCGTCGCGGAGCATTTATGCCGGACTTGAGTGCGACGTCAAGAGAAGTATTTGCGCGCGTCTCGCGAACGCGCGCGTGTCCATGCTCCGTCCTGGACGCGCGCCCGCCAGGCGAGATTCACGCGCTGTTTTCGGGGTGTATGCGCACAGCCGATCGGCGCGCTCAGAAGCCGATCCGGCGCATCACGAAACGGGGCAGCATCCGGATCGCGAACATCACCAGCGCCCAGATCCCCGGCGCGTAGACCACGGGGCGGCCGCGATCGATGGCGGTCACCACCTGCGCGGCCACGGCGTCCGGCTCGCCGGCGAACGGCGGCGGATTCAAGCCCTCGGTCATGCTCGTACGAACGAACCCTGGCTTCACGCACACGGTCTTCAAACCCCGGGCGCGGAACTTGTGGTCCAGCCCCTCCAGGTAGCGGGAAAGACCGGCCTTGGCGGCGCCGTACAAGATGACCGGCTTACGCCCGCGCTCGCCCGCGACCGAGCTGAACACGCACAGCGTCCCGCCCGCCGAGCCGTCGCGGCGCGCGAGCAGCCGCGTGCGCGCCACCTCGCAGAACACCCCGGTGTTGGCGAAATCGACCGTCAGCAGCCGGCGCGCGAGCTGGGTGTCCGACTCCAGCGCCTCCTGGCTGGCGAACAGGCCGGCCGTCACGACCACCACGTCCAGGACACCCAGGGCCGCCTCGGCGGCGTCCAGGGCGGCGGCGAACCCCTCCGGGCGTTCGAGGTCGCAGACCGCGTGGCGAACCGACCCGGCCTCCTTGCCCCCGCGCGCCTCCAGATCCCGGGCGCTTCGCTCCAGATCTTCTGGATCGCGCCCCATCAAGAAGAGGGCATCGCCGCGCTCGGCCAGGCGCCTGGCCAGCGCGCGCCCCATCCCCTTGGTGGCGCCCAGCAGCGCCACCCTCATGGCGGGTCGCCCAGAAGGCGCACCGACTGCGCGCTGCGGAAGCGCCCCTGCGGATCCCAGCGCCGCCGGATCGCCTGCCACTCGGCCAGCCGAAGCTCCATCTTCTGGAAATGTTCGGCGCGGCTGAAGGCGTCCTTGGCCAGGTAGATGCGGCCCCCCTCGCCCAGGACCAGATCGTTGAGCTCGTCGATCAAGGGCCGCGTCCAGCGGCGCACGGGCAAATCGAGGGCGATCGAGATCCCCAGCTTGGGAAACGAGAGCAGCCCCTCCCCCTCGGGCCCGCAGTCCTTGATCACGCAGACCGGCGAGGCAAAGCCGCGCTTGTTCACCAGCTCGAGCGCGCGCGTGATCGTCCGCAGCCCGTTGGCGTGCGGGACCACGCACTGGTACTGCGTGAACCCGGGCCGGCCGAACAGCCGGTTCCAGTGGCGCATGCCGTCCAGCGGATAAAAGAACTCGTCCGGATGGACGATCCCGCCCGGCTTGGACGGGTTCATCCGGAACCGCAACCCATTGTAGATGCGCGCGCTGGCGCGGTTCAGGACCCACGAGGGCAGGAAGAACGGG
>CAZPUH010000400.1:0-11407 GCA_964589215.1 uncultured Myxococcales bacterium | reverse complement strand
GCAGGAAACCTGCCCGTTCCGGAAGGGGCTTTTCAAAACCGAATGCGGTTGCTCTACTACAGTTAAGCGACAGCGGCTGTTTCACGGCTCCTCCGGGCGCGGCGCGCGCCCCGGCCAGCAGTGCCGTTGACCGGGCGCCGCGGGTCAGGGAGCGTTCCAGCCGTCCAGGATACCGTCGTTTCAGGCCGTCGCTCAGGCCATCATCGAGCTGAAGAGGCCGGTCGGCAGGGACGAGTCACCGAAGTTGTCGGTCGGCGCCCCGCCCGTCTTCGTCACGCCCGCCGCGGTCAGCAGCGTGTTCAACATCTTGTTGACGCCCGACATCGACGGATCGCCCGCCTTCCCGTCCTGGCTGCCCCCCGGCTGCTGGCCGCTGCCCACCACCAGGTACTGCCCCTGCTTGTAGAAGCCGTTCGCCGTCCCCGCCTGGATCCAGGGGATGTTGCTGAACGAGTGCGCGCCCGTCGCGACCTGGTTGCAGTAGATGCTGACCCCCTGGTCCAGCAGCGGCCCGGTGGGCGTGCTGTACTGCGAGACGGTGTCCAGCAGGTACTTGTAGTAGTTCAACATCATGCGATCGATGTAGTTGTGGAACGGGATCGCGTTCGCGACCTGACGGTGCGAGACGTCGTGGAACTTCGCGGACTGCCCGTTGTACGTGTAGACGTGGTCGTCGATGCGATCGCCGATCTTCAGAACGGCGATGCGCGTGTAGTCGGCGGCGGCCGCGAACGCCATCAGCTCCATGAACAGCTTGACCGAGTTGTCGCGCGTCGACTGGTCGTACGGCTTGGGATCGATCGCCTTCATCGCCGAGACGTCGGCGTCGGGGATCGTGATCGTCGTGGTCGTCATCTTGACCTCGATGTCACGGATCGCCGTCAGGTGCTGATCGAGGCGCGCGCGGTCGCTGACGCTCAGGTCGGTTCGATTGAGGAGCGCCTGGATCTGCGGGCGCAGGATGTCGTTGATGCTCGCGCTGCGGTTCGCCCGCTGCATCTGGGCCACCGCGTCCGCCGAGGTCCCGGTCGAGCCGTTGCCCACGACGCCGATGATGGCCTGGTACGCCTTGTACGGTGAGTCGATGTAGACCCGCGGCTGCTGCGGGGTCACGTAGGACACGTACCCGGGAATGTCGAAGCCGGTGCCGCCCGGGGAGAACATCCCCGCGTGCATCACCAGCGGATCGCGCCCCGCGGGGTTCTTCGACTGCGCGATGAGCGTGTCGACGGAGATCCCCTCGGCCTTGCAGTTGGTGCTGCCGGCGGTGATCTTGGCCCCCGTCAGGATCTGGGCGTCGGCCGCCGAGTGGGAGCAGCCCGTCGAGCTGTACGGAAGGTTGATGCCCTTGACGATGAGCAGCTTGTCCGCGTAGGCGGCCAGCTCACCCGTCGAGCGGGTCGCCTTGTCGGCGGTCATGCTGGCGGTGGTCAGGGTGCCGGTCGCCGTGGGCCAGAACATCTCCGGCTCGGAGCTCACGCTGAGGCTGACGCCCGCCTGAACCACGCCGTTGTCGCCCACCACGATCAGCACGAACGGCGAGCGCGTCGCCGTCTGCGCCGACGCCTTGCGGGGCATGAACGTCTCCAGCAAGGGCAGGCCCAGCATCAGTCCGCCGGCGCCCCGAAGCACCGTTCTCCGCGTCATGTCGAGCGATTCGGTCTTTTTCATGGCGTCTCTCTGGGGGACTAGGGAAGACGGTTCAAAAACGCATCGCTGGTCACGAGCGCGAGCTCGAGGTCGTGAACCGAGATCGTTCCGGCGCGCGACATTCGCGCGTAGTAGTCGACCGTCGTCTGCTCGGTGTCCGTGAGCTCGCGGCCGTTCAGGTAGCTCATCAGGTTCTGCACGTAGCAGGCGTGCGTCTCCTTCGCCTGCGCCAGCAGGTGCGACAGCTCGACGCCGTTCTTGAACGTCTGCAGCTGGCCGTCCAGTGTGTAGCTGTCTGACGCATCGACGGTCTGCCCCTGGTCCATCGTCCGGTACTCGCCGATGGCGTCGTAATTTTCGAACGCGTACCCCAGCGGGTTGAACAGCGCCGCGTGGCAGGCTTGCCCGCAGGTCCCCTTGCCGGTCGTCATCTCGACGCGCTGGCGATTGGTGAGACCGGCCGTGTTCGGAATCATCGTGCCGACGGCCTTGGGGTCGGGCGGCGGCAGCGTCTTGCAGAGCAGCCGCTCCGCGATGAACACGCCACGGTGGATGATGTCCGGCTCGTTGCCGACCGAGATGTACGAGGACAGGAACCCCGCCTGCGTCAGCAGACCGGAGCGCTTGCTCGAGTCGAGGTCGACCTTCGTCAGCGTGGCCGGGTCGCTGGAGAAATTGCCCGACACGCCGTAGAGCGGCGCCAGCAACGAGTCCACGAACCCGACCGGGGTCGTGTAGAAATCGGCGACCCCGCGCTTCTGCGTGAAGATCCAGTTCAGGAACTGCAGGACCTCCTGCTTCATCGCCGCGGGCGCGTTGGGCTTGAAGTCGGGGAACGCCGTCGCGTCACGCGTGATCCCGTCGTAGACGCCCAGCCGGTAGACCTGAAGGTTGAGGTTGCTGATGCCGGCGGTACCGGTGGTCCCGTCCATCAGGCGCTGGGCCTGGGCGGCCACGCCGGCCTTGTCGTGCAGCTGCCCGGCCTGCGCCGCCATGAGCAGCGTGTCGTCCGGAATGGTGTTGGTGATCGAGAGCGCGAGCTTGGCGGCCACCTCCCAGTCGTTCAGCGGCACCTTGGTGGCGCCAGCCGAGGCGGTCCCCAGCTCCGTTCGATACAGGAAGTACGGCGACTGCAACATCGCCTGGATCACCAGGCTGACGCCGGCCTTGAAGGCGTCGACGCCGGGGTAGAGCGTGGGGCCCTGGTTGAACAGGGTCACGTGGGTCGTCACCTCGGCGTCGGTCAGCGGCCGCCGGAACGCCCGCTGGCCGAAGGCGACGATGAAGGCCTTGCCCTTCCCCGCCGTGTCGCTCGGCGCGCCCGCAGGAACCAGCCGCGCCAGCGCGGTCGCGTCGCCGGTGACCTTGTTCGCCAGCGCCTCGGAGGCGTCGAACAGCTCCGAGCGCAGCTGCTCGGTCACGTACAGCGAGTCCCCCTCGTTGTCGAAGCCGGTCAGCGCGTCGCCCGACACGTTGGCGTCGACGTCGGAGATGTCGGTCAGCTTCAGCAGGTCGCGCACGGCGTTCGACCACTGCTGGCGGCTGAGCCGGGCCAGCCGGGACGTCGCGACCAGGACGGGCGCGGGTGCCGTGGCGGGGATGGCGTAGGGATCGCCGCCCAGGCCGGTCACCCCGGATCCGGCGCCGGCGCCCGTTTGTGCGCCACCGCCAGACGCGGAGCCGGCGCCTGTGCCGGTTCCGCTGCCCGGCGAGCCGGTGGTCGCCGAGCCCGTCTGCGCGGACGAGCCTCCGAGATTGGTACCGATGACGCCGGTACAGGCGCTGCCGGCGAGCAGGAACGCGCCGACCAGACCGGTCGCCGCCAGCCTCACGGCACGCGGGACAACGACTTTTACGCCTGGCTGGGGCTTGAAAAGACGCCTCATCGCTTCCTCGACGGTGTGGGGGTTCGCCTCGATGGGCGCGGGAGCATCGTTCGGTCGAACGACGTCCTTTGCTACTGTCGGGAGCCGTCGAACCTCTTTAATAGAAAACACACGGCGCCACATTTGCGCGCCGCGGCGCGGCGCGCAGAGGCGCCTCGCACCGTGGTCTCCGACAGTGTCCTACATATCGGCCGTCGCACCTCAGCCAGGAGACGCCGCCGGCTACTCGGCGATGGCGACGGCCGGAGCCGCCTGCGCCGCCTGGGCCGCCTTGCGCGCGATGGCGCGGTTGATCGGATACATGAGCGCGATGGTGAGCGCCATGACGCTGGTGACGACGTAGCCGAGCATGTCGTAGCGCTGCAGCCGGCCGTCGGCCGCCTGCACGACGATGAGCCCCGCCAGCGACGAGGCCACGCCGCCCGAGAACTGCTGCAGCGACGCGTTCACGGACATGAAGGCGCCGCGGTCGGGCAGGTCCGGCACGGCCGAGATCAGCGCGGACGCGGAGATCATTCGCGACGTGATCGCCAGGAAGAGAACGGCGTTCAGCACCAGCACGATCGCCAGCGGCGTCACGCCCAGGTTGCAGTAGACGGCGACGGTCACGGCGCCGACGATCGTCCCTCCCACGAACATCCTGTACTTGCCGAACGTGTCGGCCACCTTGCCCAGCAACGGCCCGCCGACCAGCGTCACCGCGCCCGTACACATGTAGATGAGGGGCAGCTTGGCCAGCGGGATGCCCATGTTGTTCACGGTGAACGTGCTGCCGAAAGGCATCAGCATGAAGCCGCCGGTGGCCAGCATCATCGTGGCCAGGAACGTGCGGATGTACCGCCCCTGGCTGACCGTCGCCGCGAGATGCCGCAGCGGATTCTGAGTCGACCGCACCTTGAGGTGCTCGACGATCGGGTGCAGGCGCGCGGCAATCAACAGACCGACGGGCGCGCCCACCACCAGGATCATGATGAACGGCGCGTGCCAGCCCCAGCGGTTCGACAGGTAGACGCCGACCGGCAACCCCATGACCTGGCTGGCGGCGAAGGCGGTCTGGATCGTTCCCATCACGCGACCGCGCATCTCCAGCGGGAACAGATCGGCGACGATGGCCATGACGATCGAGCCGATCACGCCCCCGAACACGCCGGTGACGATGCGCGCCCCGACGAGAAAGGCGTACGTGTCCGCGACCCCGCAGAGCAACGTCCCCATCAAGAACCCGCCGTAGAAGAACAGCAGCAGCCGCTTGCGGTCGAACTTGTCGGCAAAGCCGGCGGCCAGCAGCCCTGACGCGCCCGCGCTGAAGGCGTACGCCGATACGACCAGCCCGAACTGACGGGTGGTGATGTGCAGGTCGCCCAGCAGCAGCGCCCCCAGCGGGCTGATGATCATGAAGTCGAGGATGATCGTGAACTGCAGGAACGCGAGGATCGCGACGACGAACTTCTGGTAACGCGTGAACGCGGAAGGCATGGGGCCGAAAAGGGTACGGGGTCGGTCGCCGTCGCGCCAGAGCTTCCAACCCGACCGACCGGCCGTCCGACGCCCGCGCGCTTGACAATTAAGTTATAACTTAATAATCCTGGCGACCAGGAGGCAGTCACCATGAAGAAGCTGCGCGTGTTCGAGTCGATCTCCGTGGACGGATACTTCACCGACGGGGACGGGCAGGTCGGGTGGGCGCACGCGTCGCGCCAGGACCCCGAGTTCCTCGCGTGGGTGGGCGGCAACGCCAGCTCCGGGGGTGAGCTGCTGTTCGGCCGCAAGACCTACCAGCAGATGGAGGCGTTCTGGCCCACGGCCGCCGCGGCCGCGCAGATGCCCGAGGTTGCGAAGGGGATGAACGCCGCGCGCAAGTACGTCGCGTCGCGCACGATCGAACCCAGATGGCAGAACGCCCATCTATTGAAGGGCGACCTCGTGGCCGCCGTGCGCGAGCTGAAGGCCGGCGCGGGGCCGGGGCTGACGATCCTGGGCAGCGGCAGCGTGGCGGCGCAGCTGGGCGCGGCGGGGCTGGTCGACGAGTATCAGTTCGTCGTCATCCCGGTCGCGCTGGGCAGCGGGCGGACGGTCTTCACGAAGGGGCTCGGGTTGCGGCTGCTCGAGCAGCGCGCCTTCTCCAACGGCAACGTGGTGGTCACGTATGCCGCAGCCTAGGGGGATCCTGGTCCAGGACGAAGACGGCGAGCACGCCACGCTCACGTTCCGTCGCACGTACCCGCACGCGCGCGAACGGGTGTGGGACGCCATCGCGACGGCGGAGGGACTTCGCGGCTGGCTGATGTGCACGCAGGCGTCGATCGACGGGCGTGTCGGCGGCCGGATCGAAACCGTGTCCGGCCCGCCGGGCTACCGGTCCAGCGGCATCATTCGCGTTTGGGAGCCGCCGCGCGTGTTCGAATACGAATGGAACGTCGCCCCCGTCCCCGAGATGCCGCGCGGCGAGCGGGCGATCTTTCGGTACGAGCTGGTTGCCGACGGGAGCGCGACGCAGCTGCTGGTCACCTACCGGCGCATCACAGCGAAGACGGCGCGTGGCTTCCTGCCCGGGCTGCACGCGTTCCTGGATCGACTGGAGGCGCAGCTCGACGGACGCGAGCCACCCGAATGGTTCGAGCGCTTCGCGGCCGCGCGGCGCGAGTACCCCGAGTGGAGCGGCGGCCGTGCGGCCCATCCAGGAGAATGACGTCTTCCACGCGCTGGCGCACCCGGCCCGCCGGTTGATCCTGCTGGCGCTGCGGGACGGCGAGCGAACCGCGAGCGAGCTGGCGGAGCCGTTCCAGACCACCTTCGCCGCCGTCTCGCAGCACCTGCGCGCCCTGCAGGAGGCCAAGCTCGTCTCGGTCCGGCGCGAAGGCCGGCAGCGGTTCTATCGGCTGGACCCGCGGCCCATGCAAGAGGTCGTGAGCTGGGTCGACGCGTTCGCCGCCTTCTTCGAGCAGCGGCTGGACGCGCTGGGCGAGTACCTGGATCGCAAGCACGGCAAACCTGCGCCCGCACGCGCCGCGGTCACGACTCGCCGTCGCCGGTGACCGCGTTGATTCACGCCCAGCCTGTTTTCGTCGAAAAATGATGACCGGCCAACGAATGTCCAATGAGGGGCAAACAATTGCCGGCCCGGCCGCATCTGTGAATTGCCCGCCCCGGCTGCCCGTGGTAGCCGGGGCAAATGGCATTACGGCGTTCGCCTCTGTCAATCTCTCCGGCATGTGCGTCGCTGATGTTGCTGAGCGCGCTCGCGACGGCCAGCTCGCCGGCGTACGCGGCCGACGCGGACGCGGCCGCATGTAACAGCGACGACCTGCTGGCTGGACGCGCGCCGGTCAGCCAGGATCGCGTGACCGGCAACGCTCGGCTGGCCACCGACGGCAACGTCGTGCCCGAGGGCGCGCTCTGGGACGGCCCGGCGATGATGCAGCTCGAGTCGGGCGGTTCGGTCACCTGGGATCTCGGCCGCGTCCGGTCGATCGCCGCCATCGTCGGCCAGGCCGACGCCAACGACACGTATGTCATCAGCGCCTCGCCCGACGGCAAGGCAGGCACCTTCGTCAACATCGCCCAGCTCGCGAACGTCGTCGACGCGGGTCCCGGCATGCGCACGCGGGCGCTGCGCATCGCGCCCACCACCGCCCGCTTCATCCGCATCGGCAACGGCGAGGGCGACGGCGCGTATTCGGTGGCGGAGCTGGCCGTCTACTGCAAAGCGCCCCAGCCGTTCCCGCCCGCGTTTTCCAAGATCGAGGCCCCGATGGCGGCCGTCCCCGCCCCGCCCAACGAGCACTACGTGACGGCCGTCGACGGCGGCGACCGCCCGACGACACCGGCGTTCGAGATGGGATTGGCGGTCGTCGCGCTGCTGCTGCTGGCCGGGATGATCGTGGCCGCGACGCGCGGTCAGCCCGGCGCGCGCGAGGCCGTCTCGGCGCGCGAGCGCTACTACCCTGTCGTGCTGCTGCTGTTCATCGGCAGCGGCTGCGCGGCGCTGATCTACGAGGTCATCTGGCTGCAGCTGTTGCAACTGGTGCTCGGGTCGTCGGCCGTGTCGATCGGCGTCCTCCTGGCGACGTTCATGGCCGGCATGTGCATCGGAAGCCTGGGCCTGTCCCGCTACGTCTCGCGACGGCGCCACCCGCTGCGCGTCTACGCCGTCATCGAGCTGGCCGTGGGGGCGTGCGGGCTGCTGGTGCTGGCCGAGATGCCGCTGGTCCAGCGCGCCTACGTGGCCGTGGCCGCTCACGGCGCCAGTGGCCTGGCGGTCCGCGGCCTGTTCGCGGCGGTTTGCTTGCTGCCGCCGACGATCCTGATGGGGGCGACCCTCCCCGCGATCGCCCGCTGGGTCGAGACCACCCCGCGCGGCGTCTCGTGGCTGGGATTCTTCTACGGCGGCAACACCGTGGGCGCGGTCTCCGGCTGCCTGCTGGCCGGCTTCTACCTGCTGCGCGTGTCCGACATGCCAACCGCCACGTTCGTGGCCGTCGGGCTGAACGTGCTGGTCACCGTCGCGGCCTGGGCGCTGTCGGCGGTCACGCCCGGAGACCTGGCGCACGAGCCGCCCGCCGCCGCGGCGCAACCGGCCGCGCTCCCGGACCTGGCCCCGCTGTACGGGCGGCGTGCGGCGCGGGCCGCCTACTTGATCATCGGTCTGTCGGGGATGACCGCCCTGGGCGCCGAGGTGGTCTGGACGCGGCTCTTCACGCTGCTGATGGGCGGCACGACCTACACGTTCTCGATCATCCTGGGCGTCTTCCTGTGCGGCATCTCGCTCGGCAGCGGCGTGGGCTCCGCCGTCGAGCGGCGGACCAGCGATCCCGTGCGCGCCCTGGGGTACGCGCAGCTGATGCTCGTGGCGGCCATCGCCTGGACGGCGTGGAACCTCACCGCCTCGCTGCCCTACTGGCCCGTCAACCCGGCCATCGGCGGCGGCGCCTGGTACCTGTTCCAGACCGACCTGGCCCGCTGCTTCTGGGCGATCCTGCCCGCCGCGCTGCTCTGGGGCGCCAGCTTCCCGCTGGCGATGGGCGCCGTCGTGCGCGGCGCGCCCGACGGTGGCCGCGTCGTGGGCCGCGTCTACGCCGCCAACACGGTTGGGGCCATCGTGGGCGCGCTATTCTTCAGCCTGGCCGCCATTCCGTGGTTCGGCACCCGAAAGTCGGAGTATCTGTTGATCGGGATGGCGGCCCTGTCGGCGCTCATCGCGCTGGGGCCGGTCTTCGGGGCCGCCGCGGCGCCGGGCTCGCTGGCGGGGCGGATCGGCGGGCCGGCGCGCGCGGCCGGCGCGGCGGTGGTCATCGCGCTCTTCGCGGTGGTCGCGGCCCGCCGCGTGGCGCCCGTCCCCGCCATCTTGATCGGCCACGGCCGCCACACCCCCCTCGCCATCCAGAATCACGAGAACTTCCTGTTCGTCGGCGAGGGGATGAATTCGTCGATGGGCGTCTCGCGCGACCAGAACGGCATCCTCAGCTACCACAACGCGGGCAAGACCCAGGCGTCCAGCCAGCCGCAGGACATGCGGCTGCAGCGCATGCTGGGACACCTGACGACGCTGATTCCGGAGCACCCGCGCAAGGTGCTGGTGGTCGCCTGCGGCGCGGGCGTCACGGCCGGAGCCGCCAGCATCGATCCGCGCGTCGAGCACCAGACCATCGCCGAGATCGAAGCGCTGGTCCCGAAGGTCGTCGCCGAATACTTCGGCGACTACAACTTCAACGTCGTGCGCAACCCGAAGGTGCACGTGGTCGTCGACGACGCGCGCCACTTCCTGACCAGCACCGACCAGACCTTCGACGCGATCACGTCAGATCCGTTCGATCCGTGGGTCAAAGGGGCGGCCTCGCTGTACACGCTGGAGTTCTGGGAGCTGGCCAAGCGACACCTGAACCCCGGCGGTGTGGTGACGGTGTTCGTGCAGCTCTACGAGAGCGGAACCGCCGCCGTGAAGAGCGAGATCGCCACGTTCTTTCAGGCGTTCCCCAAGGGGCTGATCTTCGGCAACACCAACCAGGGGCAGGGCTACGACGTCGTGCTGGTCGGGCAAGCGGAAGGGACGCACCTGGACGTCGACCGCCTGGAAGCGCTGTTCCAGAAGCCGGAGATGGCCGGCGTCGTGCGGTCGCTGCGCGAGATCGGCTACGACTCGGCGACCTCGCTGCTGTCGACGTACGCGGCGCGCGCCTCAGACCTGGGCCCGTGGCTGGCGGACGCGCAGATCAACCGCGATCGCAACCTGCGGCTGCAGTTTCTGGCCGGCATGGACTACAACAAGAACGAGGCCGCCGAGATCTACCGCGGCATCCTGCAGTATCGGCAATCGCCCCCGGCCGATCTGTTCACGGGAACGCCCGCCACGCTCGCCGCGCTGAACTCGGCCATCCTCGGCCGCCACTACTGAAGACGGCGCGGGCGGCCGCCCGTGCCGTGCTGGCCGGTCACGGCGACCCGAGGTGAAGCTGATTCCCCTCGGAGTCCTTGAAGATGACGGAGGTCCCCCAGGGCTCCTTCTTCGGGGGCGCCAGGAACTCGACGCCGCGCGCGCGCAGGGTTTCATAGGTTCCCTCGACGTCGTCGGACCAGAGTGACAGCGGCACGAACGTGCCGACGCGGTCCTCGTGCCCGGGCGGCGTGAACAGCGAGAGGCGCGTGTCGGCGCCGGGGATCTTGAGCTCGATCCAGCGCTGTCCCCCGGTTCCCATCGGCTGATTGGTGGCGATCAGCAGCCCCAGCACGTCCGTGTAGAAGGCGAGCGCCCGCGCCTGGTCGCGCACCGGAATGTTCACGAACTTGATCCCTTTGATCATGCCGCGACCTTACCGCGGCGCTGCGAGCCGGAGAACGGCGCGGTCGTCCCTCTGTGGCATTGCCTGCTATAGCATTCGTCGCCATGCCGCACGCCGACCGGATCGCGTTCGACGCCTACGTGATCGACGCTCTCATGCCCGACCTGGTCGGCCACGACCGCCGCGCGTCAGCCTTCGTCCTCTTTCTCTACCTCTGGCGCAAGACGGCCGGCGGCGCGCGCCCCACGGTGGCGAGCCTGCAGATGATGGCGGACGGCACGGGCCTCGCGAAGCGTTCGGTCCAGGCGGCGCTGCGCGTGCTCGAGCGCCGCCGGCTGGTCACGCCCCGCCGCCGTTCCCCCACGGCCGCGCCCAGCCTGACCCTTCACTGTCACTGGCGCAGCTGATCATGATGCCGGTCAACATGCAGCGGTTCGGCGGGGCGATCCAGTTGAAGACCTGCAGCCAAAGCTGCGGGATCTGCGGCATCGACGACCACTCGGAGTCGAACTCGATCCACTCGTCCCCCCAAACGAACGCGCGCCCCTGCCCCATCGTCACCGCGTACGCGACGGCCAGCGTGCCGGGATTGCCGGGCAAGAACGCGATGGGCGTCCGCGTGCTGCCGGCGGTGCCCAGGTCCGAGACGCCGTAGCCGCCGGTGAACGTCACCGAGGTGAGCCCCGTCGTGATGGGGTGCGCCGCGAACTGCGTCACAGGCCCCCACACCAGCTGGCCGCTGTAGGCGACACCCAGCGGCGCCAGCAACGAGTTCGCGCGCCAGTCCTGGCTCGTGTCGTTGTGATAGCCAGACATCGCCGCGATGCCGCCGCCCGCGGAGACCCAGGCCGCCAGGACGGCCGCCTCGTCCGCCGTGTACTCGCGAGGCGGCAGGTCGATCACGATCACGTCGAACGGCTGCAGGGCGTCGGCCGTCAGCGGCGTGCCGTCGTCGGTCTGGAAGCGGCGCGCGGACGTGCCTCTGGCTTCCAGCCAGGCCTGGAAGTTCGAGGACGAGTTCGAACCCGGGTTCCCCAGAATCCCGATGTTGAGCTGCGAGCACGCCGCGTCCCCGCTGGGGCTTCCGGCGTCGCT
>CAZPUH010000399.1:0-11959 GCA_964589215.1 uncultured Myxococcales bacterium | reverse complement strand
CTCATCTGCGAGGGGTGCATCATGCACGGGGTCGAGGTCGACCGCGCCGTCATCGGCATCCGCAGCCGCATCGGCAGCGAGGTGCGCATCCGGAACAGCCTGCTCATCGGGGCCGACCACTACGAGACGCTGGACGAGATGCAGGCGACCATGGCGCGCGGGGTGCCGACGATCGGCATCGGGTCGAAGTCGATCATCGAGAACGCGATCATCGACAAGAACGCGCGCATCGGGCGCAACGTCCGCATCATCAACGAAGAAGGCGTCAAGGAGAAGGACGGCCCCGGCTACTACATCCGCGAGGGGATCGTCATCGTCCCGAAGAACGGCGTCATCCCCGACGGGAGTGTCATCTAGACCTGATGCGTTTCGGCATCCTGGGCGTTTCACACTTCGCGACGCGGCGAATGCTGCCGGCGATGCGGGCCGTGCCCGGCGTCGAGGTCGTGGCCATCGCGTCGCGCGACCCGGGCAAGGCGGCGGCGGCGGCGCGCGCGCACGACATCCCGAAGGCTCATGGCTCGTACGAGGCCCTGCTGAGCGACCGCGAGGTCGACGCGATCTACAACCCGCTCCCCAATCATTTGCACGTCCCCTGGTCGGAGCTGGCGGCCGCCGCCGGCAAGCACGTGCTGTGCGAAAAGCCGATCGCGACCAACGGCGACGAGGCGCGCCGGCTGATCGCGGCCCGCGACCGCGCCGGCGTGACGATCTGCGAGGCGACGATGGTGCGCCTGCAGCCGCGCTGGCTGGCCGTGCGCGATCTGCTGCGGGCGGGGCGCATCGGAGAGCTGCGCGCGTTCGTGGGCACGTTCGGTTACAGCCTGCCGACGCGCGAGAACATCCGTTACGACGCGGCGATGGGCGGCGGCGTGCTGCTGGACGTCGCCTTCTACCCGGTGACCGTGAGCCGGTTCTGCTTCGAGTCCGAGCCGACCGCCGTGACCGCGCGCGCGGCGCGCGACCCGCAGACGGGCGTCGACCTGCTGACCAGCGGCGTGCTGGAGTTCCCGCACGGGCACGCCACGTTCACGTGCTGCATGGAGATCGCCCCGGTGCAGCGGGCGGTCCTGCTGGGCACCCGCGGCCACCTGGACGTGCCGACCGCGTGGACACCGGCGGCCGATCGCGCGTCGGAGATCGTCGTCGAGACCAGCCTCTCGCTGGAGCAACCGCTGGCCGAGCGGGTGGCGTTCCCCGCCGTCGACCAGTACGCGCGCCTGATCGAGGCCTTCGTCAGCGCGGCGGGCAGCGGGAACCGCGCCGGGCCGATTCCCTTGGAAGACTCCCTGAAGAACCAGTCGGTGCTCGACGCGCTGGCTCGGTCCGCGGCCAGCGGCCGATGCGAACCCGTCGTTCCCTGATCGCCTTCGCCGCGCTGTTGCTGTCGGCGTGCCACCGGCCCGCCCGACCGCACGGCCGGTTCACGCTGTCGGTCGTGGGCACCAACGATCTGCACGGGCACCTGGAGTCGCTGCCGATCTTCGGCGGCTTCGTCGCCAATCTGCGCCGGGTTCGCGCTCAGGACGGAGGGGCCGTGGTGCTGGTCGACGCCGGCGACATGTTCCAGGGGACGCTGGAGTCGAACCTCAACGAAGGCGCGGCCGTGGTGCGCGCGTACGCGGCGCTCGGCTACCTGGCCGTCGCGATCGGCAACCACGAGTTCGACTACGGCCCCGTCGGCCCGGCGGTGTCGGTGGCCGCGGGCCAGGCGCCGGCCCCAAGCTCCGAGCCGGCGCCCGAGCAGGATCCGCGCGGCGCGCTGCGGGCGCGCGCGGCGGAGGCCCCCTTCCCTTTCCTGGACGCCAACCTCGTCGATACGGCCACGGGACGGCCGCCCGCGTGGACGAACGTCGTCCCGGGCGTCGTGCGTGAGGTGAAGGGGGTCAAGGTCGGCATCCTGGGGGTGACCACCAGCGGCACGCCGCGGCTGACGCTGGCCGCGAACTTCGCCGGCCTCGCCGTGACGCCGCTGGCGCCCGCGATCGTCGCCACGGCGGCCGACCTGCGCCGCCAGGGGGCGACGGTGGTCATCGCGCTGGCCCACGCGGGCGGCGACTGCCACCGGTTCGACGACCCGGCCGACCTGAGCACGTGCGACAAGCACGACGAGATCTTCGACGTCGCGCGGGCCCTGCCCGCCGGCACCGTCGACCTGATCGTGGCCGGACACACCCACAAGGGCGTCGCCCACCGCGTGAACGGCATCCCCGTCGTCGAGGCGTTCTCGAACGGGCGCGCCTTCGATCGCGTCGATCTGACGATCGATCGCGCGACGGGCCGGGTCATCGACGCCACGATCTTCGCGCCGCACGATCTGCCGTGGCGAGACTCCGTGCAGCTGGCGGCCTACGAGGGCGAGGTGGTCAGCGTCGATCGACCGACCGCCGCGGCGGTCGCGCAGGCAGAGGCCGCCGCGGCCGCGTTGCGCGAGCAGCGGCTGGGCGTCGACCTCGCGGAGCCGCTGCCGCGCGCGCAGAAGACCGAGTCCGCGCTGGGCAACCTGGTCACGGATCTCATGCGCGCCGCCCGCCCCGGGGCGGACGTCGCGCTGATGAACGGCGGCGGCCTGCGCGCCGATCTTCCGATCGGGCCGCTCACCTACGGCCGGCTGTACGAGGCGCTCCCCTTCGACAACCGCTTCGCCACCCTCCCCGTCACCGCCGCCGAGCTCGCCGCCGTCATCGCGGCCAATCTCTCGCGCAGCAACGGGATCATCTCCGTCTCGGGCGTGCGCGCGACGGCCCGCTGCGCGGCCGGATCGCTGGCGGTCACGCTGGCCCGCAGCGACGGCCGCCCCATCCTGCCCGACACCCGCCTGAGCCTCCTCACCAGCGACTTCCTGGCCACCGGCGGCGACGACCTGCTGCCGGACGCGTGGCAACGGCGCGCCACCCTGGACGGCGGTCCCCCGATCCGGGACGCCCTCGCCGAGCAGCTACGCGCGCGGGGCCACGTCCCGGCCCCCCGCGACCTCGTCCCCCCAGCAGCGCCCCGCTTGGAATACCCCGGCAAACGACCGGTCCACTGCCGATAGTCCGTCCTCTCGGAACGGGGTCAGCGCTCGGTGTAGAGCGCCTGGATGTCGGAGGCGGTCAGCGCGCGGGTGTAGATGCGGAGGTCGTCGAGCTCGCCGTCGAAGTAGGGGTCGTTGAACTCCGAGTGGCCGAGCCAGTCGTTGGGCATCGATCCCAGGCTCGACGGCCGCAGAGGGATCGACGTGCTGCTGGCGACCGCCGCGCCGTTGACGTAGAGGGTGCCGTTGCTGGTTCCCTGGAGAACGACGGCGACGTGGGTCCAGGTGCCGGTTGGCAGCGGGGCCGCGCCCGTGAGCTGCTGTTCCATGCCCGGCCCGTTGCCGCCGGTCGTGATCGCGAACCGCACGGCGTTGAGGCCGGTCCCGGCTGCGTGCGAGGTCAGGAACATGTACTTGGTCGTGCTGCTGCCGAAGTCGAAGATGCGCGCCCACGACAGGTCCGTGCGCACGAAGACCCAGACGGCGATCGTCAGGTCGTTCACGTTCTGCAGAAGGTTGGCGGGCAGCGAGACGTAGTTCATTCCCGAGCTGCCGTTGTTCAGATTCAGCGCGTTGCCGATCTGGCCGGCGGCGAAGGCGATCGTTCCCTGGGCGGTGCCGTTGTGGCCGTTGCCCGAGGCGTCGGTGATCGTCGGGCCGGAGGTCTGATCGAACGGGTAGTAGGCGAACATCGGAATCGCCGCGCCGCCGGCGCCCGCCGTTCCGCCCGCGGCGCCGCCACGGCCACCGGGGCCGCCGGCAGCACCGCCCGTCCCCATGCCACCCGTGCCCGTGCCGGCTGCGCCGCCGGTCGCACCCCGTCCGGCCGCGCCGGCGGATCCACCGCTGCCACCGCTGCTGCTCCCGCCCGTACTGGTTGCCCCGGCGCCACCGCCGGAGCCGCCCTTCCCCATCATGCCGCCCGTCGCCACGCCCCCCGTGCCCGTGCCGCCGGTCGCCACGCCCCCGGTCCCGGTGCCGCCGGTTCCGACGCGCCCGCCGCCGCCGCCACCGCCGGCGGAGACCCCACCGCCCCCGCCCAGGTCCCCCTGCCCGCCAAAGGCGTCCATCTCCAGAGGCGCCTCCATCCCCCGATTCGCGCAACCCGCGAACAGCAGCGCCAGAAACATGGCGCGAGGGGGCGTTCGACGCAGCATGACCCTTCCATCGGATCTGCCCGCGGGTTCATGAAGCCGGGGCTGCGTCCCCGTCGCTCATTGGCGGATCCAATTGACCACGAACTGGCCGTGGCCGCCGCCGGTCGGCGGCTGGACCCCGCCCGTCGCGACCGCCGTGCCGCCCGCGTCGCTGGTGAGGACGTCGTCGGTCCACGGGCCGTCGACCGGCGCCGTCGACCGGAGGATGCAGCTGGTGTCGGTGCACTGATCGAGCTTCCACGAAGCGCCGCTGATGTTGTGCTGGGCCATCCAGGCGAACCAGCTGTTCGCCTCGTCCTCGCAGACGTAGGGGTCGCCCGATCTCACGACGCCGCCGTCGGCGGGCGTGGCGCCGAACTCCGTGACGAACAGCGGCAGCCCCATGCTCAGCGCCGCGGTCCCCTTGTCCCGCAGGCTCTGCTTGTGGGTGCACGCGTAGAAGTGCAGCGTGTACATCAGGTTCGTTCCGGCGACCGGATCGGCGGCGGCGACGTCGACGTCCTGCGAGTAGGTCGGCGTGCCCAGGATGATGAGGTTGTCGGGGTCGACGGCGCGGATCGCGGCCACCACCGTCTCGTGGTACGGCTTGATTTGCGCCCAGGTGACCTTGTTCGGCTCGTTGTAGTCCTCGTAGATGACGTTCGGCGTGGCGCCGTACTTCTGCGCCATCATCGTGAAGAACTCGGACGCCTGTGACGCCTGGCTGCCGCTGGCGGTCACTGCCGTGCTGGTGTGCCAGTCGATGATGACGTAGATGCCGAGGTCGATCGCGTTCTGGACGATCGTCTGAACCTTCATGAGCATGGCGGTCGGGTTCGCGTTGGCCGCCGTCGTCCCCAGATAACCGCCGCTGGCGTCGACGCCCATCGCCGCCCGGATGACCGACAGCTTCCAGTTGTCGCGGGCCCACTGGATGGCCGCCTTGCTCTCGGGAAAGGTCTTGGTCTCGTAGTTCAGCCACTGGCTGCTGACGCCCTTCAGCTGGACGGGGTTGCCGTGCTCGTCTTGCAGCTGCGTCCCCACGACCTTCAGCTGCCCGTGAACCGCCACCGGGTTCAGCCCGCCGGCGGAGCCGTCCGGCGCGGCGCCGTCGGGGGTCGAGCCGCCTCTGCCCGATGACGCGCCACCCTGGCCGCCGGTCCCGGTCGGCGTCCCACCGCCGCCCGACGCCGGCCCGCCCGTCCCCTGCCCCCCGGTCGTGCCTCCGGTCATGTCCCCGGTCGTTCCCCCCGACCCCGCCGCCGTCCCGGGCGAGGAGGAGCTACACGCACACAGGGTCATCAGGACCACGCCACGCACCAGGGACGACGCGGGCGACAGAGATCGGCCGGGAAAGTGCTGCATAAGAAAGGCTCCTTTTGAATGGCCCGGGCCGCGAATGGCCCGGCCGGCTCATCACGCGGCGCGCGATGCCGGGGGTCTCGGCTTGGAAGAGTCGCCGGAGGCCCGCCCGGGTCCAGCTCATTCAGGGGGGTAATTGAGGCACCCGCCGATTTCGTCGATATCTTTGGAGAAGGGGACCATGAGCGCCGCTTCCGACACGATCTCCGGGCAGGCTTCGGCGCTTTCGCCGGGGCTGACCACGACCAAGGCGCCCTTCATCGAAGAGGCGCGCGCGCACGGGGAGATCTACATCGGGCAGCCGTACGAGCTCTACTCGGACGAGAACCAGGCGACCTGGGGGCGGCTGCTGAGCCGCATGACGGAGCGGTGGGCGCGTTACGCGAACCTTCGCTACCTGGAAGGGCTCGAGCGGCTGCACCTTTCGGCGGCGGCGATCCCGCGCCTGGAGGACCTGAGCCGGTTCATGCAGCCGCTCACCGGGTTTCGCTCGCGGGCGGTCAGCGGGTACGTGCCGTCCTACCTCTTCTTCGATTGCCTGCGGCGGCGTGAGTTCCCGACCACCATCACCATCCGGGACGGCGCGCAGCTGGAGTACCTGCCCGAGCCCGACATCTTCCACGACGTGGCGGGCCACGTGCCGATGCACACCGACCCGGCCTTCGCCGAGGCGCTGGTGCGCTTCGGCGCGGCGGCGGCGACCGCGGCCGAACGCGCCGCTGACATCGGCGATCCCCACGAGAAGCTGCGCGTGCTGACCAGCAAGATCCGCGGCATGTCGCGCTTCTTCTGGTTCAGCGTCGAGTTCGGCCTGATGCGCGACGCGCGCGCCGCCGCGCCGGGCGGGCTCAAGGTCTACGGCAGCGGGCTGCTCTCGTCCTTCGGCGAGATCGCGCACGCGATCGACGCGCCCGACGTGCGGCGCGTCCCCTTCTCGATCGAGGAGGTGATCAACCAGCCGTTCGAGATCGACCACTACCAGCCGCTGCTGTACGTGGTCGACTCGTTCGACCACCTGTTCGAGCTGGTGAACGAACTGGAACGCTGGATCCGCGACGGCAAGCTGGACGAGGTCGCGCCCGGCGAGCCCGCCGTCAGCGAGACGGACCTCGAGAGCTTCCTGTCAGCCCGTGCCACGCTCTAGTCATCGCTCTAAGGCGCACTGGCTTGACAGCGTGTCTCACGTCGTCGAGAACGGGGAAAGTTCCTTCTGCCGCGTTCGTGGAGCGTCCGCAGGTCGGACCTTCTGGACGGGCGCGGTGCCTGATGCGAGACGTTGAATGTATATCGAGCGGGTACGAATAGAAAACATCCGAGGTTTCCGTGACGGTAGCCTGTCGGTCGATATCGACTTTCGTCGCCCGGACAACAAGCTGCCCGGATGGACCGTGATTGCAGGGCGAAACGGCACGGGCAAATCTAGCTTCCTGAAAGCGATCGCCTTGGCTGTAGCCGGGCCATCGGCGGCGCGGACGCTGTTGGAGTCGTACCGGGGATGGGTTCACGAAGGCAGTACCACCGGGACTGTCAACCTGGGTCTTATCCCGCATGAGAAGGATCGGTTTCAAGGGCTGGGGAAAATCCCAAAGAATTTCGACGCGGAACTACGATGGTCGGTCGACGCGGCGTCAGTTTCCTTGGAACCTTCTCTGGAAGCTTCACCGAAGAAGGAAACGAAATTGCGAGGGCCTTGGCGGGGCCCATGGACCGATAACCCGAAAGGGTGGTTCGTGGCGGGATACGGTCCCTTTCGCCGACTGACAGGTCACGCAGCCGACGCACAGCGGCTCATGGTGGCCCCGAACCATGTGTCGCGGCTAGTAAGCCTGTTCCGAGAAGATGCGTCGTTAGTGGAGTGCGTCCAATGGCTCAAGTCAGTGTACCTGCGCCGTCTCGAAGGAAGAGAAGGCGCAAGGGAATTGGAGGCAGCCGTCTTGCAGCTACTGAACGACGGACTGCTTCCGGACGACACAGCCGTTGAACGGGTCGACTCTGACGGTCTCTGGGTGAGTCAAAGCGGTACTACCCTCCCTCTACGCGAGTTAAGCGATGGGTACCGAGTCTCAGTGGCTCTTGTCTTAGACATCGTCCGACAATTGTTCGAGTGCTACGGGGAATTTCCGCTTCTCACAACTTCCGGCGGCGATTTGGCCGTGCAACTGCCGGGAGTGGTGATTGCAGATGAGATCGACGCTCACCTTCACGTCAGCTGGCAACAGAGGATAGGGTTCTGGCTGAAATCGCGCTTCCCATTCGTTCAGTTCCTGGTGTCGACCCACAGCCCGTTCATATGTCAGGCGGCCGACCCGAGAGGTCTGATACGGCTTCCTGCTCCCGGTGAAAATGCAACTGCGTCGCATGTTCCCGAGGACGTCTTCAAGAGTGTTGTCCACGGCGGAGCGGATACAGCCGTGCTGACGTCACTCTTCGGCCTCGAGAGAACATGGTCGGAGGACACGGAGCGGCTACGAACTGAGCTCGCTCGGTTACGCGCCAAGGAAATTACCGGCAAGGCCTCGCTCCCCGAGAAGGCTCGAATCAAGGATCTTCAGATGGAACTTCCTCTCGGGCCCAGCACAGAAGTTGACAAGGCCCTTCGTGAAATCACGGCCGTTCTCGATATCGATATTTCCGAACAGAAAACTCAACGTCTAGCTGATGCGTCCGATAACGCGCAAGCCTCTAACCCCAAAGACTGAGGCTTTTCTTCAACGGCGGCGGCGGGAAATAGTCGAGGCCGTGTCTCCGGGTCAGAGAGCGGCCGAACTATGGCGCCTGCAATCAAGCGCGGCCTTTCGAGAGATTAGACAAACGCTGGCCGACATGGCGGCCGGCAGGCAGCGCTGCATGTACTGCGAGGATAGCCAGGGGACCGACATCGACCATTTCTGTCCCAAAAGCGAGTACCCGTTAGGCACGTTCGACTGGGGCAATCTGCTGCTCGCCTGCAGTTACTGCAACAGTAATGCAAAGCGAACAGAGTTTCCTAGAGACGAGGAAGACGAGCCGCTGTTGATAGATCCCACCTCCGAGGACCCGTTTGAACACCTGACGTTCGTTCCTGACACTGGCACCTATCAACCCCAAACAACCAAAGGCGAGGAAACTTGTCGCGTCTTTGCCCTGAACCGCCAAATTTTAAGCCAGGGTCGGCACGATGCATGGGTGATCCTGTCGGAATTGGTGCCACGACTAGCGCTGGCCCGCGCCGCCGGACGAGAAGAGCTCGTGACAAAACTTATGGCAGTAGTAGTGAGGCTGTCCTTCTCGGCAGTGCTGCTGAAATTTCGAGCGACGGCGAACTCCGACATTAAGGCGTTACTCTTGATCTGACCGGCCCGCCCTCAACGAAACGCCCCCGAGGGCGCTGAAGGGGGGGGCGATTAGCCCGTACCTGAGATCGAACTCGGTGCAGGGTGGGTCGCGAAGCCCACCAGGTCGGCCAGCGCGCGAAGCGCCGCGTTCGGTCGGCCGCGCGCGATGAGAGCCCAGGTTCGTTCCTCGATCGCGCGCCGTTCGGGTGAACCCGCCGGAAGCGCCAGCAACGTCCAGAGCTGGGCGGCGCGGTGCAACCGGTCGGCGCTGGGGACGCTCCCCTCTTCGCCCAGCAACAGCAGCAGCGCCTGCGACAGCAGCGCCCGGCGCGCGACGCCCCCGGGGGTCTCGCCGTCGGGCGGAAGCTGGCGCGCCGCCGCGACGACCAGCCGGGCGATGCGCGCGTCGTCCAGGTCGCCCAGCAGCGACGGCAACGCGGACATGACCAGCGCCGCGCGCGCGTCCTCGGGCAAATCGCCCAGCGCCACGGCGGCGCCGCCGACGTCGGCGTCGAAGACCGCGCCTGGCTGGGCGACGGCGCGAACCTCCAGCTCGTCGACGATTCCGGTGCGCCGGTGCCGCGCGGTGGCGGTACCGCTGAACCGGCCCGAGCCGTCGTCCCCCTCTTCCAGCTGTCCCGACAGGTGCACGTCGAAACCGGGCGCCGCGCGCAGGTCGCCGGGCCCGCCGTAGGGCGCGGCCAGCGCCTCGAAGGCGGCGCCCGCCACGGCTTGCGTGGCCGTCACCCGCTGGGCGGCCACCCGCCGGAACACGTCGGCCCCGGTGCCCTCCTCGGGGCGGTTGCTCTTGGCCTGCGCCAGAATCTCCAGCACGTCGGCCTCGGGCGCGTCGCCGCCCGCCTCGCGCAGCAGGTCCAGCGCGTGCGCGCCCAGGCGCAGGACCAGCGACGCCTCGAGCCCGGCGATGTCGTCGAAGAACCAGGCGCAGCTCGCGTACATGAGCAGCGTGGCCCGCTGCAGCTCCAGCAGCAGCCGCGCCCGGGCGCGCGCCTCGTCGCCCCCGCCGATGAGCGCCGGCGTCGCGAACTCGGCCAGCAGCGCGTCACGCTCGGCGACGGGCGCGTCCACCACGGCGCCGTAGGCGTCGCGCGCGCCCCACGGGTCGATCAGCAGCTCGGCGCCGGCGTCCTCGTAGAAGGCCGCGGCCGCGTCGCGAATGGTGTCCAGCGCGCGCCGCAGCGGCGTCCGCCAGGCCTGGTTCCAGCCCATGCCGCTGCCCATGTGGCAGCCGCAGTCGCGGATCCAGCGCCCGACGCCGTGCGCGCAGCTCCAGGCCGTCCCCTCACCGTCCGGCCCGGGCGCGAGGCGCGCCTCCCAGACGGGCGGGTGCCGCTGCAGGTAGGCGCCCAGGTTCATGACGTCGAACCCGCGCCGCTCGGCCTCGACGTGCGTGGCGAACGCCAGCGTCAGGTCGGCGAACTTCTTGTGGTGCCCCCACAGCTCGCCGTCGGAGGCGCACAGGATCAGCCGCTGCCCCTCGACCTTGGACCGCTCCGCCGCCGCCTTGACGGCGTCCAGGAGCAGGTCCGCGCGCGTGGACGCGTCGGCGAAGGCGACCGCCCGCGAGAGCGGCCCGTCGAACACCGCCAGCGCGATGCTGCGCCCCGAACCATCGGGGTGCCGCCAGGTGTAGGCCCGCCCGGTCTCGATCGTGTCGCGGTCGACCTCTTCCCAGGCGTCCTGGTCCGAGGCGCGCACGCCGTCGATCTGCTCGGGCGCCAGGATCGTGTAGGTGACGCCCAGGTCGATCAGCGTCGCCAGCGTCGCCGGCGAGACGGCGGTCTCCGGCAGCCAGAACCCGTCCGCCGGCCGCCCGAACCGCCGCTGGAAGTCCTGCAGCCCCCAGATGATCTGCGTGCGCCGATCGGCCGGGTCGCACAGCGGCAGGATGGCGTGCGCGTAGGCCTGCGCCATCGCGCCCCCCGCCCCCAGCCGCCGCCGCTGATTCTCGTCGGCGGCGCGCAGCCGCAGCATCACCTGCGGGTCGTGCCGCTCGATCCAGCGGGCCAGCGTCGGCCCGAAGTTGTACGAGAGCCGATCGTAGTTGTTGACGATCGATTCGATGCGGGCGTCCGGCGCGAAGACGCGCGCGAACGCGTTCGACCGGTAGCACTCGGCGTGGATGCGCGCGTTCCAGTCGTGGTGCGGCGCCGCCGACGGCTCGCGCGGGATCTCGTCGGTCCACGGGTTCTCGCGGGGCGGCTGGTAGAAGTGCCCGTGGACGACCAGCGCGACCGGCGAGGCAGCCACGTCAGAAATTTCGCGATCTGGTGAGGAGCGTGTCGCGGGCCTTCTGGACGACCGTGATCCCCCCCTCGCTCACCGTGTAGCGCAGGCCATCCCGCGCCAGATCGTGCCCGATGCTGTCCCCCTCGGGCACACGCACGTTCTTGTCGATGATGGCCCGGCGGATGCGCGCGCCGCGGCCGACGTAGACGTTGTCGAACAGGATCGACGCCTCGACCCGCGCGCCCGCGTCGACGAAGACGTTGCGCCCCAGGACCGAGTCCTTGACGAAGCCGCCCGCGACGATGCACCCGCCCGACACGATGGACTGCAGCGCCATCCCGCGGCGCGTGTCCTCGTCGAACACCAGCTTGGCGGGCGGGTCCGGGTAGTTGGCGGTCACGATCGGCCAGTCCCAGTTGTAGAGATTCAGGCTGGGGACGACGTTCTTGAGGTCCATGTTGGCCTCGTAGTACGCGTCGATCGTCCCGACGTCGCGCCAGTAAGCGTTCTCGACCTCGTCGGAGACGCCCCGGATCCGGTTGAGGCCGAAGTTGTAGGCGAAGACCTTCCCGGACTTCACCATCGACGGCAGGATGTTCCGCCCGAAGTCGTGGTGGGACTCCCGCTCGGCGTCCGCGCGCAGCTCTTCGATCAAGGGGCCGGGGGCGAACACGTAGTTGCCCATCGAGCCCAGGCAGTGCTCGGGGTCGCCCGGGATGGTGATGGGGTCGCGCTCGGGCTTTTCCTGGAACCCGATGACGCGCCACTCCGAGTCGACCTGCACGATGCCGAACTGGCTGGCCTCGGACTTCTTGATCGGCAGGCAGGCGATGGTGGCCATGGCCTGCTTCTGGAAGTGAAAATCCGTCATTTGACGGATG
>CAZPUH010000398.1:0-27493 GCA_964589215.1 uncultured Myxococcales bacterium | reverse complement strand
CTTCTCGGCCAGGTGGGTCCGGAAGTGCATCGCGGTCGAGTTGTACCAGAGGAAGAACGGCTGGTCGGCCTTGGCCTGCTTCTCCATCCAGTCGATCGCGCGCGTCGTGATCTCCTCGTCGATCGTCTCCATCCGCTTCATGGTGAGCGGGCCGGTGTCGACGACCTTCTGCCCGCCCTTCCCGTCGGACGTGCAGTGAAGGACGCCGCGCGGCCCGAACTTCTTCTTGAAGGCCGGATCCTTCGGGTAGTCGGGCAGCTCCGGTTCCTCCTCGGCGTTGAGGTGGTACAGGTTCCCGAAGAACTCGTCGAACCCGTGCACCGTCGGCAGGAACTCGTCGCGGTCGCCCAGGTGGTTCTTGCCGAACTGGCCGGTCGCGTAGCCCAGCGGCTTCAGCAGCTCGGCGATCGTCGGGTCTTCGGCCTGCAAGCCGACGGTCGCGCCGGGCATGCCGACCTTCGTCAGGCCCGTGCGCACCGGGTTCTGGCCGGTGATGAACGCGGCGCGACCGGCGGTGCAGCTCTGCTGCGCGTAGTAGTCGGTGAACGCGACCCCTTCGTTCGCGACGCGGTCGATGTTGGGCGTGCGATAGCCCATCTGACCGCGGCTGAAGTAGCTGATGTTCCACATGCCGATGTCGTCCCCGAACAGGATCAGGATGTTCGGCTTCTTGGCGCTGGCCATGATCGTCTCCTAGCTGGGTTGGTGTTGTTGAACGTGTGGTGCGGCGCGCGCGTCAGAGGATCAGGCGATCCTTCTCCAGCGACTTGGCCACCGCCTTCGACACGTCGCCCATGAACTGCTTCGCCGACGCGGGATCGAACGTCTGGCTGGTCCCCGACCAGATCAGCTTGTTCTGATTGAGGTCGTAGAGGTTGCTGACCATGTGCACGATCGTGTCGGTCTGCAGGTAACCCGGCGCGAAGACGCCCGCCCCCGCGAAGTCGTAGTAGCCGTCGAAGGTGGCGTAGGGGTCGACCGGCGTGACCTGCTCGTTGACGCCCGTGAGGCGCATGACCAGCACGCCGTTCACGCCGGCGGCCCGCAGCTTGGCCTTGACGCCTTCGCGGTCCCTGAGGTCGGCGTCGCCCAGGATCTGATAGCTCGGAATGGCCTGGGCGCCGGTCAGGTGCGAGGCGGCCGTGTCTTCGGCGATGCGGCGCAACCCGGCGTCTTTCGTCATACAGAGCACCGCCACCTTCGACAGCGCGGCGCCCTTGGCGGACGGGTCGGTCCAGGTGGACGTCATGTCCGTCGTCGCGCAGCTCGCCGCGGCCGTTGCGAGCGCCAGCCCGGCCAGCGCCATCGAAAGCCGATCGCGAACCGTTTTCTTCGTGCGTGTGTTCATGGGGTCCGTCCTTCTCCGTCTGTTGACGTTGCCCCCAACGTGAAACCGCACGTACGAGGAACAAGAGCCGCCACGTGCCCGAATGCGCAGCGGCCCCGATTGCAGCTTCCCCTCACGCACGGCCAGCCGTGGGGCAAAGCCTGAAACGGGGGTGCCGCGCAACATTGTGCCCGCGGCTGCCCGCAGAAGTTCCTAACGTGGCTCGCATGCGGCTGAACGTTCTCGACACGCCCGGCACCCGCGCCACGAACACCGACGGTGCAGGCGCGCCGCAGCGAGCCCCGTTCCCGGGCATGGTCTGGATTCCCGGCGGGACGTACACGATGGGCTCCGACGTCCACTACGCGGAAGAGGCGCCGGCCCACGCGGTGACCGTCGACGGCTTCTGGATGGACGAGACGACCGTCACCAACGCCGAGTTCCAGCGCTTCGTCGAGGCCACGGGCCACGTCACCAGCGCCGAGCGCCCGGCGAACCCGGACGACTACCCGGGCGCGAAGCCCGAGCTGCTGGTGCCGGCGTCGGTCGTGTTCCGCCGGCCGTCGCGCCGGGTCGATCTGTCGAACCACTTCGAGTGGTGGGCCTACGTCCCCGGCGCCAGCTGGCGGCACCCCTGGGGTCCCGACAGCTCGATCGAGGGGATGGACGACCACCCGGTCGTGCACGTGAACTTCGACGACGCGCAGGCCTACTGCGCCTGGGCCGGCAAGACGCTGCCGACGGAGGCCGAGTGGGAGCGTGCAGCGCGCGGCGGCCTCGAGGGCGCCGAGTACGCCTGGGGCTCCGAGCTCACGCCCGGCGGCAAGCACATGGCCAACACCTGGCAAGGCGAGTTTCCCATGGAGAACCGCCTCAGCGACGGCTTCGAATGGACGGCGCCCGTGCGGTCTTTCCCGCCCAACGGCTACGGTCTCTACGAGATGACCGGCAACGTGTGGGAATGGACGGACGACTTCTACGAGGCGCGCCACCGCGTCCCCAGCGGCTGCTGCGGCGCCGCCACGAACCCGCGCGGCGGCGTCGCCGAGAAGAGCCTGGACCCGACCATGCCCGGCCTCTTCATCCCGCGCAAAGTCACGAAGGGCGGCTCATTCCTCTGCGCGCCGAACTACTGCCGTCGCTATCGCCCCGCCGCCCGGATGCCGCAGGCCGTGGACACGTCGACGTGCCACCTCGGCTTCCGGGCCATCGTTCGGGCTGACCCGCGCGGCTGAGCGTACGGCCGCGGCGGAGGCCGCTTACTGATTGGCCGCCCCCCCGACGTCCAGGGCTGGATGCGCGCGGCGCGCAGCCCCACGTCGTATCCATGATGACGCACGTGGGATTCTGGGAGGGGATTGCCCGCGACCTGACCGGGCGGGGAATGCTGGGCGGCAGGTTTCAGATCCGCCTCATCCTGCAGCCGATGGTCGCGATGATCCTGGGTGTCCGGCTCGGCATCCGCGACGCCAAGGAGGGCAAGCCGGCCTTCTTCATGAGCTTCGTGACCGGCGGGCGCGGCCGGTGGGCCATCTTGCGCCAGGGGCTTCGCGACGCGATCGTTCCGCTGTGCGTGGCCTTCGTGCTGGACGGCATCCTGCAGGAGATCATCCTGCACCGGGTTCGCCCGGCGGCCGCGGTCGTCGTCGGCCTGTTGCTGGTCTTCCTGCCGTTCGTGCTGATGAGGGGCATCTCGAACCGCATCTGGAGCCATCGCCATCACGCGCCGGTGCCGCACACGCCGTGAGGCGCGCGCGGCACCGGCAATTCGAGCTACTGGCAGGCAGGCAGCGTGACGGTCTTGCCGTCCAGCGTCGCCGAGCCACACGTGCTGGAGAACGTCCAGGTGTGCTGGCCCGGTGACTTGCCGCCCGTCCGCGAGATCGACAGCGTCCCGCCGGTCGGCTTGCAGCAAGCGTCGGTGCGGGTCAGCCCCATGCCCATCAGCACGGCGCTGCCACCCCCGGACTGATCTTGCATGTTCAGGGTCCCGCTGACGGTGTAGCTGCCGTCGGCGAGCGACACCGAGCTGAACGTGTGCGTGCCCATGTACGTCCGGTCGGACGTCATCGATCCGCCGCTGTCGAAGCGCTGCACCTCGCCGGTGGTCGAGATGGTGAAGCCCGTCGGCGTCTTCTGGAACGGGAAGTTGATGCTCCCCGTGCTGGTCTGGCTGGGGATCACGACCTTCGCACCGCCGGCGGTGGTGTACGTGAGGTTGGTGATCGTCGCGGTGTAAGAGAGGCCGATCATCGTCGAGCCGTCGCAGTTCGCGTCGGAGGCGCTGCGGCTCAACTGCACGTCCACCGCTCCGTCGAGGGTTCCGCCCCCGGGCAGCTGGCATCCGCTGAACGTGATCTGCTCGCCGGCCGAGCTGTTGCCGCACACCGGCGATCCGGTGTGGGCCGTCGCCGTGGCCTGCCCGCCACACACGCTGATGCCCATGGCCGTCTGTCGGATCGCATCGGCGACGGCGCCGCGGACCGCCGGCGCGCCGGCCGCGGACGTGCCGCCGTCGGCCGACGTCGACGCCGCCCGACCGCCCGCGACACCGGACGGCACCGCGAAGTACAGCCCGTAGCCGGCGCCGTAGCCGGCGTAGACGCCGGCGTACGCAACGCCCGCCGGGTAGTAGTAGTCGTTGCCGTAAGCGTCCTCGTAAGCGACGTCCTCCGATGCCGCTGCTCCGCACCCGGCGACACCGACGGCCGACAGCATGCACCCCAGAACAACTCCCTGGACTCTGTTCATATGCGTTTGCTTGGTCATTGTGATTCTCTCCCGTGAGGCAAACGTAACGACGCAACCTCGCAGACCAGTCGCGATCGATTTGCTTGCTCGCGTTTGCGACACGGGATGAACGCTGGTCACCGTCGGCGCTCCTACGAAACCGGACGCAGCTCGAAGACGTGATGCCCCCACGGCGGCACGTCGAGATATAGGCCGTTCCCGGCGAGCCCATCTCCGTCGCGCACGTAGCTGACGTCGCTCAAGAGATCGCGCAGCTCGAACTTTCGCCCCGCGAGCCCCTCCATCCCCAGCGTGACGTAGCACTGCCCCTGGAAGCCGCCGTAGTTGACGACGATCAGCAGGCGGCGCTCACCCGATTGCCACGACGACACGATGAACTGATCGCACGTCGGGTTGCCGGGCCACGCGGGGCGACAGGTCCACAGCCGCCAGTCGCCGTCGCGCGTCTCGGGGCGCCGCAGGCACGCCAGGAGGTCGGTGTAGAAGCGACGCAGGTCCGCATCCACCGGCTCCGCCGGGCGGCGCCCCACGTGCATCGACGGGTGGACGCGCCGCCCCTCCAGCTGCCCTTCGTAAAAGAAGCGCATTCCGCGCACGAAGAAGCTGACCACCGCCGCCGCCTTGTGAACGTTGGGTGGGAACGTCGCGGCCGCGCGCGGCTCGTCGTGATTCTCGAGGAAGCGCACCGAGTGCCCCTGGAAGTCGGGGTCTGCCATCAGGTGCTCGCGCACCGGGACCGCGCTCTCCGAGACCAGGCGGTCGTAGAGGCGCTTGTCGTAGGTCAGGTCGAAGCCGGCCTGCTGCAGCTCCCACTCCATGTCCCAGTAAACTTCGGCCATGAACAGGAAGTTGGGATGGCGCCTGTGAATGGCGGTGATGGCCTCCGGCCAGAACGGGTTGTCCTTGGGCGTTGACCCGTCGCTGGGACGCGACCGATCGCCCCAGGTCCGCTGGATGATCTGCGGCTGCAGCAGCATCGCCATGTCGCAGCGGATGCCGTCGCACCGTTCGGCGATGCTGCCGATCTCCGCGATGCGCGCCTCGCGAAACCCCGCGTGACGGTAGTTGAGCTGGAACGTGTCCGGCCACCCGTCGAAGTAGGGATCGCGGCCGTACGCCAGGATCCGGCTGTCACGCCCGATCTTCACGCGCGCGTAGTTCTGCGGCGCGCTGGCGAGATCCTGCTCGCTGCCCTGGATGTAGTACTCCGGGTGCTTCGTGACCCAGGGGTGGTCGGGCGCCGTGTGGTTGGGGACGAAGTCCAGCAGCAACTTCAGCCCCCGCCGCGCCAGCCGCTCGCGGATCCGCGCCAGCGCGGCGTCGCCCCCGAAGTCGCGGCTGGTCTCGTAGGCCACGATCGCGAAGGGCGAGCCGCTGATGTCGTCCATCTTCAGGTCGGGCAGCACGCGCCGGCACTCGTCGACCAGCTTGGGATTCGACCGCGAGATGGCTCTCCCCGCGGCGCCCGTCTGCCAGACACCCAGGAACCAGACCCACTGGAACCCGTTCGCCGCGATGTCGTCGAGGAACTGATCCTCGAAGTCGTCCAGGGTGGCGGGGCGCCCGAGGGCGACGCCCCGCTCTTGCAGCACCACCCGTGTGTTGATCTGGTACAGCGACGAGTTCACGCGCCGACCCCGGGGGCTTCGATGGTCCGGTCGCGCGACAACCTCTCGATGACGTGCTCCGGCTGAACCAGCATCTCGGGCGACAGCATCGCGAAGAGGTGCATCAGGGCCGGGATCGTCGCCGTCCACCCCGTCTGATGACTGGCGCCCAGACCCGCGCCGTTGTCCCCGTGGAAGTACTCGTTGAAGAGCACGTAGTCGTTCCAGGTCGGATCGTCGATGAACTTCTTCGTCCCGCCGTAGACGGGCCGGCGCCCGGCGTGGTCGCGCAGGAAGATGCTGGCCAGCCGGTTCGAGATCTCCTGGGCCGCCTGATAGAGATTCATGAACTGCCCGGAGCCCGTCGGGCACTCGACGCGGAAGTCGTCGCCGTAGTAGCTGTAGAGCTGCATCAGCGCGCGAACGATCAGGATGTTCATGGGCGCCCAGATGGGTCCCCGCCAGTTCGAGTTCCCGCCGAACATGCCGGTGTTCGACTCGGCCGGCAGGTAGCTGACGCGGTACTCGGCGCCGCCGGCGTTGAAGACATACGGGTGGTCCTTGTGGACGCGGGACAGCGATCGAATGCCGTGGTCGCCCAGGAACTCCTCCGGGTCCAGCAGCCGCGCCAGCACCCGGCGCAGCTTGTTCTCGTCCAGCAACGAGATCATGAGGTGCCCGCCCGCCCCGGGCTTGCCCGGCTGGTGGATGTTCCCCAGCAGCTCGGGGCGATTGGCCTTCAGCCACTTGGCCTTCTCGACGAACCGCGGGAGCCGCAGGATCGTCTCCGAGTTGAAGACGGTGACCGCACACAGCGGCAGCAGGCCGACGATGGACCGCGTCTTCAGCCGCGTGCTGAACTGTCCCGGCACACGAAGCACGTCGTAGAAGAAGCCGTCCTCCTCGTCCCACATCGCGTCGTGGGCTCCGCTGCGGTTCGTGGCGTAGGCGATGTTGACGACCTGCTCGTAGAACTTCACGGCCAGGTCCTCGTAGGTGCTGTCGACCAGCGCCAGCTCGATGGAGATCTCCATCATGATCTGCGCGTAGAACGCCATCCACGCCGTGCCGTCCGCCTGCTCGAGGTAGCCACCCGTGGGCAGCGGCGAGCTGCGATCGAACACCCCGATGTTGTCGAGGCCCAGGAAGCCCCCCTCGAACAGATTGCGGCCGTCGCGGTCCTTGCGATTCAGCCACCAGGTGAAGTTCGGCAGCAGCATGTTGAAGGTGCGTTTCAGGAACGGCAGCGCGTCGTCGCCCATCGCGCTGCGATTGAGGCGGTAGTTGAAGAGAGCCGCCCAGGCGTGGACGGGCGGGTTCACGTCGTCGAAGTTCCACTCGTACGCCGGCAGCGCGCCGTTCGGGTGCTGGTAGCGCTCGAGCAGCATCAGCGCGATCTGCTCCTTCGCGAAGTCGGGGTCGACCATGCCCAGCGCGACGGCGTGGAATGCCAGGTCCCAGGCGGCGAACCAGGGGTACTCCCACTTGTCGGGCATCGAGATGACGTCGGCCGTGTACATGTGGAACCAGTGCTGGTTGCGGGTCGTCCCGCCGCTGTCGCGCTGGATGCCGCGCTCGTTCAGCCAGCGCTCGACGTCGTAGACGTAGGCCTGCTTGGTCCACAGCAGCCCGGCATAGCCCTGGCGGATGACGCTGGCCGCGTCGGGGCTCAGCTTGGACGGAATCAGCGCACGGTAGAACTCGTCGGCCTCCTTCTGCCGCTCGCTGAAGGTCTGGTCGAACGAACCGAAGGGGTCCACCAGCTCCGACGGTGCCTTGTCGGTCAGCCGCAGGCGCAGCGTGGCGCTCTGCCCCGGGCCGACGGTCAGCAGCGTGTGGGCGGCCGCCTTGGTGCCGCGCTTGGCGGGATTGACGGCGTTCTGGCGCCCCTGCACCACCCAGTCGTTGATGCCGTCCTTCTGGAACTCCGTCGGGTTCGGCTGCCCCCACAGGCGGTAGAAGTTCGTCTCGTTGTCCGTGAACAGAAGCTCGTCGGCTTTCTCGATGTAGAGGTAGCGCTGCCCCAGCTTCTCGTGCCGGGCGGCGATCGCCGCGCAGCGCGGGTGCTGAACGGCCGCCACCTCGGGCCGCGGCGCCTGGCGGTCGGCGAACCAGGTGTTGCGGAACCAGAGATGCGGCAGCACGTGCAGCGACGCCTCCTCCGGGCCGCGGTTCACGGCGGTGATCTTGATGTCGATGTCTTCTGGCCCCTCCTTGGCGAACTCGACGAACACGTCCCAGTAGCGGTTCTCGTCGAACACGCCCGTGTCCATCAGCTCGTACTCGAACTCCTCGCGCGAGCGGCGCCGGTTCTCCTCGATCAGATTCAGGTACGGGTACGCCGCCTGCGGGTACTTGTAGAGCATCTTCGCGTACGAGTGGGTCGGCGTGCTGTCGACGTAGAAGTAGTACTCCTTGACGTCCTCACCGTGGTTCCCCTCGCTGTTCGTCAGCCCGAACATCCGCTCCTTGATGATGGGGTCCTTGCCGTTCCACAGCCCCAGCGCGAAGCAGAGCAGCATGTTCTCGTCGCAGAATCCGGCGATGCCGTCCTCGCCGCTGTGATACGCGCGCGACCGCGCCTGGTCGTGCGTCAGATCGTTCCAGGCCTCGACGTTCGGGTTCACGTTCTCGCGTACACCGCCCCACTGCCGCTCACTGAGGTATGGCCCCCACTTCCGCCACGGAGTCTTGTTGACGCGGGCGTCTTCGAGGCGGCTGTGTTCGCGGGTTCCGGTCGGCGCTGGACTCATCGTGGGATCTCCTGGTTGAGTGCTCCGGCAACGTGAGGCCGCGGCTCCAACGCCGCTTGTAATGCGCCGGCTGAATCTCGCTGCCACATCCTGTTCGTGATACTTTGGTGGCTGCGCACGGAGTGCCGGTCGCTGCGCGAAGGAGGGGGACAATGGGCACGCGATTGGGTCGCAACCACGTCTGGTTGATCCTCGCCGTTCTGGCCGTCGCGGCGCTGCCGCTGCTGGGGGCCATCCCGCGCTGGGGCGGGCTGCCGCCGCGCTTTGGCGAGTTTCCGGTCAGCCACGACGGCGCCGTCAAGCCGGGCTTCAGCTGGCCCTACTTCCTGGCGGGCGCCGCCGTGGCGGGGTTTCTGGTGCTCTTCCTCGTCGCGCCCGCCCTGTTCGGGTTCCACCGGGCCGGCACCCGGCAGCGGCGGCCCCGGCGCGCCCTCCCCTTCTGGTTCTGGATTGGTCTGGTCGTGAACCTCACCAGCTGGGCGCTGCACTGGTGGGGACCGCTGGCGGTCGCCAGGTACACGTTCATCCCGCTGTGGTGGGGGTTCATCTTCACGGCCGACGGCATCGTCTACGCGCGAACCAACGGCCGTTCCATGTTCGCCACCGAGACCCGCCGCGCCATCACCATCGCGCTGGTCTCGATCCCCGGATGGGGGCTGTTCGAGTTCTTCAACTTCTACGCCGTCGAGTTCTGGGTCTACCCGGTCAACTGGATCTTCTCGGCGACGACGCAGGCGATCTGGTTTCTGCTCAGCTTCTCGGTCGTGCTGCCCGCCGTGTTCGAGTGGTACACGCTGCTGCACACGTTCGACGGCCTGTGGAACCGCTGGCACGAAGGCCCGGCCACGACGATCCCGCGGTGGGCGCTCACCGCGCTGCTGATCGGCGGGATGCTGTCCCTGGTGCTGTTCGGCGCCTTTCCGTTCGCGCTGTTCCCGCTCTTCTGGGTGGGGCCGCCGCTGGTCCTCACGACGGCGCTCGCGCTGCTCGGGTTCTGGACGCCGTTTCGCCCCATCACTCACGGGAACTGGTCGCCCGTCGTGCTGGCAGGCCTGGCCGCGCTGGTGAACGGCGTCTTCTGGGAGCTGTGGAACTACGGCAGCGCCTACTTCCACGGCACGACCGTGACCAACCCGAACTACTGGTACTACGACATCCCGTACGTGAACCGCTTTCACCCCTTCTCGGAGATGCCGCTCCTCGGGTACGCGGGCTATCTGCCCTACGGCTTCCTGGCCTGGGTCTGCTGGCTGGTCGCGGCGCACATCCTCGACCTGCGCCCGAACTTCGATCTCACCTCGGAGCCGGACCAGGAACCGGAGCTCGGCCCCCAGCCGCTGGTTTGATCACTTCTCGCTGAAGACTTCGACGCCGGTCCACTCCAGGCCAGGCAGCTCGTTCGCGTAGCGGCGGGCGCGAGCCTCGAACAGCTCCGTCGGGCCGTCGTGCTGCAGCGCCGGGTTCGTGCGCAACTCGGCGAACGCGCGCGCCGCGTCCGCAAACCGCCGGTCGTAATACAGGGCCAGCGCCTCGTCCCAGCGGGCGGCCGTCGCGCTCTTGCCCTCGCGCGCCCAGGGCGGATCCGCCTCGAACACCTCGTAGAGGTCGATCCGCTCGCTGTGGCCGGCCACGCGCACCCGATCGACCAGCCGCGTGGCCGCCAGCAGCTCCGGCGGCAGGCTCTGGCGGGTGCGCCCGGAGATGAGGAGCGGCACGCGATACCGCTTGGTCAGTCCTTCCAGCCGGGCGGCCAGGTTCACGGCGTCACCGATGACGCCGCACTTGAGGCGTTCGGCGCCGCCGATGGTTCCCAGCGTGAGGAGGCCGGTGTTGATGCCGACGCCGATCTCGATGCGCCGCTCGCCCATGGCGGCGCGCTGCAGGTTGAACTGCTCCAGCGCGCGATACATCGCCACGCCGGCGCGCACGGCGCCCGCTGGCGGCACGTCGAACAGCGCCATGATCGCGTCGCCGATGTAGCTGTCGATGAAGCCACCTTCGCCGCGGATCGCCGGCTCCATTCGCGCGATGTAGTCGTTCACGAACCCGATGTTCTCCGTCGGCGACATCCGCTCGACCAGGCTGGTGAACCCCCGCATGTCCGAGAACAGCACGGTCATCACCTTCTGCACGCTCTCGCCCAGCTCGATGTCGACCAGCTGGCTGCGCCCCAGGCTGCGCAGGAACTCACGCGGCACGAACCGCGAGAACGAGTCGGCCATCCGCTGGATGTGTTCGTAGAGGCGCGCGTTCTGCAGCGAGATGGCGGCCTGGGAGGCCAGGATGCGCAACGTCGCCACGCGCTGCGGGTCGAACGCGTGCGACGTGACGTCGTTCTCCAGGTAGAGAACGCCCAGCGGCTCGCCCCGATGCACGACCGGCATGGCCAGCATCGAGCGCGTGCCGTGACCGCGCGTGTAGGGATCGTTGGCCAGCTCGCGGTGGCGCATGGCGTCCGCGGTCACGAACGACTCGCCGGTCCGAAGGACGTACCGAATCATCCCGATCGGCAGGTCGGCGTTCGCCACGGGCGTCCGCTGCATCACCTCGGCGGGGCGCCCGCTGCGGATGTCCGCCTGGACCAGCAGCTCCGGCCCGGCATGTTCGCGCAGCAGCAGGCAGACCCGGGTGGCGCCGGCGCTCTCCCGGACGCTGGTGACCAGCCGGCCCATGAGCTTCTCGAGGATCACCTCCTCGGACAGCGCCTGGGACGCGCGCCACATCGTCTCCACGTCCAGCGAACCGGGCTCGCCCGCTCCCGGGACGGCGGTCGCGGCGCGAGCCAGGCCGCCGTCGTCGGGTTGCCCCGGCGCGACGTTCGGGTTCGAATCCCGCGGCAGCGCCTGGACCAGCCGGTCGAGGAGCTGCACTTTCCGCACGGCGCCCCATCGCGCGTAGTGGTACCGCGCTTCGTTGGCGTAGACGGCGGCCACGCGCCCCAGGCCGCGCGCCGCGAAGAAGCGCGCGGCCCTCTCGTTCGCCAGCGCCTCGTAGCGCGGAAACTGCCCCTCGCGGGCGGCCGCGATGGCCCGCTCGAACGATGATTCCGCCTGGGTCACGTGGCCGGCCAGCGCGGCGCGCTCGGCGTCCATCAGGAGAAGGTGCTGCCCGAAGTTGGCGGGCGCGTACGCGGCCCAGCGCCGCATGCGCGCGTGCTGGCGCCGCATCTCGCGCCGCGCGGCGGCCCGCGGCCCTGGGCCCCCCGCGACGGTCGCCGAGATCAGGAAGGCCGTGAGGCAGAATTCGACCAGATACGGCGATCCCGCCAGCGCGCGAATGAAGGGGCGCGAAGTCTGGATGATGGCGAACCCCTGCTCTTCCTCGCCGTAGAGCAGGCACAGCTTCAGCCGGCAGAGCGCGTGGATCCCCAGCCCCGACACGTTGCGCACGCGCTGCATGCGCTCGCGGGTGGCGTCCTCGTCGAAGGTACCGTCGGACAGCGACAGCGGATCCCGTGTCTCGCCCAGCATGTTCGCCCAGGTCTGCTGGGCGAGCTGGGCCGCGTCGCGCGCGTTCTGGTATTCGGTCTTCTCGATGACGTCGAGGTACTTCTGCCCCTCCTCGGCTGCGGTCCGGATGTCGACGTCCGGATCCCAGAGGTGAACCCAGCCGCAGGTGTACGCCGTGAACAGCAGGTCGCCGCTGGCCAGCCCGGCCCGGATCGCCTCCTGAAAGTTCGGCACCATCTCGCGCCAGGGGCGGGCCCAGCTCTGGCCGAAGAGCGTGTGGAGGACCAGGTTGCGGCAGCGCCACTCGACGGCGTTGAACCGCTCGGTCAGGCGAAGCGCCAGCTTTCCGAATTCGTTCGCGCTCGTGAGATCGCCCAGCCCGGCCAGCAGGACCACGTAGCTGGCGTACGCGGCGGCCGATTCGACGCAGACGCCGTGCTTCAGCGACAGACGGACCTGCCGCAGCACGGCGGCGGCGAACAGCCTGTCGTTGCCCGTGAGGTAAGCCGGGGGGATGAAATCGACCAGGATGCGCATGCACAGGCGCACCGACGGATCGTCGACGACCGGACCGCTCTCCAGGTCGGCGATGCGCCGGCGTCCCAGCGCCAGCTTCGCCAGGGTCAGCTCGCGCAGGATGTGAGCCGTCGAGGGGCGGGCCGACAGCCGCACGCCGAGAAGCCGGAGCCCCCGCAGCCCGGCGGCCACGGCGTCCTCCATGCGATCGCAGAACGTCAGGTGCGTGAGCTGCATGCCGTACACCCGCGCCTTCTCGATCGGCGTGCGCGCGTGCGCGAGCGCCGGCCCGGCCCAGCGCTCCCCCACGTCGCCCTTTCGCAGCATGTACGCGCAGGCGGAACCCAGAAAATGAATCTCGTACGCCAGGTCGAACGCGCTTTGCCAGGCGTCCGCCGGCAGCAGCGCCCGGGCCGCCTCCAGCAGCTCCAGCGCCGCGGCGTGGGCGGCCGTGGCGCGCGCCTTTCGCGCGGCGGCCAGGTTGGTCTCTACGGCCATGCGGCGCTCGACGTCTCCCTGCAACAGGGCCGCGCCGACGTTGAGGTGCCGCGCCAGCTCGACGAGGCGCTCCTCGCGCTCGACGGCGGGCAAACCGTCCAGAAGCCGGCGCGCGATCGCCAGGTGCAGCGCGCCGCGCTCGGCCTCCGGGATCAGCGCGTAGGCCGCTTGCTGGACGCGATCGTGCTGAAACCGGTAGTAGGCCTCGACCGGCCCCGCTTCCACGACGGGTTCGGGTCCGCCGCCGCCGCTGCCCGGCGGCTGGTATTCATCGGGACCAAGCGGCCGCACCAGCCGCTCGCGCACCGCATCGGCGAGCGCGGCCGCGGCGACGGACATCCCGGCGTCTCCGGCCAGCGCCAGCCCCCGCAGATCGAACACGGCCCCGAGGCAGGCGCCGATGCCCAGCCAGCGCTGCGTGGGCGCCGGGAGGCCGCGCAAGCGCTCGAGCAGCAGCTCGACGAGATCCTCGCCGGTCCTCGCCTGCTGGAGCCGCTCGATGGCCCAGTCCCAGCGCCGCGCGACCGGATCGAACCAGATGGCGCCGTCACGATTGGCGATCCCGATCAGCTCGCGCACGCCCAGCGGATTGCCGCCCGTGCTCTCGTGCAGCAGCTGAGCCAGCCCGGCCGTCCGCTCGGGCGGCGCCGCCAGCGCGTCGCCGACCAGCTCGCCGATCGCGCGAACGTCGAGGGGCGGCAGGTCGATCACCGTGGGGCGCCGCTCGCCGGTCATGGACGCCAGCAGCCGCGGGAGCGGATGGTCGGGCCCCACCTCGGTCTTGCGATAGGTGCCGACGATCAGCAACCACCCCGCCGCGCGATCCGCCAGCAGCGCGTCGACCAGCGCCAGCGTGGGCGCGTCCGACCAGTGAAGGTCGTCCAGGAACAGCACCAGCGGCCGCTCGAGCCGCGCCGAGGTGCGCAGCAGCGTCCCCAGCGTCGCGTGGAACCGATTCTGCTCCTCGACCGGGTTGCCGGCGGCCACCGGAGGCTGCGGGCCGATCACCCCTTCCAGCTCCGGGACCAGGTCGGTCATGAGGCGACCGTTCGGCGCCAGCGCGTCGCGCAGCTCGGCCCGGCGGGTGGCCAGCGTCTCTTCGGGCTGCGACAGCATGTGGACGACCAGCTGGCGCAGCGCCTGCGCCACCGCCGCGTACGGCGAGTCCCGCCGGAATTGATCGAACTTGCCCTCGATGAACGTTCCGCCCAGACCCGGCAGGCGCCGCCTGAGCTCGTCGACCAGCGCGGTCTTGCCCACGCCGGGCTCGCCAGCCACGATGACGAGGCGCGCGGCGCCGCCCTGCGCTTCCGCCACCGCCTCCACCAGCTGGTCGATCTCGGCGTCGCGCCCGCGCAGGCGGTTGGGGATCTGCAGCCGCGCGCCCACGTCCCCCGCGCCCAGCGGAAACGGCGCGATGGTCCCGGACGCCTCGAAGCGGCGGCGGCACTCTTCCAGGTCCCGCAACAGCCCCCGCGCGCTCTGGTAGCGGTCCTCCGGGTTCTTGGCCAGCAGGCGAACGACGATGTCCGAGACGACCAGCGGCACCGCGGGCGCGATGTCGCGCGGTGGAATCGGTTCCCGCGTGAGGTGCAGGTCGATCCACTCGCCGCGATCGCGCGCTTCGAACGGCGGCGCGCCCGTCAGCAGATGATAGAAGGTCGCGCCCAGGGAGTAGAGGTCGGTGCGGTGATCGACCTCGCGCTGCGTGCGGCCGGTGCGCTCGGGCGACATGTACGGGAACGAGCTCTCCGACAGCTCGTCCCACAGCGGGCGGCGCCCTTCGCTGTCCAGCGGGATCGCGGCGGCGAAGTCGATCAGCCGAACCTGGCATCCCTTCGGCGACCAGACGATGTTCGACGGGCTCACGTCGCCGTGAATGATCTGTTCGTGGACCCGGACCAGCGCCCGCGTCGACGCCAGCGCGACCGCCAGGAACTCCGGAAGACCGGCCAACGCCCCCAGCGTGAGCGGCGTGCCCCCGAAGTCCTCCTCGATGAGGGCCAGGTTGTTCTCCCAGGGCGCAAGCCCCAGCACGTCGATGATGCCCGGTCCGCGCAGCTGGCGCGCGACCCTGAACTCGCGCCGCAGGACGGCCAGATCGCCCGGCCGCGGATAGCGATCCGTCAGCGTCTTGATCGCGACGGGACGGTGATCTTCACGGCGGACGCCCCGGTACACGGTCGTTCGTCGCGACCGGTAGACGATGTCGATGATGTCGCAGCCGCCAATCGCGCTCTCCATCCTCGCCCGGCCTGTGGGTGAGACGCATTGTGGCGTCGCGCCTCACGCCGGTCAACCATTCTGAGGACGGCCTAGCGAGGCTCCGTCGTGGAAGCGCCGGACAGAAGCCGCAATTGCGCGCGTGAATTGAGCAGGTCGGCGTCAGCCTGGATGAGGCCCGCCTGAGCCGCGAACGCGTCTCGATCGGCCTGAATCAGCTCCAGCTGCGTTCCGGCACCCGCGCGGTAGCGCGTGCGCGCGACCTCCGCGGCACGGGCGCTGACGGCCGCCTGGTTTCGCGCCGACCGGCTGCGCGCGATGCCGGCCTCGATGCCGTGCCACGTCCGGAAGATCGCGTCACCGATCGTCAGGCGCGTCTGCTCTTCGCGCGCGCGCGCCGCGGCGGCCTCGGCGTTCCGGGCGCGAATGGCCGGCGCCGTGCTGAAGTCCAGAGCCCACACCAGCGAGAGGCCGCCCGCCCAGGCCGTGTGGTGCCCCCCCAGGAACCCGACCGCGTTGGTGTAGCGCTCGCTGGCGGCGCCGTTCAGCGCGGGGACCAACGCCAGGCGCTGCCCGGTCGCGGCGCGCTCGGCCGCCGCGCGATCGAGGATGGCGGCGCGCACCGCGGGCGTCTGCGGCGCCGTGGCCTGGAACTGCTCCACACCCGGCTCGACGTGAAGGTCGTCGGCCAGCGCGGCCTCGCCGGCCGTGTCGGCGACGACGCCCGTCTGCGACGCGAGGGCCCGCGCGACCACCTTCACCTCCAGCTCGGCGTTGATCAGCTGCTGGTTTTGACGTTCGACCTCGACGGTGGCGCGCTGCACGTCCAGGGAGGTGACCGTCCCCGCCCGCGCCGCCTCCTCGGTGACCCTCAGGTTGGCGCGCACGGCCTCGAGCGCGTTACGCGCGACCTGGACCAGCGCGACGTCGGCGGCCAGCTGGTAGTACTGCTGCACGACCTGGGCCTCGATCTCGCGCGCGGTGGCCTCTTGCCGCTGGGCGGCGGCGTCGGCGCTCCGCTCCGCCGACGAGATACGCGCGAACTTCGCCAGATCGATGAGGGGCACGCTGACCGCGACGGCGGCGTCCCATTCGTTCTGCGGCAACACCGCCAGCCCGCCGAACTCGACGTTCCACTGGTTGCGCGTGTACGCGGCGCTGGCCGAGAGCCCTGGCAGCGCGTGGCCGAACGACTCGCTGGCGCGGGCCTCGGCGGCGGCGCTGGTGGCGGCAGCCTCGCGGTTGCCGGGGCTCTGCGCGCGCGCGCCGCGCACGAACACCTCCAGCGGCTGCAACGCGCGCGCGGGCCGCGACCAGGCCAGAACGCCCAGCAGCGACGAGAAGAGCAGCGCGCCGCGCGCGCCAACGGAACGGAGCTTCGACGGGTGAGCCGGTGTCATCGGCGCGGTGCCTTTGCAACGGCCGCGCCGACGAGGGAGAGCGCGGAGACGGGGACGCGCGAGGGTCGCGGGCTGTCGCGGTTCCGTCGGGTGTCGTCGGAGCTTACAGGACGAGGACGGGGCTAGATCAGTTCGTACTTGTGGAGTTTCTCGACCAGGGCGGGGCGCGAGACGCCGAGGCGGCGGGCGGTTTCGCTCTGGTTGTTCTTCGCCGCGCTGAACTGCTCGGCGATGATGGCGCGCTCGAAGGTCTCGACGCGGGCGCGCAGCGGGAAGTTCGGGCCGGGGTCGCCCTTCGAGAGGCCGCCGCCCGCCCCCTCGCCCGCCGAACGCGGTTCGGCCAGGGAGCGCCACAGCGACAGCGACAGGCGTTCGTCGGGCGCCAGCGCCAGCAGCCGCGCCACGGTGTTCTCCAGCTCGCGCACGTTGCCCGGCCAGGGGTGCGCCTTCATCGCGTCGATGAGATCGGGCTCGAGCTGCACCTGCGTCATTCCGTAGCGCTCGACGTACTGGCGCACGAACGCGTGCAGCAGCGGCTCGATGTCCTCCGGGCGGTCGCGCAGCGGCGGCACGCGGATGGGGACGACGTTCAGGCGATAGAACAGGTCTTCGCGAAACCGCCCCGCCTTGGCTTCCGCCGCCAGATCGCGGTTCGTCGCGGCGACCAGTCGCGCGTCGACCTTCTCGGGACGGCCGCCGACCGGCTGCACCTCGCCCGACTGCAGCGCGCGCAGCAGCTTGGCCTGGATCGCCAGCGGCAGCTCGCCCACCTCGTCGATGAAGAGGGTGCCGCCGGCCGCCTGCTGGAAGTAGCCGAGCTTGGCGCCCTGGGCGCCCGTGAACGCCCCCTTGGTGTGCCCGAACAGCTCCGCCTCGGCCAGCTCGACGGGGATGGCCGCCGCGTTGAAGCGGATGAACGGCTTGTCGGCGCGCGCCGAGTGGGCGTGCAGCGCCGTGGCCACGACGTCCTTGCCCGCGCCGCTGGGACCGGTGAAGAGGACGGTCACGTCCTTGGGCGCCACGCGCGCCACAGTCTCCAGCACGCGCCGCATCGCGGGACTGGACGCCACGATGGCGCGTCCGAGAGCGCTCTGCGTGCGCAGCAGCGCGTTCTGCATGCGCAGGGACCGCGTCTCGATCGCGCGGCGCACGGCCAGCACGATCTCGTCGGGGTCGAACGGCTTCGGTAGATAGTCGTACGCGCCGGCCTTCATGGCCGCCACGGCCACGCGCTCTGACCCGTGGGCCGTCAGCATGATGACGGGGACGCCGGGGTCCAGCGCGCGCACGCGGTTCAGCACCTCCAGCCCGTCCATCTCCGGCATCGCCAGATCGGTCAGCACCGCGTCGGCGCCGTTGGCCTCGAAGGTCTGCAGGCCGCCGGCGCCGCTGCCGCTGCTGACGACGGTCAGCCCGGCGTCGCCCAGCACGGCCTCCAGCGCGAACCGCAAGGACGCGTCGTCGTCGATCACCAGCACGCGGCCCGAGATGCGATCCGTGAGGCGTTCCACCATGGCTTCCATGTCTAGCTGACCTGGCGGCGGTCACGCAGCGATTCAGGGAACAGCTTTGGCGCCGCGGCCCAGTTGGGCGGCTGGCGCGGCAGAACGACGGTGGCCGTCGTCCCCTGGCCGGGCGCGCTCTGATATTCGAGGCGACCGCCGTGCTGCTCGATCAGCGTCCGCGCCACCGCCACCCCCAGCCCGGCCCCCTGCTTGCGGGTGCTGACCGGCGGCCGCTTGAGGCGCTCGAGAAGGTCGGCGCTCATCCCCTCGCCGCGATCGATGATCTGCACGCGCACGCCGCCGGCCGGGGTCGCGACGGCGGTGACGTCGATCGTGACGGTCTGCCCCGACGCCGACGCCTGCACGGCGTTCATCACCAGGCAGAACAGCGCGCGGTTGATCTTGCGCGCGTCGGCCTCGATCTCGACGTAGGGCGCCCCCGAGACCTCCAGGGTGACGCCGGCGTCGTGGGCGCGCGCGTCGAGCAGCAGCTTCAGCTCGCCCGCCAGCTCCAGGAGGCGCACGGGGCGCAGCTCGAGATCGCCCAGCCCGCGCGACAGCGACACGAACCCGTCGACGATGGACTCCAGCCGATCGGCGGCGGCCGAGACTACCTCCAGCCGCTCGACCGTGCGGGGGTCCAGCGAACAGCCGCGCGCCAGGTGCGTCGAGAGACACTTGATTGACGCCAGCGGGTTCTTCATCTCGTGCGCCAGGTGCGCGGCGGCGCCTTCCAGCTCGCGCGTGCGGTCCTCGCCCACCGAGCAGAGCTCCTCGCGGCGCGCGCCCAGCTCGATGGCGACCTGATCGTAGGCGGCCGCCACGTGTCCCCAGAACGCCGACACCTGGCTGGCGGTGACCAGGATCGAGCCCGCGACCAGGGCCACGCACTCCGGCGACGGGTGCCCGTCACGCGGCGCCAGCGGAGCGACCAGGGCCCCCACCGGCCAGAGCGACAGCAGCGCGACCGCCGCCAGCACCGCCAGGGCGCCCCCCGCGAAGAGCCAGAGCTGCTTGCGCGTGTCGAAGATGAGCAGCGCCGGCAAAAGCATGCCCAGCCCGACCGGGATCAGGGGGCTCGAGAGCCCGCCGGTGTTGGCGAGCCAGGCCCCGAACGACAGCAACCCGCCCACGAGCATCCGCGTCTTGGCCCGCTCGGTGGCGGGCGTCGGGTAACGGGAAACCGAGAGATAGAAGAGACAGACCAGCGCGTGAAACAGCAGCCGCGGCCAGGGGAAACCGCGGGCGGCCAGCAGGGCCACCGCACCGACCTGAAACAGCAGCACCAGGAAACGACGTGTCCGCGCAACCCCTTGCGTCACGTGCTCCGGCGGCCGGCCGCGCAGCGCGTGGTACTTCGCGCGCCGTCGAACCTCCGATACGGGGGCCTGCATCCACCACAGTGAAGCAAACTTCGTGCGCGATCGCCACCCGACGAAATCTTCCATTTCATTGTCGCGCGCGGGCCCGCTCGTTCGTCTTACAGGTGCGGCGCGCGTGGTGCGGCGCCGCGGCGACCTGTCGGAAAAGCGACAGGTCGTCGTGAAACCTTCACTTGCGGTTGACCCATCCAGACTCCATGACATCCTCTCGCGTGACTTCCGATCAGGCGCTACGAATGGAACATTTGCCGCCCGGAATGGCGGGCATCGCCGGAATCCTGGGACACGAGCTGCGCAACCCGCTGAGCGCCATCGCCGCGCTGGCCCGGGTCACCATGTCGCGCGAGGATCTCCCCCACGACGTCCGCGAGCGGCTGGCCCAGATGGACCGCGCCGCGCAGCGGTCCCTGGCCATGGTGCAGTCGCTGCTGGATTTCAGCGAGAGCCACTGGCACGGCGCCCTGCCGACGCGCCCCGTCCTGGCCGAAGCGGGAGAGATCGCGGGCCGGATCGTCGACGAGCTTCGCGCGACCCATCCGGATCGCGTCATCGTTCTCGACGTCCGCGGGCGCCAGCCGTTTCAGCTGGACCCGACCCGCGTCGAGCAGGTGCTGTCGAACCTGATCGGCAACGCCATCGTGCACGGCTCGGCGGAGACGCCGATCGAGGTCTGCATCGACGTGCGCGAGGACGAGGCGCTGCTGTCGGTCAAGAACCGCGGGCCCGTCATTCCGCCGGAGCAGATCGCGATGCTGTTCCAGCCGTTCACGCAGGGGACGTTCAGCGAGCCACTGCAGCAGCGCCCGCGCGGGCTGGGGCTGGGGCTCTTCATCGTGCAAGAGATCGTCAACGCGCACGGCGGAACGATCTCGGTGGAATCCAGCCCGGAGCTGGGAACGACGTTTTCGATCCGCCTGCCCGGGCGCCGCTACTAGCGAAACGAGAAAGCCCCCCCGGCGGCGTCGAGGGGGCTCTGGCCGTCACAGCTCGTAACCCAGCGTCAGCCCCGCGGACCAGTTCTGCAGGTCCAGGCTGTCGCTGCCGCCGGTGGGAACCAGCTTGTCGTCGAACACGGCGCGGTACGTGAACCGCGCGTCGACGATGAAGTGGGCGTACGTCAGGCCCACGCCGGCACCGAACGGAATCGTGAGCGCGTTCGCGTGGTCCTTGATGGCCGAGGTGTTGGCGTCGCTGTTGGCGATGTCGTAGTAGGTCCACCCTACCCCGCCGAACACGAACGGCTCGACCCGCAGCGCGCCGACGGCCAGCGGCAGGTTGCCGCGCACGACGGCCTCGGCGCCGTTGCCGAGCAGCACGGCGTTGCCGGTGACGCCGGCCGCGTTGATGTCCCGCGCGCTGCCCACGTACGCCAGCTCGGCGCCCAGGAAGCTGTCGGCGCCCAGCACGGCGCGCACGTCCCAGTAGCCGCCCGTGCCGAACTGGTCGCGCGCCCCCTGGCGCGTGAAGGCCGTGACGCCGCCGCCCACCTGCACCCCGAATCCCGCCGGCGCGACAGGCACCGTCGAGAGCGAGCGGGACACGACGTGCTCGCTTTCGCCGGAAGGACCGCTTTGCGCCAGCGCCGGCGCGGCGACCCCGGCGGCCAACATGAGAGCTCCGATCATCGTTCGCGTTTTCATGACCATTCTTCCTTTCGTCGTCGTTGCGACGACGGGAGCTCCTACTGCGAGCGTCGTGCCGAGCCGGCGCGACGCCGCCGCATCTTCTTTCATGGGCAGCAGGCGCTTGCCCCGTTTCCGACAGCTGTTGTCCGACTTCCGACGACACGTCGCTCGCAGCGCGAAGTCCCGCTGGCGAACGCGCGCGATTCGCCCGCGGGCGCGACGTGCACCGCTGCGCTCCGCCGGCGGCCCGGCGGTTGCAGTACGCAGGCGGCGACAGCCACATGATTCCGCACAACGACGAAATGGAGCGCGACATGACACGCATCGGACAGTTCTCGCGCGCCGCCCTGGCCCTGGGCGCTGCGCTTTCGCTGGCGAGCTGCCGGGGAGCCGCGCAGGCGTCGTCCGCCCCACCGCCACCGCCCGCCGTGACGGTGGCCGCCGCCCAGCAACGCACGATCACCGACTGGGACGAGTTCATCGGCCGCCTGGAGGCGGTCGAGTCCGTCGAGATCCGGCCGCGCGTCTCGGGCTACATCGAGCGCGTCGTCTTCAACGCGGGCGAGGAGGTCCGCAAGGGCGACGTCCTGTTCGAGATCGATCGGCGCCCCTATCAGGCCGAGGTGGCGCGCGCCGAAGCCGAGCTCGCCCAGGCGCGCAGCGCGGCGGCGCTGGCCAGCCGGGCGCTGCAGCGATCCAAGCAGCTCGCCGCGGGTGAGGCCATCTCACGCGAGGACCTCGACAACCGCACCGCCGGCTCCGAGCGGGCCGCCGCCGCTGTCCGCGCCGCCGAGGCAGCGGTGGCGATGGCGCGCCTCAACCTCGAATGGACGCGCGTGCGCTCGCCGATCAGCGGCCGCGTCGGACGCGCCGAGGTCACGGTCGGCAACCTGGTTCAGGCGGGCAGCGCGACTCGCCTGACGACCGTCGTGTCGCAGGACCCCATCTACGCGTCGTTCGACGCCGACGAGCGCAGCTTTCTGCGATACGGCGCCAAGGCCGGCACGGGCCCGCGCGACAAGCGCGCCCGCGTCCTGCTGGGCACAGCCGCCGAGGGAGACGCCTTCCCGCACGAGGGAAAGCTGGACTTCTTCGACAACCAGCTGGATCCCCGCACCGGCACCGTGCGGGCCCGGGCCGTCTTCGCGAACAAGGATCACCGGTTCACGCCGGGCCTCTACGCGCGGCTCAAGCTGGTCGGCGGCGACGCGTACCAGGCCACGCTGGTCAGCGACCGCGCGATCGGCACGGACCAGGACAAGAAGTTCGTGCTGGTCGTCAAGCCGGACAGCACCGTCGAGTACCGGCCCGTGCAGCTCGGGCGGCTCGTCGACGGCTACCGCGTCATCGCGGCCGGCGTGCAGCCCGGCGAGAAGGTGGTCGTCAACGGCCTGCAGCGCGTGCGCCCGGGCATGCACGTGACCGCCACCGTGGCGCCGACGCTGGCCGACGCGCGCGAGCCCGGCGCCACGCCCTGATTCGAAGCTCTCAACGTCTCAGAAGGTCCACAGGAGCCGACATGCGTTTCTCCCGCTTCTTCATCGATCGTCCGATCTTCGCGGCCGCGCTTTCGATCGTCATCTTCCTGGCAGGCGCGATCGCCATCTTCACGCTGCCCATCAGCGAATACCCCGAGGTCGTCCCGCCGTCGGTCGTCGTGCGGGCCGTCTACCCGGGCGCCAACCCGCGCGCGCTGGCCGAGGCCGTGGCCGCGCCGCTGGAAGAACAGATCAACGGCGTCGACAACATGCTGTACCTGTCGTCGCAGGCGACCTCCGACGGCGTGCTGACGCTGACCGTGACGTTCCGGGTCGGCACCGACGCCGACCTGGCGCAGGTGCAGGTGCAGAACCGGGTCAGCCAGGCGCTGCCCCGGCTGCCCGACGAGGTGCGCCAGCTGGGCGTCACCACCGTGAAGAGCTCGCCCAACATCACGATGGTCGTGCACCTGGTGTCGCCCGACAACCGCTACGACATGGTGTACCTGCGCAACTACGCCGTGCTGCAGGTCAAGGACGTGCTGGCGCGCATCCCGGGCGTGGGCGAGGTCGTGATGTTCGGGGCCGGCGACTACGCCATGCGCGTCTGGCTGGATCCCAACAAGGTCGCGGCGCGCGGGCTGGCCGCGTCGGACATCGTGAACGCCATTCGCGACCAGAACGTGCAGGTCGCGGCGGGCGTCGTGGGCGGCATGCCCATGGACAAGCCGGTCGACTTCACGCTGACCGTCAACGCGCGCGGGCGACTGACGACCGAGCAAGAGTTCCGTGACATCGTCGTCAAGACCGGCGCCGACGGCCAGATCACCCGGCTGGGCGACGTGGCGCGCGTCGAGCTCGGCTCGGGCAGCTATTCGCTGCGGTCTCTGCTGGACAACAAGGACGCGGTCGCGATGGCGATCTTCCAGGCGCCCGGGTCGAACGCGCTGAAGGTGTCCAGCACCGTGCGTGAGACGATGGACCAGCTCTCGCGCAACTTCCCGCAGGGGATCCAGTATCAGGTCGTCTACGATCCCACCACCAACGTGCGGGAGGGGATCGCGGAGGTCGCCAAGACACTGTTCGAGGCGATCCTGCTGGTGGTCATCGTCGTCGTGCTGTTCCTGCAGACCTGGCGCGCCTCCATCATCCCGCTGGTGGCCGTTCCCGTCTCGGTCGTGGGCACGTTCGCCGTGCTGCTGGCGTTCGGCTTCTCGATCAACACGCTGTCGCTGTTCGGGCTGGTGCTGGCGATCGGGATCGTCGTCGACGACGCCATCGTCGTCGTCGAGAACGTCGAGCGAAACATCGCCGCCGGCCTCTCGCCGCGGGAGGCCAGCTACAAGGCAATGGAAGAGGTGAGCCGGCCGATCATCGCCATCGCGCTGGTGCTGTGCGCCGTGTTCGTGCCGGTCGCGTTCGTCAGCGGCCTGACCGGGCAGTTCTACCGCCAGTTCGCGCTGACCATCGCGTTCTCGACCGTCATCTCCGCCATCAACTCGCTGACACTGTCGCCCGCGCTGAGCGCGATCCTGCTGCGCCGTCACGACGCCAAGCCCGACAAGTTGACGGTGGCGCTGGAGTGGATGTTCGGGTGGCTGTTCCGGCGCTTCAACCGCGTGTTCTCGCGCGGCTCGGACGCCTACGGGCGCGCGGCCGGGCGGGTCGTGCGCCGCCGCGGCGTCGCGCTGGCCGTCTACGCGGCGCTGCTGGGCGTGACCGCGTTCGCGTTCTCGCGCCTGCCCAGCGGGTTCGTCCCCACCCAGGACAAGCGCTTCCTGGTCGCGTTCGCGCAGCTGCCCGACGGGGCCACGCTGGACCGCACGACGTCCGTGGTGCGGCAGATGGCCGAGATCGGCCTCAAGCAGCCGGGCATCTCGGGCGCCGTCCAGTTCCCGGGTCTGTCGATCAACGGCTTCGTCAACGCGTCCAACGCCGGCATCATCTTCTTCGCGCTGACCCCGTTCGAGGAGCGGCGCTCGAAGGAGCTCTACGGGCCGGCCATCGCCGGCGCGCTGAACCAGAAGTTCGGGGTGATCCAGGACGCCTTCGTGGCCGTGTTCCCACCGCCGCCCGTCATGGGGCTGGGCACCGTCGGCGGATTCAAGATGGAGGTCGAGGATCGCGCGGGGCTGGGCGAAGAAGAGCTGGCCAAGGCCACCCAGGCGCTGGTGGGGCGCGCCCGCCAGACCCCCGAGCTGGCCGGATTGTTCTCCAGCAACCGCATCGACGTCCCGCAGATCGACGTCGACGTCGACCGCGAGAAGGTCAAGCAGGCGGGCCTGTCGCTGACCGAGCTGTTCCGCACCATGCAGATCTACCTGGGCTCGGTCTACGTCAACGACTTCAACCGGTTCGGGCGCACGTACCAGGTCATCGTCCAGGCCGACGCCGCCCACCGCGCAACGGCGCAGGACATCGCGCAGCTGAAGGTGCGCAACGCCGACGGGGCGATGGTGCCGCTGGGGTCCATGCTGCGCGTGACCTCGTCGCGCGGCCCCGACCAGCAGCTGCACTACAACGCCTACCCGGCGGCCGACATCAACGGCGGCCCCGCGCCGGGCGTCAGCTCCGGGCAGGCCGTGGCGGTGATGGAGCGGCTGGCGCGTGAGACGCTGCCCAACGGCGTCGGGTTCGAGTGGACGGAGCTCACCTACCAGCAGCAGCTGGCCGGCAACACGACCGGGCTGGTCTTCGTGCTGTGCGTGCTGCTGGTGTTCCTGGTGTTGGCGGCCCAGTACGAGAGCTGGGCGCTGCCCATCGCCGTCATCTTGATCGTGCCGCTGTGCCTGCTCTGCGCGGCCGCCGGCATCTACGTCACCGGCGGCGACAACAACGTATTCACGCAGATCGGGTTCCTGGTGTTGATCGGCCTCGCCTGCAAGAACGCCATCCTGATCGTCGAGTTCGCGCGCGAGCTGGAGCACCAGGGGCGGACGCCCATCGACGCGGCGCTGGAGGCGGCCCGCATCCGCCTGCGCCCCATCCTGATGACGTCCTTCGCCTTCATCATGGGCGTCATCCCGCTGGTGTTCTCGACCGGCGCGGGCGCGGAGATCCGGGGGGCGATGGGCGTCGCCGTGTTCTCCGGCATGCTGGGGGTGACCTTCTTCGGCCTGGTGCTGACCCCGGTGTTCTACGTCGTCGTCCGCCACCTGAGCCTGCGGCGGCAGACGGCTGACGAGGCGCAGCAGGTCATGGCGCCTGCCGTCGCGGCCCAGGGCGTCGGCGGCGAATAGGGCCGGCGTTTCGGCTCGAACGGCCGCCTCCGCTTGACCCGCACCGCCCCGGGAGGCAACTCTTGCCCCCGGGGCGTTTGCTTGACCGGAGCAGCCGGATGAACGGGGAGGACGAGCGCATCGACTACCAGGCGGTGGTGGACTCGACGCCGGCGCTCATCTTCAGCGCCCGGCCGGACGGGTACATCGACTACTTCAACCGGCGCTGGCTGGAGTACCTGGACGGCGTGCCGCTGGACGCGTTGCTCGGGTGGGGCTGGACGAAGTTCATTCACCCGGACGACGTGCAGGAGCACGCGCGGCTGTGGCGCGAAGCGATGTAGGACGGGCGGGTGGCCGTCTCCCAGGCGCGCGTCGCGAACGCAAGGGGCGAGTACCGGTGGATGTTGCACCGGACCGAGGCGGTGCGCGACGCGGCCGGGAACATCACGCGCTGGTTCGGATCCAGCGTCGACATCGAGGACCTGAAGCGCGTCCAGCACGAGTTGCACGCGCTGAAGGAGCAGCTGGTCAAAGAGAACAGCGCGCTCAAGCAAGAGATCGTGCAGACCTCGATGTTCGAGGAGGTCATCGGGACGTCAGAGCCGCTGCGGCGCGTGCTGGCGATCGTGGCCAAGGTGGCCGCCACCGACTCCACCGTGCTCATCACCGGCGAGACCGGCACGGGCAAGGAGCTGATCGCGCGCGCCATTCACCAGCGGTCACCCCGGGCGGCGCGACCATTCGTGTCGGTGAACTGCGGCGCGATCGCGCCCACGCTGGTCGCCTCGGAGCTGTTCGGCCACGAGAAGGGGGCGTTCACGGGGGCCATGCAGCGTCGGCTGGGCCGCTTCGAGATGGCCGACGGCGGCACGATCTTTCTCGACGAGGCGGGCGAGCTGCCGCCCGAGACCCAGGTCGCGCTGTTGCGCGTGCTGCAAGAGCGCACGTTCGAGCGCGTGGGCGGCACGCGCCCGATCCCCGTGGACGTGCGGGTCATCGCCGCCACCAACCGCGATCTCGACAAGGCGATCGCTCAGGGTTCGTTCCGGCTGGACCTCTATTACCGGCTCAGCGTCTTCCCCATCCAGCTGCCGCCGCTGCGCGAGCGTGCCGAGGACATTCCGCTCCTGGCCGAGTACCTGGCCTGGAAGTATGCGGAGAAGGCCGGCAAGCGGATCACCGGCATCAGCCGGCGCACGCTGGACCTGCTGAGCGCCTACGACTGGCCGGGCAACATCCGCGAGCTGCAGAACGTGATCCAGCGGGCCGTGATCCTGTGCGACGACGAGCTGACCGTCGACGAGGCGTGGCTGCCGCGGAGGCCGGGGCGTCCCAGCGGGGGCGTGCGGGTGCTCGGCCGGCCGACGCTGGCCGTGGAGACGGACATGATCCAGGCCGCGCTGGCCGAATCGAACGGGCGCGTCGCCGGGCCCGACGGCGCCGCGGCGAAGCTGGGGATTCCGCGGTCGACGCTGGAGTCGCGGATCCGGGCGCTGCAGATCGACAAGCACCGGTTCCGCGCCGAGTAGCGCTGGCGAGACTCGCCATCTGTCGAGGCTCGCCACTGCCAACGGGCGGGCGATGCGCGTGATTTCGCGCGGTTGCGGCTGGCACCGCGCTTGCGATTCCTGCGGGGCGTGGTTCTGAAACGTCAACCGCTCGACAGGAGGCAAGTCATGGAACGCATGCTGGTGGTCATTTTCGGGAACGAGAAGAAGGCATTCGAAGGCGCGTCCGCGCTGCGGCAGCTGGAGGCGG
>CAZPUH010000397.1:0-26898 GCA_964589215.1 uncultured Myxococcales bacterium | reverse complement strand
CGGCCGGCGCCGCGGGCGCGGGCGGCGCTGTCGACCTGGACGGGGGCGGCGCAGGGGCGAGTGGCGCCGACGGTGGAACCGACGCACGACAGGCTGTCTGCGGAAACGGCATCATCGAACCTGGCGAGATGTGCGAGTTTCCCCAAAGCGGATGGAGCCCGGGGCATCAGCTTGGGCTGTACTGCGGATTCGGTTGCGTCATCCACAACGGCTGCACCGAATGCCACACGCGCTGCGACGGTGACCCGCGTGGATATACTGCGTGCGCGTGCAGCGCCTGCCGCGTAGGCGGGGAAACGCCGTGCGGAGATCTCTGCTCGGTCACGACGTGTGGCAACGGCTTGCTCGATCCGAACGAGCAATGCGATCCGAAAATCACGGCCGACTTTCCAACGTGCCAAAGCAATTGCCAGAGCGTGTTGGACGGCGCTGCGACTCCAGGTGAGATGTGCGCCGCACCCGCGCCGAGCGCGATCTGGGCGGCAACACCGGCGTCGCGAATCATCCGTGGAATCGCGGCTGTCACGGCCACAGATGCCTGGCGGCAAAACGATAGCGCGGTCGAACATTGGGACGGAACCAGCTGGACGGCCGTTCTGTCCGGGCACACCTTCACCAGCATCTGGGCGTCGGGAACCGATGACGTGTGGGTCGGAGGGGACGCTCCCTTGCAGCACTGGGATGGGAACACGTGGACGACCATCGCGCTGGACGTAGTCGGCGTCGATCACATATGGGGATCGGGACCGCGCGACGTCTGGGTCATCGGACGCAGTTTGAGCGCTTCACTGCTCCACTGGGATGGATCGTTGTGGGCAGATCAAACCCCGGTCGATGTTTCGACGGGTCGGATCGAGCAAATGGATGGACTCGGCGGAACGGGGCCGGCGGATGTTTGGCTCTTCGGACTGCTGGTGCCTGATCCCGCCGCGCCGACCGTCTATGTCGGCAGCGTCCTCCACTGGACGGGGACCGGATGGACATCGCCCGTGACGCTTCCGAACGCGGGAGCCACGAGCAGTTTCCCGCGGACGTTATGGGCCGCCAGCGCCAACGATGTGTGGGTTGGCGGATCTACCGAGACGGCGGGATCCAGCAAAGAAGTGATGTGGCACTTCGATGGGACCGCGTGGCTTTTGCGCCCGGAATTCCTAGAGACTGGCGTCATTGGCGCTGTCTGGGGGTCTTGCGCGAATCGGGTCTGGGCTCTCGGGTCTGGGCCCGCCATCTGGTACTTCGACGGCGCCACCTGGACCAGGCTGCGCGGGACGTTGACGGCAGGATTCGGGAGCATCGGCGGGACCAGCGCGAACGACGTCTGGTTCGGCGGCGGCACGTTCGACGCGATCACCGGATTGCAGTCTGGGTCGATGCTTCACCGGCGCCAGTAACGCGGCGCCGGTCTACTTCTTTTCGAAGACGAGGGTCGGCCTGAAGTGCGTCCCGGTGAGCGGCCAGAGCGCTGCCTCATCCGAGAGCAGCGGTTCGCTGCGCGCCAGGTAGCGGTCATGGAGCGCGCCGGAGTTGAAGAACCAGTCGTCGTCCAGGACCACTTGCGAGAAGCGACCGGAGGTCAACGCGTCGTCGATCTGCCTGTGTAGCGCGGCGCGCGCGCCGCGAGGGTCCGCGGTAGCGAGCTCGATGTCGACCAGCGCCATGAAGTGGATGTGCGAAGGCTTGCCGGCCAGCGTATTGAAGTAGGGATGACTCACGAACCACACCTCGCCAGGCGTGGCACGAAGCGAATCGACGACGCGAACGCCCGCCGCGCGGCTACCAGTGGGCGGCAAGTGGGAGGCAGGCGAATAGAACAACAAGCCGATCTGGAGCGCTCCAGCGAGGAAAACGGGCGCGGGCTTCACCGCCGAGCCTCCGACACGGGCCAGCCGGAGCAGCAGAGTCGAGCTCAACATCGCCAGACCGGCGTGGGCGGGCATCAGATCATTGGTGTAGCTGCCCATGTGAAGGCGCGTGACGTACGAAACCAGGATCAAGGTGACGGAGAATGCCGGCAAGAACCAGTTTCTGCGCGAGAGCGTGAGAGGCAGCCAGAACAGCTCGATGGCCGCCGTCGTGGCCGCGATGGGCACACTGCCGAACATCTCGAAGCGCCAGAAGTCCAGAAGCAGAGCTTCACGTCCGGACATCGTGTGCGCCGCCGGCAGCTGGAAGGCGTAGTACCAATACCAGCCGCCGGAGCGCATGTGCAGCGCCGCCATGGCGATCCCGAGCGGGAGCAACGTTGCGGCCGCGAACAAACCTGCCCCGCGGAGACGGCCGAGAGCATACGCCCGTGCCAACAGGACGGGAACGACCAGAGCGGCGCTTTGCTTCGTCAAGATCGCCAGCGCAATGAGTCCGCCGGCGACGACCGGGGCTCGAGCGCGCGCATTCTGCGACTGTTCGTCCGGCGACATCAGCGGGTAAGCCGCGCCGAGCAAGAGAGCCAACCCAAGGGAGTCGATGCGCGCGAGGTCGAACCACGCGCCGCTCAACACGAACGTGGCCGAGAAGAGCCCGGACGCGCATACGCCCGCTAGATGAGATCGCGTGTGTCTCGTGACCAGCAGGAAGATCGCGAGAAACGAGGTCACCGAGGCGATGAAGGAAACCAGGCGAAGCGCGAACAGTCCCACCCCGAACAACGCACAGAAGGCGGCGGCCACGTAGTAATAGAAGGGGTTGTAGATGAACGCGGCGAAGTCGATCGAGGGCGCGGCATAAACCGATTTCCCGGACAGGACGCGCTGCACGTGTTCCAGGATTCCGCCCTCCATCCACTCGAGCTCGAAGGGGAATCGCATCCGGTGACATGCCGTGAAGACATAGAGACAGATCGCCATCGCGGCGGCGGCCGAGACCGCTGCGAAGACGACATGGCTCCCGAGTCGAGGCCGGGCGCGCAGTTGCCGGCGCACGACGCTCGGGCTCGGCGCGGAGAGCCGCGGCAAGCGATAGTCTAGATTCATTTGTAGGACGGACTAAGTCAGGGAACGTTTCGGCGTCGAACACGGACGAGGACGGCCATCGCCGCGGCACCCGAGATCGCCAGGGCGCCGAGATTGATGTCTCGAGAGCTGTGACCGGCGAGATTGCAGCCACCGGAGTCCTTCGGAGCTGAAGGACACCCGCCGTCGGGAACCCCAAGGCCCGGGCTGCAACTGCACTTGAAGGCTGCGCCCGCGTCGGCGCCGCGGCAGGCGATCTCGACGCAGACGCCGCCGCCTCCGCAGGCTTCCCCGACGTCAGCCGGCGCACAGTCCACCAGCGAGTCCAAGCTTTGGCAGGTCAGCTCCGTGGCGGCGTGGCCGGTTGCTGCCCACGCCACACCGAGGGCCACCATCCCCAACCGAAGCAGGCTCGCTGGAGAGAGCATCGGAGTCGGCAGGCTGCAACGTCGATGCCACCGAGATCGGTCCGTGCTGCCTGGGTCTCGAGCCGCGGCCGGCGGGCGGTGCTCAGTTTTCCGAGGGCGAGCGACATTTCCGTCCTGGCTGCTCGACGACGCCTCCCCGATCATCGATCGGCGCGGGCGGAGCGGAGCCCGCCGAGGATCACCCGGGCCAGGTCAGCTCCGAAATGAGGGCTGAACGGCTCGTCGAGCAGCAGCCGATACCAGACCGCCCCGTAAAGAGCGATGACGGCGGCTTCGACGGCACGCTCGCCGTCGTGGCGGCGTTCGCCGGCCGCGCGCGAGAGGATCCCGCGCATGGCAGCGCGGCGCGGCTCGATGAATCGCTCCTTGAAGCTGCGGAGAAACTCCGGATCCTGCTGCGCCCAGGCCATCAGGCTGCGGATGGCCGGCCCTGTCTCCTGCAACGCGACGACGGTGCGCTGCAGGAAGCCGGCAAGCTCCTGCTCGACCGGCGCGGACTTCCTGGCGCCGCGTTCGTCCACCATGACCCTGGCGTGCTCCAGAAAGGCGTCGAGCACGAGGTCCGCCTTCGTGCGCCACCGGCGATAGATCGTCTGCTTGCTCACGCCCGCTGCCCGCGCAATCGACTCCGTGGTGACGCCCTCGTAGCCTCGGGCGACCACCAGCTCTCTCGCGACCCGCCGGATGAGCGGACCGACCGTCTCGTCCCTGGGGCGGCCCACGGCGCGAGGGGACTTTTCTGGGGCTGACATGGGGCTTCCCTATTGCGGAACCGCGGGGACCTAATTAGATCAGGAACCGTCGGTTCCGAAAATATAGCCGGCAACCACCTCAACATCGAGAGCCGCGATGACGACCTCCCCGACATCTGCCCCCCGGCCGGAGACCAGCCCCGCCTTCATGACGAAAGCTTGGCGACTGCATGGGCCGGGCGGCCCGCTCGAGCTCGAAGACGCCCCGTTACCCCCCACCCGGGCCGGGACGGTCCGCATCCGCATGGAGGCGTCGCCCATCCTCAGCTATCTGAAGAAGTATGCGGCCGGCGAGCTGCCGTACTGGTACCCGGGCGGGACGTTTACTCCGGGGACAAACGGCGTCGGCGTCGTCGAGGAAGTCGGGGCGGACGTCTACCACTTCTCGGCCGGCCAGCGCGTCCTCGTCCATCCCCACCTCGTCTCCGCGGAGAACGCGTCCGAGCCGGCTCAGATCTTGATCGGTTTGACCGGAATCAGCGCGGACTCCGGGCCAATGCTCGCCGCCTGGGCCAACGGCACGCTTTCGCAGCATGTCCTGATGCCCGCGTCCGTGCTGGCGCCACTGGATGGTCTGGAGAGCTTCGCCCCGTCGCAGCTCGCCTCTCTCGGAAATTTCAGCGTGCCGCTGGGCGGGCTCCTGCGCGGGCGCTTCGCCGCGGGCGAGACGCTGCTGGTCAACGGCGCGACGGGCTACTTCGGATCGGCTGCGGTGCTTCTCGGGCTGGCGCTGGGGGCCGAGCGGGTGGTCGCGGCCGGCCGTTCGCCCGAGGTCCTGGAACGCGTGCGCGCCGCCGGCGGGCCGCGGGTGCGTTCGGTCGTGCTGACGGGGGACCCTGAAGCAGACGTCGCGGCGCTCAAGAGCGCGGCGGGCGGGCGGGGCGCGCATCTCGCCTTCGACCAGGTCGGGGGCGCGTCGGATGCCGGCTCGACGCTGGCCGCGCTCAAGAGCCTGCAGCGCGGCGGACGCCTCGTGCTGATGGGCAGCATGACAGCCCCGCTGCCGCTCACGTATCGCGAGCTGCTGACCAACGATTGGGAGGTGATTGGCAACTTCATGTACCGGCCCGCCGTGCTCCGAACCCTGGTGTCGCTGGTCCGTTCGGGGCTGCTCGACCTCGCGAAGGTGAACGTCCGGTCCTTCCCGATGCAGGACTTGCCGCAGGCGATGGAGCATGCGGCGAAGGCGCGCGGGCTCGATTGCACCGTCGTTCGCCTCGCGGACCCCCGAGCGCGTGACTGAAACCATCGCCTGGGCCGGGTAGCGAATACCGCCGGATCCTGCCGCCAACGCCAATGTCAGCTTTGTGGCTCGCTGTTGCCGCGAAATTCGTGTCGGCGATGCGGCTCCAAAACGGTCATTGCTCAACCATTCGGGCAAAGGCCCAACCGAGGGTCGGTGTGAGAGAATCGTGAACGATGAGCTGGTTGGCTCGCTGGCGGGACGTTTCAATCGCCAGGAAGCTCTACTTCGTCGTCGGCATCATGGCTCTGCTCATTATCGGTGAGCTCGTCACCTTGCGGCTCGCGATGCGAACTCTGTCGGCGGCTCGAGCGTTCGTCGCGGGAGAAGGGCTCTGGTCGAAGGCGCAGAAGAACGCGGCGTGAGCCTGCAGCGATACGGGCGCAGCAAGGACCCGGCGGACTTCGCCTCGTTCCTCACGGCCATGCAGGTTCCCGAGGGGGACCACCAGGCCCGCATCGAGCTGTTCAAACCGGCGCCCGACCTGGCCGTCGTTCGCGAAGGGTTCTTGCGCGGACGGATCCATCCCGGCGACGTCGACCCGATGATCGATCTGCTGAGGCGCTTCTACTGGACCAGCTACCTGTCGCGAGCGATCGCGATCTGGTCCCAGGCGGACGACTTGATGGCCAGGTTCAAGACGGCCGGTCTGGAGTATCGGGCCGCCCTCGGCGCCGGCGACGCCGCCAGGGCAGCCGCCAGCTTGGCGGAGGTCGAGCGTCTCAACGAAGGTCTGACCGTCCTGGAGGACGAGTTCTCATACGTCCTGGGGGAAGGCTCCCGCTGGATCGAGTACGCGGTCCTGACCCTTCTGTCGCTGGCCGTGCTGGTCGTCGAGAGCGTGGGGCTGACGCTGGCGTTCCTGACCAGTCGATCGATCTCACGCGGGTTGAGTGAGCTGAACGCGAGCGCCGTCGAGATCGGGCGCGGGAACTTCTCCCATCCGTTGACCCCGCGCTCGAACGACGAGATCGGACAGCTCGCCCGGTCGGTGAACCAGATGGGCGAGATGCTCGGGCGCTCGTACGCGGAGCTGGAGGTTCGCGTCAAGGAACGCACGGCGGAGCTGGAGGGGATCGCGCGCGAGAACGCTCGCCTGTACGAGGTGGCGCAGGGGGCGTTGCGGGCGCGGGAGGAGTTCATCTCGATCGCGTCGCACGAGCTTCAAACCCCCCTCACGCGCTTGCGCCTTCAACTGCAGGTCGCCCAGCACAAGATGTCGCGCGTCGACCTGGTCCAGCCGCCGCTGGACGCGGTGGGCCGCGCCATCGCGGCATCGGAGAAGCAGGTCGTGCGGCTGGCCCGCGTCGTCGACGACCTGCTGGACGTGTCGCGTATCAACGGGGGGAAGCTCACGTTCACCTTCGCGCGGGTCAATCTGAGCGAGCTGGTCCGCGACGTGGTCGACCGGTTTCGCGAGCCGCTGGCGAACGTGGGCAGCAGCGTGGCGGCCGACATCGCCCCCGACGTCGTGGCCAATCTCGATCAGATCCGGACCGAGCAGATCATCGACAACCTGCTGGTCAACGCCGTCAAGTACGCGCCCGGAGCGCCGGTCCGGGTCTCGCTGGGGCAGGCGCGCGGTGTCGCCACGCTGATCGTCGATGACCGCGGCCCCGGGATCGCCGAGGACAAGCAACAGGCGATCTTCGAGCGCTTCGAGCGCGTGGACGCCACACACTCCGCCGGCGGCCTGGGCCTGGGCCTGTTCATCGCCAAGACGCTCGTCGACGGCCAGGGCGGCTCGATCCGCGTACAGAGCCGCCCCGGTGAGGGAGCAAAGTTCATCGTCGAACTGCCGCTCGCCCGCTCCTAAGGCAGCGTCTGGTCCTTGAAGACGCCCCAGGCCGTCGCCGCGACCTTCGCCGCGCTGCTGGAGTAAGCCGCCAGGTGGCTGGAAGAGTTGTTCGTGCACAGCATGACCGTCGTGTTCCCCATGCAGGACGGGTACTGCTGGCAGATCGAGTTGCCCGGGTATGTCGTGGCCGCGCTGCCGCAGCCGTCGAAGGACGCCCAGGTCTGGGCGTTCACCACCGCGCCCGGAAACCCGATTCCGATGCAGCTTCCACTGGCGGGACAGTCGGTCGCCAGGCTGGGGGTCTGCGCACCCTTGTAGGGGACGATCGAGTTGTCGGTGGCCTCGTCGTAGGCGACAACCGCGATCGGGCGCGGCAGTTTGCAGACGCAGGCCGTGTTGTTCGCAGCGGTCACGCTTCCCGCGTTGGCCAGCGGATCCTTGCCGGTGACGCATCGGAAGTCGACCGGCGCGACGGCCGCGATCATGTCCGCGGCCTCACACGCCAGCCGGTAGGTCATGCCGCCCCCGTTGGATCCGCCGCTCGCGTAGATCCGTTTCGAATCGATGCAGGCGTTCGCCTTCAACCACTTGACCATGTCGCGGGCGAACTGGACGTCGTCGATCTGCATCTTCTCGGAGTTCTCGCAGCAGTAGCCGGCGTTCCAGGACTTGTCGCCGGCCTTCGCGGACGAATCGGGGAAGACGGCGATGCAGCCGACGCTGTCACACTGCGCTTTCCATCCCGACGAGCCCTCTTGCTGGCTGCCCGTGCCGCCGAGTGGGTGGAAGTCGAGGACCACCGGCGCCGGCGTGCCGTTGCTGTAGCTCGAGGGGACGTGAACGATGAACGTGCGGGACTCCCCCCCGGAGTTGATGGTCTCGTTGTTGTCGCCGGCCTTCAGCGTCGAGGTCGCGGGGCAGGCGTCGGGGGAGCCGCCCCCGGTTCCGCCCGTGCTGGAACCGCCCGTCCCGCGGCCGGCAGCCCCGGCGGTGCCGGTCCCGCCGTTGCCAGCTCGTCCGCCGGCTCCTGCGGTCGCTCCGCCGGTGCCGGTGAGCGACCCGCCGGCGCCGCCGACGCCGCCGGTTGCGGAGCCGCCCGTCCCCGTCACGCCGCCGGTGGCGGAACCGCCGGCGCCGGTCACGCCGCCCGTCGCGCGGCCTCCCGTCCCGGTGGTGCCGCCAGTGCCGGTGGACCCGCCCGTCGCGCTGTTTCCGCCCGTGTTCGTGCTGCCCCCGGCTCCGCCCCCGCCCCCCGCCGATCCACAGGCGGACAGGACCAGCATCGATGCGAGCGCAGACCAGCGTGCGGCAGATGAACAAGAGTGACGTGACGGAATCATGGCTCTCCCTTCTTCGTGCCGCGGACAGAGCTCACGCCAGGCGCGGCGCAAGTCGTCAGGGCGCTCCGTGAGGGACGTCGGACCGAAGTCGACGGACGTCCGTGTCCTACTCATGCGGGAAGAGGCGCGAATCGATCACACAATCGACACGGACCCTGATTCCGTGATCACGTAATCACTGCGCGACGCAGTTCGCTTGCATGAGCGCCCAGATCGCGGCGGCGAGCGCGGCGCCCCCGGCGGTGGAGGGCACCAGGTCATCGGCGCCGGTGTACTCGGGATGCCCCGACCAGATGGGCTGCAGGTCCAGGAAGTAACAGGGGACGGCGCTGGCGGCGCAGGCCTGCTGCAGAGGCGCGCGCAACGCCGCGACGCCGGCGATCGCGGGGAGCTCGGGCGGCAAGAAATAGATGATCTGCTGAACCGTCCCGTCGCTGGCCACGCGATCCAGGAATTGTCGGAACGTATTCACGACGGTGGTGACCGACGCGCTGGAGCCGTTGGTGGTGAGGGTGTCCCACGTTCCGCCGTCCATGATCAGCACCTTCGCGGGTATCCCGGTGGCTTGCTGCGACGTGTACTGGCTGACGATCGCCGCCAGGCTGGTGGCCGCCACAGCGTCGACGGTGTAGGCATCATTGGGACCGATGGCGTGGGTCGCGCGAGCCCGATCGCTCACGCCGGTGACCTGGTTGCCGGGGACGAGCACCCACGAGTCGCCGATCCAGACGACGGCGGCGGCGCTGGTCTGTGCGTGTGGGCACGCGCCGCCTCCGTCGGGCGGACCGCCGCCGAGCCGGATCGTCCTGCCGTCGCAAGCGCCCAGCAAGATCACGGCGCCCAAAATGCCGGCGGCCAGAGCCGAAGCAGCCGATCGCAGCATCGAGCCTGATGCTACCATCGCCGCCGATGACGCCGGGCGCCGCCCTGCTGGTCGCGCTCCTTTCGCATGGCGCGCTGTCCACGCCAGGCAAGGCGGCGCGCGTCACGATCAGCTCGACGCGGACGGGGAAGATCACGGCGGACATGCTCCTGGGCAGCGAGCCGCCGCGTCGGATGACGGCCTCTTCGTGCAGCGAGCTCGCGGACGGCCTGGGCCTGATCATCGCGGTGACGCTGGATCCCAGCTTGCGCGCCCAGGTCCAGAAAGGTCCGCCTCACGAGCCAGGCGTTCCGGCTCGCCCGCCCGGCCAGCCGAAACCCGCGGCCGCCACCACGGCTGCCCCGCCAGCCGTTCGACCCGCGCCGATCTCGGGTGCGCAGTCGGTGGCGCCAGCCAGGCCGGCCATCCCTGCGCCGGCCGGGCAGCCATCGCCGGCGCCGATCGCCACCGCCACTCAGCCGCCGCGCCCGCAGCCCTGGCCCCCGCGTGAGCTCCACGCCTCTGTGGCCGGCCAGACCATCCTCGGCCCGTCGCCGGAAGCCATGCCGGGCCTCGCGCTGTACGTGACGGCCGCGCTCGATCGCGACGGTCCCTGGGCGCCGGCGCTGATCGTCGGCGGCGTGCATGTGTGGCGTTCGGATCTGGTCCAGCGCGGCGGGACCGCGTCGTTCACGCTGGACGCTGGCAGTCTCGACGCCTGTCCGCTGCGACTGCGTTGGCGGCGCCTGACGGCCCGTCCCTGTGTGGCGGCGCTGATCGGCCGTCTGCTTGCCAAAGGTTCGAACGCAACGCCGGCGTTCAGCAGCGCACGGGCGTTCGCCGCCGCAGGCGCGGCGTTCTCCGCCAGCTACGGGTCGACGTTCGAGATATCGGCCCGGCTCGGGCTCGGCCTGACGATCGTGCGAGACGCCTACGAATTCGACGACGATGTCTTCCACCGCGCCGGTCTGTTCGTGGCGACCGCCAGCCTGGGCATCGGGACACGCTGGCATTGACGAATCAGGGAAGCGGCGTCTGACGAGACAGGCCCGCGAGGCCGGCCACCTTCTTCGCCAGCAGGCTGCCGCGGTAGTCGGCGACGAACTGGTTGGCCAGCGCTCGTGCCTCTGCCTGGCGCCCGAGCTTGACCAGCGCTTCTATCTTCAGTGCCGACGCCTCCGGCCGAAAACTGCCGGCCGGGTACTTGTCGTGATAACGCCGGAGCACCTGGAGGGCGCGCCGCGGGTCGTCATGCGCGATGGCGGTTCGCGCGCCGTCCACCAGCGCGATCTGCTCGTGAAGATCAGCGCCGACCATCGACACGGAGGCACTGTGCGGCGCGGCCTCGCCGCTCGGGGCGACGCGCGAAGGGGCGCGAACAGAGGGCGTGGCTTCGACCGCCGGCGTGACGGGCGCTGGCTCCCCCTTGACGGGGACGCTGCGCCAGACGTGGACCCCGGCAGCCGCCGCCGCCAGCACCAAGCCGGCCACCGCGACCGGCAGCCATGGCATGACCGCGGGCGCGTAGGTCGTCGCGGTCCGGACGGCGGCCTCCTTCCCGGCCGCTGCCGGCCCTGGTGCCGGCGCTCCGCTGGTCGTCAGACGCACGCCCAGCGCCTCTGCGATGCGCGCCGACGATCCGAGCGCCGGACCTTTGGCCCGCGCGGCCTCGAGCACGCGGCGCTCGAAGTCAGTCGCGTCTCCGGCGAGCAGGCGCTCGGGCACCTCGTCGGACCGGCTCATGGGTGGCCTTCCTTGCGCAGGCTCTTCTCGATGCGCTGCGCGGCCGCGCGAAACTGCTCGCGGGCCCGCCGCAGTCGCGACGCCACGCTGCCCAGGGGAATGGACAGAAGGTCGGCGATCTCCGGCGACGTCAGCCCTTCGAGCTCGTAGAGCACGAACACTTCGACCAGATCGGGATCGATCCTGGACAGGACCAGATCGCACAGCTGCACGTCGGCGCGAACCTCGCCGGTGTCCCGAGCCGCGGAAGAGCGCTGATCCATGTCTTCATCCAACTCCCAGCGAACGGTCTTGCGGCCCAGGGTGTGCGCCACGCGCAGCGCCGTGCCGATCAGGTAGGCGCGCTCGCTTTCGGGCCTGATGTCGCTGAGGCGATCGACGGCCAGCAGAAACGTCTCCTGCGTGGCGTCGTCGGCCGCCTCCACCGTCAGACCACGTCGGCGCAGAGCCCGCCAGACGGCTGCGTGGTGGGCGTTGAAGATTCGTTCCAGGCGGGCCCGGTCCACCTCCGTCGGAGCTGCTCGGTTGGCGGACACGGCCATCGTCAAACTGCGCACATGGTTATGCAGTCAGGCCCCCGATTCGATCACCAAAAGCGAAGCGGGACTGACCCGACATCGGCGGACTCCGACCTTTTCTCGACAATGGCCCGCGGGGGCGGAACGAGCGGTCCGGGCGATCGTGCGTCCGCGCGTCCCGCGGTAACTGCAGAATATCGATGATGAATTTTCGCGATTGTTTCTGGAGTCCCCGCGTGCGACCACGCGGCGGAGCCGTGATCGGCCGCACGGTTTCCTACGTCGCGCCCGTACGTTCTGTACGTCTCAGAAGGACGACGGTCGGGCCTTGTGTGTAATTGCTCCGTGCGCCCGGCCGCCGCTCCTAGGTTGGGTGAGCACGTGGTAGGTAGCGTGAACGCTCAGGAAAGGAGCCAGAGGTGATCCGAATCGTTGTCGTCGGGAGGGAGCCGGTGGTGAGCGCGGGGATCAGGGTGGCGCTCGAGTCCTCGGCGGACTTGAGACTGGTCGCCGACCGGATCGACGCGCGTTCCGGGTTCGTCGCCATCGATGAGGAAAAGCCTGACCTGGTCGTCATGGACGTCGCTCTTTGCGGCATGAACGGCATTGCGGCCACCCGCGAGATCAAGCGGCGCGTGCCCGACACGCGGGTGCTGTTGTTGTCGGCGCAGGCGTGCGCGCGCGACGCCGCCGAAGGCCTGGCGGCGGGCGCGGACGGTTTCGCGGTCAAGACCGAGCCACTCGACAGCCTGTTGCAGGCATTCCGAACCGTTGCTCGCGGCGGTCGCTACGTCACGCCGGATCTCCGCGGCTTGCGGTTTGCCATGGCCTGGGGAGCGGGGAACGGGAAGCTGCCTGCGCGTTCCCTCGACGTGCTGGCCAGCCTCTCGACGCGCGAGCGCGAGGTGCTGGATCTCGTCGTCAAGGGGCTGCGCAATCGTGACATCGCCCGCGAGCTCTGTCTCTCGACGAAGACCATCGAGACCCACCGGTCGCGCATCAACCGCAAGCTGGGTTGCGCGGGGACCGGCGACCTGGTCCGGTTCGCGGCGGACAATGGTCTCTTGCACAGCGCACACGACAGGAACGAACCGGCGGGAGGGTCGCGAATCATCGTGCTGCTCGTCGACGACGATCCTGGGCTGCGGGAAGCGATCCTGCGGGAGATGACCGCGCAGGGCTATGAACCGACGCACGCGCCGACGGTCACATCGGCACTGAGCGATCTCCGAACGAACCCCTGCGCCTCGCTGTTTTTGATCGACGCGGCCGATCGTTCGGTGCCAGCAGCCCGCATGGCGGTCTTGCTCCCCGAGCGAAGCGGCTGAAGCCCGCTGACGGCCAGCCGTCCGCCACCGACGCCGAAGTCAGTGGCTATCTGGACGGCCCGAGATAGCCCGGTGGCTCACTCAGCGGCGCTGGGTGGTCCGTTCAGCTCGCGGACGACCTCGATGACGTAGGTCGTGCGGTAGGCGTCGAAGGCGAGGGCGCGCCGTTCGAAGCGCCTCGCGCCCCGGTCGTACGACGTGACGCCCGAGCCGACCGGGCCGGCGAGCTTAGCCGGCTCGGTCGCGGGACGGTTCGAGTAGACGAGCTCGCCTTCGCTGGTCCAGACGTTCACCACCTCACCGACGGTGTCGAGAAGGAAGGCGATGGGATCCTCCGCCAGCGGCGCAGCCCACCCCCCGGGCTCGCCGGCGCGAAACGAGAGCCGCTGCAGCGCGGCCAGCAACAGCAGCAGGCCGGCCGGAGGGGCCGCCTGCTGCTCGTCCCATTCTGCGGTGACCGTCATCGGGTCGCCTCGCCGCTAGGCGTGCTGCTGGCTCGGGCTGCCGGCCTCCAGAGGGCGCTCGCGCGTCGGCCGGCCACCGGCCAGGCGACGCACCCGCAGTCCCAGGGCGACCATCAACGCGCCGAACACGATCGCGTAGGAGCCGATCCACCACACCAGCGCCAGCGTGCCCGCCCCAGGCCACACCATGAGGAGCACGCCAAGCGCGATTGACAGCACACCCGCGAACGCCAGCATCCACTCCCCCTGGATGGTCTTACGCAGCCGGATCGCGGTGCCGATCTCCAGGATGCCGCTGACGGCGGCCCACAGGCCCAGCACGTAGACGAACGCGAGGCTGGCCGCCGCCGGCCACAGCACCCACCCGACGGCGGCGGCGATGCTCAGGATCCCCTCCACCAGAAGCAGGCCCCAGGGTCGATCGGCGCGCGTCTCGCGCGATAACGCCGCCACCAACGCCGCGATGCCGCTCATGAGCGCGTAGGCCGCGAAGAACGACATCAACACGATCCACGTCACTCCGGGCACGAACAGAGCGCACAGCCCGAAGATCATCGCCGCCACACCGCGCGCGACGATCCAACCCCAGTTTCTGGTCAACATCGCGGGCCTCCTTTCGTTGCTGCGGGCTAGCGGCCCGCCATGCCGAATCCCCAAGGCAGGCCCGTCATGGGCTCCACATCGGGGGAACGGTCGCCGCCGATGGCCGCCAGGAGGGCCGTGGTCGTGTAAGGGCCATCCCAGCGGTGGCCGTTGATGAAAATCGACGGCGTCCCGTTGACGCCGCTGCGCACGCCTTCCATGAAATCGCGCCTCACCTTGGGCAAGAACCGGTGCGCCTGGAGATCGCGGGTGAAGCGCGCCCCGTCCAGCTCGAGATCATCGGCGTAGCCCAGCAGATCGGAGAGGTCGAGCGCGTTCTGGTGGGTGAACAGCGTGTCGTGCATCTCCCAGAATTTCCCTTGCGCGCCCGCCGCCTCGGCCGCTTCGGCGGCCAGCCCCGCGTGGGGGTGCGCCTGCGCGAGCGGAAAGTGGCGGAAGACGAACCGCACCTTGTCACCCGCGGCTTCTTCGAGCTGCTTCAGCTCCCAGAACGCTTGCCCACAGAACGGGCATTCGAAGTCGCCGTACTCGAGCAGCGTCACGGCGGCATCTGCGGGTCCCCTGGCCCAGTCTTTCGCGTCGACGGCCCGGTTGAGCGTGGTCATGGCTTGGTCTCCTTGGCGTGGGGTTGTCGACCCGGCTGCGGTTCTGCCGCAAACGGCGGAGTAGGGACCGCGAGCTCGAGCTCCTTGCCAGTCAGCTGCTCCAGCGCGACGAGAACCCCGTCCGCCCCCGGGTTGGTCTCGATCGGGGACACGTGGCTCCAGAAGATCCGGCCGTCGCCGTCGAGGACGAACAGCGCGCGTTCGGCCGTCCCGATGTCCTCGCGGTAAACGTCGAAGCGACGGCAGACCTCGCCCTTGGGGTGAAAGTCGCTGAGCAGGGGGATGCGGAGGTTGAGCTCCTTGGCGTAGGCCATGTGCGACCACAAGGAGTCGCAGGAGATGGCGAACACCTTCGCGCCGAACGCCTGCAGCTCCGGCAGCAGCTCGTTGAACAGCCCCAGCTCGCTGGTGCACACGGGCGTGAAGTCGCCCGGGTAGAACACGAGCACGACGGGCGCGCCGCGCTGGTCCTTCAGCGCGAGGCGATGGCCGTCGGGGGTCGCCGGTATGTCGAGCTCGGGCGCGGCAGTTCCGCGAGACAGCCCATGTGCCAGGACACCCGTCGCGGGCGGTGGTGGAGCGAGTAGGACCATGTGTCTCTCACTTTCGATGACCAACCTGGATCGCCGGGAGCAGCAAGCGAGTACAGCGAGCACCGTCTTTCAGACCTGTTGCAGCGGACCGCGGCTCATCCGTCCGCACGCCGTCCGATCATCGGTGCGACGCGGGCAACTGACAGCCGCGACCCGATAGGCGTCGGCAAATCACGGGCGCAACGTCTTCTTGTCACTGAAAGGAGACCACGCATGACAACGAGACTCATGAGGCTGGCGTTGTGGGGCTGCGGTTGCGTGCTCGTTCCGTGTGGAACGAGCGCGCTCGCTTGGGCAGACACGGGCGGGGCCGCTCAGGCGCCGCCAACGGCCGTGGCGGAGGAGATGGCCACGGTCACGGTCACGGTGGACGACGTCGACAAGCGCAACCGCACGATGACCGTCAGCACGCCTGACGGCGACCGGGTCGTCCGACGGGCAGAATGGGAGGCCGTCAGGTCAGCGGACCGGCGGAGGTCGTTTCGGTGAACCGCGGCTCAGGTATGTCGCCACCCAGGGCGGACCAGGTGCCGGAACACGCGCTGGAAGACCTGCGCGCTCATGCCAAAGCGTCCGAGGCCGCTCCCCACCAACTCGAGGATCACCTGATGCATCGAAAGGGCGCGGATCTCGACGCGAACACCGCGGTCGCTTTCCCACCGATCTCCCGGAGACAACATTGGGCCTTTCTGCATTTGTTTCCACGATGTTCACGCCTCCCGACTGGCGGAACCCGGGCTTCCTCTTGACCTCTCGGGCACTAAAGCCGGACGTCGCTTGCGCGCACCTCGAGCATGGTTAGCTTCGACCACGGAGCAGCCATGTCGTTGGAAACCGTCCTCCTCTGGATCGCGATCGGCCTCATCGCCGGATGGCTCGCCTCCGCCGTCGTCGGCGGCGGATACGGAGTCATCGGTGACATCGTGATCGGTATCGTCGGCTCGTTCCTCGGCGGACTGATCTTCCGCCGCTTGCACCTCCATTCTCCAATCGGGGGTCTGGCGGGAACCATCTTGGTCGCTTTCGTCGGTGCGATCGTGCTCCTGCTCCTTCTCCGGCTCATTCGTTCGGCCGGTTCGCGCGGCCTTTAGTTTGCCGTTCCCGCCGATCGGGAACCACGGACCCCGAAGCAACGACGTGGGGGCGGGTGCCAAAAGCCCGTCCGTCGCTCCGCGGGGAATGAAGAGCATCGGGCGCCTGGGCCTGGCGGCGCTGGGAATCGTCTTCGGCGACATCGGCACCAGCCCTCTCTATACGCTCCGGGCCTGTCTGGCCACGCGCGATGCTCCGCCAGTCAGCGCGGCCGACGTCCTCGGCGTCTTGTCACTGATCTTCTGGACGCTGACGATGGTGGTGTCGTTCAAATACGTCATCCTCATCATGCGCGCGGACAACAACGGCGAGGGCGGCATCTTCGCGTTGTTGGCGTTGCTGCCCGAGCGGCCGCGTAACGCCAAGGGTGGCGTGGTCGGAATTGTCGCGCTCCTGGTCATCGCGGGGGCGGCGCTTCTGTACGGCGACGGGATCATCACGCCGGCGATCTCCGTCCTATCCGCAGTCGAGGGGCTCGAGGTGGCCGCGCCCGCGCTCAAACCCGCGGTGCTGCCGATGACGTGCCTCATCCTCACGCTCCTCTTCGCCTTCCAGCATCGCGGCACCGGCCGGCTCGGGAAGGTCTTCGGTCCGATCATGGCGGTCTGGTTCGTCGTCATCGGCGCGCTTGGCGCGGTTCAGATTGCCCACCGTCCCGACGTGCTGTCGGCGCTGGGGCCCCAGCACGCCGTCCGCTATTTCGCCGCGCACGGCGTTCGCAGCCTCTTCGTCTTGGGCTCCGTGGTCCTGGCGGTCACGGGCGCCGAGGCGCTCTATGCCGACATGGGCCACTTTGGACCGGCGCCCATCCGCGTCGGTTGGTTCGCCCTGGTCATGCCGGCCCTGGTGCTCAATTACCTGGGCCAGGGGGCAGCCATCTTGCGTGATGCCGCCGCGGCCGAGAATCCCTTCTTCGCGATGGCGCCCTCTGGCGCGGTGACCTACGCGCTCATTGGCCTCTCGACGGCGGCGACCGTCATCGCCTCGCAGGCGCTGATCTCGGGCGCCTTTTCGCTCACCAATCAAGCCATGCAGCTCGGTTTTGTGCCGCCTGTTACGGTGGTTCACACCTCCAGCGAAGAGGAGGGCCAGGTGTACGTGCCCGAAGTGAACTTCGTGCTGGCCGTGGCCTGCCTCGCGCTGGTTCTCATCTTCCGCCATTCGAGCCGATTGGCTTCGGCGTATGGCATCGCGGTCACCGGAACGATGGTGCTGACGTCGATCATCTTCTACGAGGTCGCGCGCGCCACGTGGAGGTGGCCGTTCTGGAAGGCGGCCTCGCTGCTGGCTCTGTTTCTCTCGGTCGACGTCACGTTCTTCGTGGCCAACCTGTTCAAGGTGGTGGACGGCGGTTTCTTGCCGCTCGCCGTCGGCTTCGTTCTTTTCGTGGGGATGGCGACGTGGAAGCGAGGCCGCCGCATCTTCCGTGATCAGGTCGAGGCCGACTCTCCGCCATTCGCCGAGTTTCTGGCCGTCTGCAGGCGAGCCCCCGTGGTGCGAGCCCCCGGCGCCGGCGTGTTCGTCACCGGGCATCCGGACGGCGTGCCGCCGGTGCTGCGTGCGCTGGTCGAGCGGGTGGGCGTCCTGCCGGAGACGGTGGTGCTCCTGACCATGAAGACCTGCCACGCTCCACGAATCAGCGTGGGAGACGGCACCCGATACGACCGACTCGCCGACGGGTTCCACCGGCTGGTGGTCGAGCGCGGCTATCTGGATCAACCGGACGTTCCCGCGGCGCTGGCGCGAGCCTGCCGAACCTGGTCGATTCCCGTCGATCCGACCCAGGCGACCTTCTATATCGGCCGCGCGACCTTCATTGCCTCGTCAGAAGGCCGGATGGGTCACTGGAGCGAGTCGTTGTTCGCCTTCATGGCGCGCAACTCGCGCCCGGTGACCGATGCCTTCCGCATTCCGCCCGCACGCGTCGTCGAGATCGACTCCCGCATCGACCTCTGATCGCAGTCGACGCGCTGACGAATTGTTTGGGGTCGAGGCTCGGGCCTCCCGTTTTCGTGGGTGAGCGCGAAGAGACGGAAGAATCTTGCGGGTTGCTCGTTCCGTCCTCTGCATGAGAGAGTGCGCCGGGTCGAACTGCGCTGCTGTCGGGGGAAGTCACGTGTGCTTCATAGGTCGGGTTCTGTCGCTTCTCTCATTTCTGGGCGTGCTCGCGGGACCAGCGCTGGTGAACGCCGAGTCGGTCGACGCGCTGCTGCGAAAGGCAGTCCAGCTTCGCAAGGAGGGCAAGGACCAGGAGGCGTTCAAGCTCTTCGAAGAGGCCGTTGCCGTCGAGAGAACGCCGCGGACGGTGGCCCAGCTGGGACTGTCGGAGCAGGCGCTCGGGTTGTGGGCAGCCGCGGAGGGCCACCTGACCGAAGCGCTGGGCTCCCACGAGGGTGACGCGTGGATTCAGAAGAACCGGCCGGCGTTGGAGAGATCCCTCAAGACGATCCGGGCGCACCTCGGCAGCGTCGAGATCTGGGGGATTCCCTCCGGTGCGGACGTCACCCTGAACGGTAAGCTGGCGGGAAAACTCCCGGCCACCGGCCTGGTGCGCGTCGAAGTCGGCCATGTGACCTACACGGTCCACGCGGACGGATATCTCGATGCGACGGGAGCCGTCGATGTTCGGAGTGGTGACGCGGTCCGCGAGAACGTCGTTCTCGTGGCCGCAGCGCCCGTGCGCGCACCGGCCACGGTTCCTCTGGCGTTGAACCCGCCGCCTGCCCCGGACGAGGCCGGTTCCTCGCTGGTTCGCCAGGCCCCGCCGGCGGAGCAAGAAGTCGAATCGCCTGTCTACACGAGGTGGTGGTTCTGGACCGCGATCGGCGCCGTGGTTGCGGGCGGAGTCGTCACCGCGGTCGTGTTGACGCGCGGCAAGAGCTCGATGTGTGACGCGAACGTCCCCTGCAGCACCTGGGGATCCTGAGATGGCGCGCCCTCTCGACCGCCGCCTGCTGCGGCTCGCCTGGCTCGCCGCGAGCGTCGTGGCTCTGGCGGCCGCCGGCTGCGGCTCGACGGCGACGACGCGGATCGACGTCAGTGTCACGATCGATCCGGCTCTCAACCTTCACGACGTCACGATCGACGTCCAGGGCGGCCAGCGGGCGCCCCTCGAAAGGACCTTCCCGGTCGTCGGAGCCGGAACCTCCAGCGCCCCGCCGCCGATCGTCTGGGAGGTGGTGGTGACCACCCCAGCGCGGCCGTTCCAGGCCATCGTGACCGCCAACGGGCATGTGGCGAACAGCAGCACTGTCGTCGTGACGGACGTGCACGCCGTCAACGTGTGGAGCGGACAGCACATCGCCGTCCAGCTGTCCCTGAGCGCTTCGTGCGCGATGAAATCCTGTCCGTCGGGACAAACGTGCTCCGCTGGAGCCTGCGTCAACATCCCGGTCAGTGGGCCACCGGTCGTCGAGTCGTCAACGGACGGCGGCGCCGGGGCGGCTGGCCGCGCGGGCCTTGGTGGCCACGGCGGCGGGCATTCCGGCGCGGGCGGGCAGGGCGGCGGCGCCGGATCCGGGCAACCCGTCGACGCTCACCCGATCGATGGCGCGACCGGCGGAAATGCGGGTCATGACGGGGCGATCGATGCAGCCGCCGATGGCGGCCCGATGAAGCTCGCCGTCGGCCAGAAGTGTTCTGGCGCGAGCCAATGCGGCTCCGGGTTCTGTGCCCAGGGGGTCTGCTGCTCGACCGCCTGCTCCCAGAGCTGCTACGCATGCAGCAACGCTCTGACCGGCTCGTCGCCTGACGGGACGTGCGCGGTGGTCTCGTCCGGTCTCGCCGATCCGAGCGGCGCCTGTGTCCCTGGCACCACCGCTTCGTGCGGCAACACCGGACACTGTGACGGCAAGGGAGCTTGCGAGAAGTTCGGCAGCAGTACCGTCTGTCAGCCGGCGAGCTGCGGAACCTCCGGGTTCACCTCGGCCGGCACGTGCAACGGCAAGGGAACCTGTTCGCCCGGAAGCACGACCGACTGCAAGGGGTTCACCTGCTCCGTGACCGCCGGGTGCGCGACGAACTGCTCGGTCGATACCGACTGCCCGGGCGGATACTGCACGTCGGCCAAGACGTGCGCCGCGACCGTCGCGGACGGGGGCGCTTGCACCACGAGCAGCCAGTGCACCCACGGCAATTGCGTGGCCGGGGTCTGCTGCGCCACCGCTTGCGCGGGCACGTGCATGACCTGCGCGACCGGCCTCTGCAAGCCGGTGGCGGCGGGAGGTTCGTCGGGCGGGGCGTGCGCAGTGGGGTCCACCGCCTGTGGGCATGACGGCACCTGCGACGGAAACGGCGGATGCCGGTTTGCAACTTCCAGCGTCGCTTGCGGCATGGCGTCTTGCAGCGGCAGCCAGCTCACGCCTGCAGGCAACTGCAACGGCGCTGGCGCCTGCTCGACGCCGGCAGCCACTGGCTGCCCCGGCGGGGTGATCTGTGCGTCTGCGACCAGCTGCAAGTCACCGACTTGTTCCTCCGACGGCGACTGCGTGAGCGGCCTGTGCTCGGGCGGCACGTGCGCGTCGAAGCGGGCCAATGGACAGGCCTGCACGGCGGCCGATCAGTGCACGAGCAACTTTTGCGCCGACGGCGTTTGCTGCAACAGCGCCTGCAACGGCACTTGCCAGGCGTGCGCCGAGACCACCTCCGGACACACCCCGGGAACCTGCGCCACCATCTCGGGCGCGCCGCGCAGCGGACACGGTTCCTGCACCGGCAGCGGCACCTGCGCGAGCACCTGCGACGGATCGTCGCCGTCCTGCGTGTTTCCTGGTTCATCCAAGAGCTGCAGATCGGCGAGCTGCTCCGGCGGCTCGCAGACGCTGGCGGCGGGTTGCGACGGAGCCGGCAATTGCCCGAACCCGGTCATGCAGAGCTGTGGTTCGTACAGTTGCGGGTCGACCTCTTGCCTCACTGGATGCGCAAACGACAGCCAGTGTGTTTCCGGTGCCGTCTGCATGGGCGGCAAGTGCGCCTCTTGCTCTGCCGGTCAGACCGCCTGCTCCTCTGGATGCGTGAACACGTCGACGGACTCCAACAACTGCGGTACCTGCGGAAACAAGTGCGGCTCGAATCGCTCGTGCCAGGGCGGCGGCTGCGCGTGCCAGGGTTACGCGTTTGCCTCGACCTGCGGTGGGTGCGGCAGCTGGAGCTTCGAGTCGGGCACCACGGAGGGATGGGCGAAAGACACGAACCCGAACGAGACAACCGGCAGCAACGGCGTCCTCAATACGACGGCGAGCTCGACCCAGAAGCACGATGGTTCCTTCTCGCTCGCCGTCCCCATTCTCGTGGACGGCGTCACGACCTTCGTCGGGTCAGCAGCTGTCCCGCTCTGCGGCAACAGCTCGACGGTCGCGCTTGGAGGATTCACGATGTCGGCCTGGGTCATGATTCACAACAACTCGGGCAGTGCGCTGAATCCGCTGTCGTTCCTCTTTTTCGTGGCCTGGAACAGCTCAGGCAGCGACAAGGAACCTGCGATGTCCGGCGATCAGATCACGGCCACTGACACGTGGTACCAGCTCTCCGTTCAGTTCAACTCGGCCATCGACGCGACCCACATCGCCATCGAGCTCGCGCCCTCTCCGAACAATTGGTCCGGAACCGTTTACATCGACGGCGTCACGCTGACGCCCCTGTAAAGCGGCAAGCAGTCGTCATCCGCGGCCGTCCGGGATGCGCTGCTCGCCCCGTTCACGGCGACGCGGCCTGGCAGGGGAACGGGGCACCGGTTCGGCGGAAGACGAGGATGTCGGGAAGCCCAGCTCCGGGGCCGGCCGGCGGGAACTTGAACACTTTCGGCGGCCCGTAGCAGGCGACGATATAGGATCTGAAGTCGTGGTCCTGGATGAAAAACCAGGGCGGCGTGATGACGGCGGCCACGCCGTCGTGCTCGACGCGGCTGATGACCTCGTCGCGTGAGACGGCGCCGGCCTCGATCCAGTTGGGATTCAGGTCTGCGAGCTCGCCGGACACGCGAGCGCCGCTGTCCAGCGCCACGGCCGATACGATCATGGGCTCGCCGAAGATGGTGCCGGTGGTTGGCATGATCGGATCGCGTGCCACACCTTCCGCGACGTCCATCCGTTGACTCAGAAACACCTCGGCGTTGCGCACGTACGGCCAGAACGAATAGGCGCGGTTGTCCAGGCGTTCTCGGCTTTTTCGGGCTGCGGCCCAGCCACCGAACGTCAAGGCCACGAGAGCAGCGGTCCCAGCAACCACCGCCGTTGATCTGCCGCGTGCCTTGACGGGTGGCAGGGTTCGCCGCGACTGCCACCACCCGATCGCGGCGTCGAACCCGATTCCGCTGAGCAGCGTCAGCAGGGGCACCACCACGATCAGGTAGAGGAAGGGTGCGTCCGACATCGCCAGCACCACCGCGACGTGGACGCCGACGACCAGGAAGAGCACCCGAACGACTGTCGGCGATGCGGACACCGATGTGGAGTCTTCCTCTTTGGGCCGCGTGCGCCCGAGAAAGCCCGCGGCCAGAGCCACCCCGGCCAACAAGTAGACGTGCTCGTAGAGCCACGGCCCGAGAGACTCCCAGAGCTGTGCGTTGGCGCCTTGCGCCGCGGAAAGATGGTACAGATGCAGGCCGACGAGGTCTCTCCACAAATGGCGGCCCCCGAGGGCCATCGCGCCGCCGAAGACCGGTACGATCACCGCGACGACGCCGAGAGCGAATCGGTACGTATCCCGCGGGCGCCGAACGATGGTCAGGACGGCCACCACGCCAGCGACGGCGAGCCCGTGTTGGTCCACGGCGGCCGTCAGTCCGACGAGAAGGCCGGCCCGGAACGGCTGTTCCCTCAAGAAGAAGAGAACCGCCGCCGCGGCGGTCAACGCCGGGAGATGGATCCCGGAGTACGCGACTCTCGCGAAGGTCTCCGGCGAGGTGAGAGCCAGCAGTGCCGAGAGGGCCCCTGCTCGCCAGGAGACGAGGCGCCAGCCGCCCCAAAAGAGCAGGCCGGCCGTACCCACTTGAACGATCAGGACCAGCGCGCGGCCGGCCAACAAAGGTGGGCAGCCCGCTTTGATGAGCCCCGCGATCGGAAACAGCGCCAGGGGCGGGCGAGCGCTGTCGACGTCCCGATAGAGCACGGCGCCCTGCGCGAGCCGGCGCGCCACGTACAGGTGGATCTGCTCGTCCGTCCAAGAAAGGAAGAAGAGGGCGTGGTGGTTCCAGATGAGCCCGCCCAGGGCGACCGCGAACAACAGCCCCCAGACGGCGACGTCCCTCGGCGACCTAGGCCGCTCGGCCTGACCGATCGAGGCCGCCTTGCGCTGATTCGACCCGGCGGGCTTCCCTCGATGGCGGCGGTTTGGACGACCCATGGTTTAGCGGCTGACCGTCTGCTCCCACGAGACGACGTCGCCGTCGCGGTTGGCGACGAAGGACACGCCGCCGTCGGCCGACACGACCAGGGCCAGGCCTGTGGGGTGCTGGCGGACGAAGCGGTAGGCGGCGCGGTGGCGCGTGCCGACGTCCTCGCCCGCGCTCTCCTCGCGGCGCTGCCCCTCGGTGTCCAGGGCGCGCCAGATCCGGGCGGGCGACGGGATCTCGCTCGACACCTCTGCCCCGAAGCCGATCACCGCCCACCGTTTGTCGAGGACCACGGCGCCGTCGATCGCGGCCAGGCCGGCGAAGACGCGGCTGATCTCGAAGATCGACTGTTCCAGCTTGGCCAGCTCCGGGCTGGTGTCGCGGGCGAAGTCCGACCAGTCGACCTGAGGAGTCGACGTGCTGGCCGCCAGCTGGTCCAGCAGCTGGAACAGCAACGTTCGGTACCGGCGCGGCGGCTCGCTGTGGTCGAAGCGGTATTTGACGTTCAGCCCGGGCAGCGACTCGGGGAGCGCGCCCGGAGGCGCGTCGACCACCAGCACCAGCCCGCCGTGGCGCGAGCCCAGCACCAGCTGGATCATCCGCCGCAGCATGTGCTGCGCGACCCGCCCGATCAGCAGCGGCGTGACGGCGGTCGGGGGCGGGGCGCGGGCCGGAAGGGCGGCGTGCTCACGGCGGACCACGTCGCGCTCCCGGCCGCACCGCGCCGGCAGCCACCAGGAGTCGAACACGTCCACCGTGCCGTCGATCAGCGCGCCGCCCTCCAGCGCCCCGACCAGCTTGCCGGCACAGCGCACGGCCACCAGGCCCGGGCCGGTCACGTGGACGATGGGATCGTACGTCCAGTTGGGTACCACCTGGCGGCCGCCCCAGGTTGGCGCCAGCCAGGCCGGACCGGAATGCGCGATGCCCCAGATCCGCAGCTTGCCGTCGACGGGAGCGGCGCCGATCAGCGACGTCTCGAACGGCGCCGCCGGGGCCAGCTGCCGCAGCTCCTCGCTGGTCAGCGCGCGCATCTGGTCGAAAGGCAGCCGGAGCACCCCTTCGTTCGGAACGCCGTGCTCGGGCAGATCCTGCGGCGGCGTGAGGAGCAGCCGGAACCGGGTCGGCCGCGCCTCCTCGAAGGTGAGCGACGCGTGGTAGGCCACCGAGAGCGCCTCGCAGAGGTGCTGGCTCGGCACCCTCAGCTCGCGTCCCGCCGGCCACTTCTTCCGAACGTACTCGGCCAGATCCGGCGGGTAGTGGTGGCGGGGGGTCATCCCAGAAGCATGCCACGACGCCCTCGAGCGGCTGCGGCGATCCGTAGCGCCCTGACCGAATCGCCCGACCGCCGGTTCCCGACGGCGGCCGACATCTCACCTTCCTCGGACCGTGTACGCAGGAGCTGTACGGCGCGTCGTCGTTTTGCTGGTGGTCGTCGCAAGCCAGCCGGCGTGGGGTTGGGGGTCGGCGGAACATCAAGAGATCGGTCGCGCCGCCTATTGGAGGGCGTGCACCGAGCTCGCCGGTGAAATCTCGGACAGGGGAACGTCGGGCGCGCGGACGCGGTTCGAGATCGCGTGTGGCTCGAACGTGCAAGCGCTCGCGGATACCTACGGTGACGCCACAGCGATCGCGGGAGACTTCTTGAGCGAGCCGTCCGAGTTCCTGTCCCAGGCCGGGGCCTGGCGGTTCAGCAGCAAGAAGAGCTACCTGCTTCTGGCGCTCGAGAACAGCGCGCACTTCAACCCGATGGCCATCGGATCGTGGGCGGAATACCACGACAAAGCGATCGCGGAGGCGCTGGCCGGCGCGCACAAAGACGGGCTCGCCGTCGTGGCCGCCTATCAACTCGCCATCCAAGAGAGCGCCTTTGCCGATCACTTCCTGCAGGACTCCTTTGCAGCGGGGCACATGGGGTTCAATCGCACCGCGTCCAGCGCGGCAGCCGCAAAGTCTTTTCACGATTCGTGGAACGCGAGAGGGCGGGTGGTGAGCGATCGCAACGGAGATCGCTGGGTCACCTTCGGCGACGGACGGCTCGACCGGCCCGAAAACGCGGACGGCCGGCGGCATGTCATGGACGCGGCTGCGGCGTCCGTACACGGCGTCCTGCGTGTGTTCGTCTTCGGTGAGCGAAGGCCCGAAGACGAGTTGGCGATCTGGCGCGCGCTGCCGTTCGCGATCCAGGCGCCGGACGTGAAGGTCAACGTCGTCGAGATCTTCGAGCGAACGAAGGATCCCGCCGATCGCGAGCTCGTGCCGCTTCAGGCGACCGTTCGCCCGGCCCGCAAGGATATGGTGCTCAGCGCCGGGGTCTGGTCCGTCGCTCCGTTTCGGGACGCGCACGAGGACCTCGTGGCGGCGGTTGCCGCGATCGAGCTGGCTGTGCCGCGCGTGCCCGAACAGATGATCCTCGGCGCCGGCGGCACACTGCGCGAACCCGGCGGCGGGCATTCGGCGTTGCTCCAGACAGGAATCCTCTTTCCCGTCGGGCTGAGCGTGAGGAGCTTCGTCAGCCATCAGCTGAACGTCAGCGCTGCCTGGGTGCTCGACGGGCGCCTGGATGTCGTGCTCCACGGCGAATACCAGGCCAATGCGGAGCTCGGCGATCTCTTGCTGAGCGTTCAGGTGGGCCTGGCAGAGCTGCTTCCGGCGCCACGGACGGGGTGGTACGGGGGCGTCGGCATCGGCTACGCGCTCACCGCGGCAGGGGGAGGCGCTTTCTGATTCGGCCGAGACCCGGTTGGCAAGCGTCCAGGATCCTCCCAGGTTCCAGTCACACAACGGGGAGGATCCAGATGAGCTCGCAAAGAGACGAATCGAACGGTCCGGCCGCCATCATGTTTCGCCGGGGGTGGTGGGCGATGGCACTCCGGGGTGTCGTCGGCATCGTGCTTGGAATCATGGTCCTGACCCGGCCAGCCATGGGCTTGAAGGTCTTCGTCACGTTCGTCGCGCTGTACCTGACGTGCGATGGCGTCCTGACCTTGGCGTCCGCGTTCCAGGCTCACGCGAACGAGAAGAAGTGGTGGCCGTACCTGATGGAGGGGTTGTTCAGCCTGGCCGTCGGCGTGCTCGGCCTGATGCACCCGGGGGGAATGGTGACGGTGGTCGTGGCGCTGTTTGCGATCCGGGCGCTGCTGGTGGGGATCGTCGAGATCGGGACCGGCGTCTCGGTTCACCGGGTGAGTGGCGGCGCAGGGTGGCTGATTGGCCTGGGAGGGGTCGCGTCCGTCGCCTTCGGGATGTTG
>CAZPUH010000396.1:0-3699 GCA_964589215.1 uncultured Myxococcales bacterium | reverse complement strand
GGGTGTGTGCAATTCATGGGCCACCCTTGTATTGACGCTTGTCCGTGGCGACCTATAAGTGCTACCAATAGAACGACCGCGAGTCCCACGGACCATGTCGATCGAGATTAAACAGCACCTCAAGCTGCAGCAGCAGCTGGTCATGACGCCCCAGCTGCAGCAGGCGATCAAGCTGCTGCAGCTGTCCCGGATGGAGCTGGTGGACATGGTCCGGGACGAGATGCTCGAGAACCCGATTCTCGAGGATTCGGTCGAGTCCTCGACAGAAATGGCCAAGACCGCCGACGGCGTCGCCGGCCTCGAGAGCCCGGGCGGCGACGTGGAGCACGTCGGCGAGACCGAGACGCCCGTCATCGAGCTGCGGGACGACAAGATCGGCACGACGGCCGAGGTGAAGGCCGACACCACCTCCAGCGAGGCGGTCAGCGACTTCGACTGGGACGGGTACCTCGACAACCAGGCGGCCGCGGCGCCCATGCCGTCGTACAAGTCGAACAACGAGGACCTGCCCTCGCTGGAGTCGACGCTCACGCGCGGGACGTCGCTGTTCGACCACCTCGAGTGGCAGCTGAAGCTGAGCCCGTTCTCGCTGGAAGAGGACGGGATCGGGATGCTGATCATCGGCAACCTGACCCCGGACGGCTACCTCGAAGAGCCGCTCGAGGACCTGGCCGAGGAGGCCGGCGTCAGCCTGGAGCTGGCCGAGTCGGTCCTGAGGCGGGTCCAGGAATTCGACCCCATCGGGGTGGGGGCCCGGTCGCTTGAAGAGTGCCTGCTGATCCAGGCGCGCCACATCGGCGCCGACGACGACGTCGTGCTGGGAATCATCCAGAAGCACCTCGCGAACCTGGAAAAGAAGAACTACCAGGCGATCGCCAAGGACCTCGGCCAGCCCGTCGAGGAGATCTACGAGGCCGCCAAGGTCGTCAAGGGCCTGGACCCCAAGCCCGGGCGCCAGTACACGTCCGAGGAGCCGACCTACATCACGCCGGACGTCTACGTCCACAAGGTCGGCGACAAGTACTTCGTGGTCGCCAACGACGACGGCCTGCCGAAGCTGAAGATCTCCGACTTTTACCGGACCGCGCTGGCCGGCGGACCCAAGGCGCGCGAGTACATCCAGGAGAAGCTGCGCAGCGCGCAGTGGCTCATCCGGTCGATTCAGCAGCGCCAGCGCACGATCACGCGCGTGACGGAGTCGATCCTCAAGTTCCAGCGGGAGTTCTTCGACAAGGGGACCGCGCACCTCAAGCCGCTCATCCTGCGGGACGTCGCCGAGGACATCGGCATGCACGAGTCGACGGTCTCCCGCGTGACGACCAACAAGTACGTCCACACGCCGCAGGGCATCTACGAGCTGAAATATTTCTTCAATTCCGGGATCTCGCGCACGGACGGCGACGATCTGGCCTCCGAGGCCGTGAAGCTGAAGATCAAGCAGATCATCCTGTCGGAGAGCCCCAAGAATCCCCATTCGGACCAGCGGATCGTCGAGCTCCTGAAGGACCAGAACATCGAGATCGCGCGCCGGACGGTCGCCAAGTACCGCGAGCAGCTCCGCATCCTCTCCAGCTCGAAGCGCCGCCAGGTATTCTGAGGCGATCGTTTTCCGAGCCGGACGATTTCTAGTCGATCCTGTCCCTCGACGGGAAAATGCGGTAGAAGTCGCGGCGAAAGAGGAGCGCCGGATGCAGCTCTCGACCACGTTTCGTCACATGGACGGTTCCCAGGCCGTACGCGAATACACCGCGGAGAAGCTGGACAAGATCCGGAAGTACTTCAAAGGCCCGATCACCGCGCACGCGGTGTTTTCGGTGGAGCGCGGGTTCCACCACTGCTGCGACATCAGCCTCTCGCTGCCCAGCGGCCTGGTCGTCAGCGCCAAGGAGACGACCGAGGACATGTACTCCTCGATCGACCTGGCCACGGCCCGCATCGAGCGCCAGGTGCGGCGCTGGAAGGACAAGATCCGTGACCACAAGCCCCACGGCGGCCCCGCGGCCACCGTGCGCGAGCGGGTCATCCCCGCCGAGGAGATCGAGCCGCGCCCGTCCAGCGGCGAACCCTCGGCCGCGGCCCCGCCCGCCGAGCCCCCGCCCAGCCCCGGCTACCGGATCATTAAAGATGAACGCGTGACCGCCCGATCCATGACGGTCGAGGACGCGGTCATGCAGCTCAACTTGCTCGGCGACGAGATCCTGGTGTTCACGGACGCCGACACCGAGGCGATGACCGTCCTCTACCGCCGCCGCGACGGAAACTACGGCCTCATCGCAACGACGACGGGCGCCGGAGCTCCCGGGGGCAGGGCAGGGGGGACGCCGGCGCGCTGAAGGGGCGGGCCCTGGGGAGAAACCATGCGGGTCGTCGACTTTCTCCAGCCCGATTGCGTGGTGGCCGACATGGACGCCACCAGCAAGCCGGCCGTCCTGGCGGAGCTGTCGGACCGCCTGGCGAAGGTGGTGCCCGGGGTGGACGCGGCGGTCCTGCGGCACGTGCTGGAAGAGCGCGAGCTGCTGGCCTCGACCGCCATCGGCGACGGCATCGCCATCCCGCACGGCAAGCTCGATTCCGTGGGCCACCTGGTGGGGGTCCTCGGTCGGGCCGTGAACGGCATCGAATTCGAATCCATCGACGGCAAGCCGACCTACCTGATTTTCATGCTGGTGGCGCCCGCCAGCTCGACGGGGGTGCACCTCAAGGCGCTGGCCCGCCTGTCGCGGCTGTTCCGCGACCCCGAGTTCCGGCAGCGCCTGCTGGCGGCCCCCAGCAGCTCCGCGATGTACCAGGTCATCGCCGAGGAAGACGCCAAGTACTGATCGTCCCTCGCTCGGGTATTATCCGGGCGTGACGCCGACCCTCACCGTCCGCTCCTTGCTGGAGGATGGCTCGGGGCTGCGTTTGACGTTGGTCGCCGGCGAGAGCGGCCTGTCGCGGCAGATCACGATCCACCGCATCCAGAAGCCCGGCCTGGCGCTGGCGGGCTTCGTCCGCCAGGTGCACCCGGAGCGCGTGCAGATCCTGGGCGCCACCGAGATCGCCTACCTCGAGACGCTGTCGCCGGAGCAGGCCCGCCAGTCGGTGCATTCGTTCTTCAGCCTGAACCCCGCCTGCGTGGTGGTGACGAAGGACCTGGAGCCGACCACGCTGCTGTGCGAGAGCGCCGACCGCCTGGGCGTGCCGCTGCTGCGGACGCCGCTGGTCTCGTCGACGGCGATCGACCAGATCCAGAAGTACCTCGAGCTGCAGCTGGCGCCCACGGCCAGCATCCACGCGGTGCTGATGGACGTCCTCGGCATCGGCGTGCTGCTGCTGGGCAAGAGCGGCATCGGGAAGTCCGAGGCGGCGCTGGATCTCATCATGCGCGGGCACCGGCTGGTGGCCGACGACCTCGTCGAGGTGCGCCGCACCTCCGGTAACTTGCTGGTGGGTTGGGCCTCGGAGCTGATCAAGCACCACATGGAGGTCCGGGGGCTCGGCATCATCAACATCAAGGACATGTTCGGTGTGGCCGCCGTCCGCGACGAGAAGCGGATCGAGCTGGTGCTGGAGTTGATCCGCTGGGACCAGAGCGAGAGCCACGATCGCCTGGGCCTGGACGAAATGGTGTATCCGATCCTGGAGGTGCAGGTGCCGCTCTTGCGCATTCCCGTCAGTCCCGGCCGCAACGTCAGCTCGCTGATCGAGGTGGCGGCCCGC
>CAZPUH010000395.1:0-3749 GCA_964589215.1 uncultured Myxococcales bacterium | reverse complement strand
TCGTCGGCCGCCTCGGCGAACGTCGCGATGATGACGATGTCGCCCGGCCGCGCCAGGTGGGCCGCCGCGCCGTTCACGCAGATGACCCCCGACCCGGGCGCACCCTCAAGCGCGTACGTCTCGAGCCGCGCGCCGTTGGTGCGATTCCAGATCGCAACCTTCTCGTAGGGCAGAATGTTTGCTGCCCGCATCAACGTTGCGTCGATCGTCACGGACCCTTCGTAGTCCAGGTCTGCTTGCGTGACGGTCGCGCGGTGTATCTTCGATTTGAAGAGGGTCCGACGCATCTGAAACCTCGTCCAGGCCACACAGGGTCCCGGCGCGTTTCACCCGCAAGAATACGGGGCCGCGGCGGTCAAGTCAAAGGTTGACGGGTGCCGGCCGATCCCGCAGGCTGACCCAACGTGAAGGCGCGCAATTTCGTCCACGTGCTGGGGATCGACCTCGGCGGCGGCAAAGGGAAGAAGACCGCCCTCGCCACGTTGCGCGTCGACGGGGCGGGCGCGACCGTCGTCGACATCGCCCCGCGCAACGGCGCGGTCCCGTTCTATGACGCGGCGCTGATCGAGACCGTTCGCCAGTACGGCGACGAGACTCTGCTGTGCGTGGACGCGCCGCTGACGTTGCCCCCCTGCTTGCGGTGCGCGGTGCCGATCTGCCCCGGGCAGGGCGCCTGTGTCGACCCGTCGGTGGTCGAGATGCGGGCGCTGGCCGGCACGCCCGACCAGCGGCACGACCGCGACAGCCGGCGCGGCAAGCCCCCGATCACCCCCTACACGCAGCGCGCGACCGAGGTCCACCTGGCGCTGCGGATGGGCATCGTCGCGCGCGAGGGGCTGGGTCAGGGCACGGGCCCGCTGGCGGCGCGGGCGGCGCATCTGCTGCGCGCGCTGGCCGACCGCTTCCGCCTCAACGAGAACCTGATCGAGGCCTACCCGAAGGCGACGCTCTCGATGCTGGGGCTGACCACGCCGTTCAAGAAGCACCTGCGCGAGCGTGAGACCCGGGCGCGCATCCTGGAGGCGCTGTCCGACGAGCTGCGGTTCGGACCGGGCGTGTGGCGAGAGCTCTGCATCCAGAGCGACCACCTGTTCGAAGCCGTCATCTGCGCGTTCACCGGCTTTCTGTGGGCGCGCGACGGCTGGGTTCTCCCCGCGGCGGCCGAGCCGCGCGAGGACGAAGCGCGGCTGCGTGACGGCTGGATCTGGACGCCGCCCCCGCGCGCCGCTCAGGAAAAGACCGCCGCCGAGGGTTGACCCCGCCCGCGCGCTTCAGCGCGCCATGGCCGGCGGGCTGAAGTCGTCGTCCTGGTCGTCGTCGTCGTCGCGCGGGCGATCGGCTGGAATGCCCAGCAGGAGGCTGGCGCCGCGGTCGCGCAGGAACTCGAGGAACGCGAGCGCCGGCGGCAGCTCGGCGGCCGGGATCTCGTCCAGCAGCTCGCGCGCCTGGCGCCGCAGAATCTCGCCCGGCGCCTCGCCCGAGGGAATCGCGCGCGGAAGCTCCAGCGGCTCGGCCGGCTGCTCGACGCGGCCCCAGGGCGGTGGGTTGCTGACCTCGATCTTCATGTGATCGAGCCAGGTCTGGATGTGGAAGTGCAGCAGCTCGGACCGGTAGCCGAACCACCGCTCGCGCTCGGCGGGGAACGCCAGCAGCACGTCCTTGAACCGCCGGAACGCGCCCTTGCCGTCGATGGCGATCAGCAGCCGCTCGCGCAGGGCCTCGTCCGAGACCGACGAGACGAACCGCTCCATCCAGCGGTACTGCTCGCGCGAGGACGCCGGATCGATGCGCAGGTAGCGCTCCGGGTTGGTGGCGACGCGTGCGCGCCGCGCAGCGGCATCCGGCTCACCCTCGACGATCGCCAGCAGATCGCCGTTCTCCAGATCCAAAAAGCTCTCTTGATCCGGAGAGTTGCGCTCGAACGCAATCTCCAGATCGCTCCAATTCACGGTAATCGGCATCGGCCCGCCACTTTCCCCGAGCCCCTCCTCCCCAGAAGAAGCACGGCGACCAAAAAAAATTAATGAAGAAAGCTTACGGGTCTGGACACGCTTTGCAACCGAACTCGTCCGGGCGCTCGAAATGTCAACGCGCGGACGAGCCCGGATTTTGCCCAGCTGCGGCTTTGACTTCCGCCTGACGCGCGGACTAGACTCCGCCCCTTCCCTCACCGCAACAGTCGTCCCTGGAGGTTCTTTTGGCTCGCGTCACCGTCGAAGATTGTCTGGAGAAGGTCAACAACCGGTTCGCGCTGGTGGTGCTCGCCGCCGAGCGCGCGCGTCAGCTCGCCAACGGCGGACGCCCGCTGGTCGCCTGCACGAACAAGCCGGCCGTGACGGCGCTGCGTGAGATCGCCGGGGCCAAGGTGCGGTTCAACGAGTCGGTCGAAGGGACCGTCCGCCACTTCATCGACGAGGTGAAGGCGCGCGGGCTGCGCCCGCCCGAGAAGCACCGCTAGTCAGAGGTTGCGTCCCCGCCGGGCCGGTTAGGCTCGGGCGGCGACCACGACTTTCAGGTAGTTGCCCTCGGGAAACCCCGGCGCGACCGGGTAGTCCGGGGGCAGACCCACGCGCTCGACGATGCGCAGGTCGGCGCCCGCGGCGGCGCCGCCTTCGCCCAGCGCCTTGTCGACCTCGGCGGCGGACACCTTCGTCGAGTTCGTCGCGAACACGAGCAGGCCGCCCGTCTCCAGCACCAGCGCGCACCCCGCGGCGAGGCGCGCCAGGTCGCGAGCCACCTGGAACTGGCCGGCGGGCCCCTGCGAGAACGTCGGCGGATCGCAGACGATCAGATCGAAGCGCCGCCCGCGGTCGGCGAAGCGGTCCAGCGTCTTGATGACGTCGGCCGTGATCGCCTCGAGCTTGGCGGGATCGAGGCCGGACAGCTCGTAGTTGCGGCGCGCGCGGGCGTGCGCCTTGGCGGCCAGATCGATGGCGACCACTTCGGCCGCGCCGGCCTTCGCCGCGCGCACCGAGAAGGCGCCCGTGTACGAGAACAGGTTCAACAGCCGGCGGCCCGACGCGCGCGCCGCCACGGCCGCCCAGCCGAGGCGCATGTCCGGGAAGAGGCCGACGCCCATCGGCGCGGTCACGTCCACCCCGAACCGACACCCGGCGTCCGACACGACCAGCTCGACGGGGGCCTCCTCGCCGCTCACACGCACCGCCGGTTCGGGCGGCGCGGAACCTCCTAGAGGCCGGAGTCTTCTTTGCTCATAAATGGCCGCGGGGGACAATTCACGCTCGATGGCCCCATAGAGTTCATCGCGCCACGGAAGAGCGCCCGCGGACAACCATTGCGCAACGACGAACTCGCCGTAACGATCGACGGTCACGCCGGGCAGTCCCTCGTTTTCGCCGCTGAACATGCGGCTCGCTTCCGGCATTGCTGCGCCGAACAGCGCTTTGCGCAGCGCGATCGCGCGAGCGAAACGCTCCGCAATCGCGCCTCGTCCGGGCGCGACATTTTCGTGCGAGTTGCGCGTCAAGATTCGGACGGCAATCGCGTGTTCACGATCGACGAAACCGCGCGCAACAAATTCGCGGTTCCCAGACAGGATCTCTACGACAGTGCCGGTGTCCTCCGAAATGCCGCGCGGCCCCAGAGCGTCGCGGTAGATCCATGGATGACCTGCCTGTACACGTGAGGCAATGTCGCCTGGCACCCTATATTGTCCGACACGCGTCCGCACGCCAGGCGCGGATTGCTGCGGTCGGAACGACGACGTTGGCTTCCTCACGGCGCGGCAC
>CAZPUH010000394.1:0-1997 GCA_964589215.1 uncultured Myxococcales bacterium | reverse complement strand
GGCGAAGACGGATGTCGGCCTCAAGCGCAACCACAACGAGGATTACTTCTCGTTGATCGAGGACGAACAGCTGTTCCTGGTGGCCGACGGGATGGGCGGACACGCCTCGGGCGAGGTCGCGTCCAAAATGGCCGCCGACGTCATCCAGGAGTTTTACGCCCGGACCAAGGACGAAGAGGCGACCTGGCCGTACAAGATGGACCGCCACCTCTCCTACGTGGAAAACCGCCTGGTGGTCGGCATCAAGATGGCCAACCAGCGCATCTTCCAGGCCGCCAGCAAAGAGATGAAGCTGAAGGGGATGGGCACCACCATCGTCAGCGGCCAGGTGGTGGGCGACAAATTCTACATCGCGCACGTCGGCGACTCGCGCGCGTACCGCATCCGGGGCGGCACCATCCAGCAGATGACCCGCGACCACTCGCTGCTCGAGGACTACAAGGACGCGAAGCCCAACATGTCCGAGGACGAGCAGCGCAAGTTCCCGCACAAGAACGTGATCACGCGCGCCCTGGGGATGCGTGAGCACGTGCAGGTCGACGTGCTGGCGCACGACATCCAGGACCGGGACACGTTCCTGCTTTGCTCGGACGGGCTGTCGGGGATGGTCGAGGACGCCAAGCTGCTGGAGCTCGTGCGCGCCGCGCCCGACCTCGAGAGCGCCGTCGCCAGCCTGATCGAGGCGGCGAACGCCGCCGGCGGCACCGACAACATCACGGTGCTGGCCCTGCAGTGCGCGAACTGAGCGCCAGGAACGGCGCCTGAAGCCGCCTAGAAGTTGAAGCCCAGGGCCACGCCGACGCGGGTGGCCCCCCGGGCAGCGTCTATGGCGTCCGTCCCGATGGTCCGCGGCACCCCCGGCGCGCCGGGCGCGACCTGCAGCGGGACGCCCGGGACGCCGACGGCGTTCAGCGCCACCTGCACGTCCACCTTCAACACCAGCGCCGGCCGCGGCCGGTAGTCGAGCCCGCCCCGCACGAAGTTCCGCGCGGGCGACGGCGCCTCCGGCGGCAGCTGCCCTGGGCCGGTGATCGCCGGCGGGTTGTAGTTGTACGGAGACATCTGGCTGCGCACGTCGATGTTCTCGTACGCGGCAAAGAGCTCCAGCGCCTGCTTGCCCGGGCGGCCGGCGAGCTGCAGCAGGTCGTAGCCCAGCTCGACGTAGTAGCCGCGCCCGCGGGCCGGCACCGCGCTCTGCCCCAGCAGCCCCAGATAGTCGTTCACGAGGTACGAGTTGACGACGTAGAGGCGGGCGTACTCGGCGCGCACCGTGAGCCCGTGCCGCCGGTAACGAAGATCTCCCTCGACGACGCCGGCGCGCACGCCCGAGAGCTCCGGCAGGCCGTGGGCCGCGCCGCCGAAGTAGCCGGCGGCGCCCAGGATCAGGCCCGGCGGCAGGTCGGCCAGCTCCAGGCGGCCGGTCACGGCGGCGTCGTGGATGGCCAGGCTGCTACCGTCGCCGCGTCCGGCCCAAAATGGCGCCACCGGCGAAAAGCCGCTGGCGTCGAGGCCGCTCACGACGGCGCCCTGGTAACGCAGCCCCGGAACCACCTCTCCGAAAATGCCCGCGCCCAGCTCGCGCCAGACCATGGGGATGATCAGCTGGTCTGTCAGCGGCCGGTCGACGGCCAGCTCGGCGGTGGGCTCGGGTTCGAGGTTGCCGAGGCCGACCGGCAGCCGCAGCAGTCCGGCGCGCGCGCCCAGCCCCCGGAGTGGAGCGACCTCCAGCAGCACCTCCTGCATCCCGAAGTGGCGCCCGTCCTCCAGCTGTGCGGCGGCGGCGATCCGCAACCAGTCGGTCGGGCGGTGCTCGAGGGACAGCGCGATCCACCGCAGCTTCGTGTCGGTGTTGGACGACTGGTCGACGAAGAGCTGCCCCTCGCCCCAGGCCCCGATCCTGGTCCGCCGGCGGAAGTCGTCGAAGGCAGCCGACCCCGCCGCCCGCGCCGCGGGAGCGCCGGCGACCGGTGCCGCGGGAGCCAGCCCCGGCGCGGGCG